>JBKDZN010000110.1:0-56736 GCA_047971245.1 Acidimicrobiales bacterium
CTCGTGGGCCGGCAGGGACGCTGGTACCTGATCGCGGGCACCGATGCCGGCCAACTGACCTTCCGGCTGGACCGGATCGACCGGTACGAGTCGACCGACAAACCGGCGGCCCGGCCCGAGCACTTCGACATCGACGAGGCCTGGGACCGGGTGGAGGCGGTGATCGACGAGCTCCGGTGGTCGGCCCGGGCCTCGATCCGGGCCGACGACCGGGCGACGATCCGGCTCCGCTACGTGCTCGGCGAACGGATGACCGTGGACGGCCCGGCCCCGGGCGGCCGGACGGCGATCACGATTCGGGGGTGGAACGTGGCCGAGCTCGCCGCCGTGCTGGCCGGGGTCCACCCCGGGGTCGTGGTCGACGACCCGCCCGAGCTGCGGGAGGCCCTCGCCGGCGTGGGCCGGGCCCTCACCACCGCATACGGGTCGGTCGGCGCCGCAGTCGATTCCCGCCCGCTCGGGCCCCTAAGCTCCGGCGATGGCTGATGCACAGGAGTTCGAGGGACGGGTGGTGCTCGTCACCGGGTCGTCGAGCGGGATCGGGGAGGACATCGTCCGCCGGTTCCATGGCCTGGGGGCCTCGGTGGTGGTCAACTCCTCCTCGTCGGTGGAGGCCGGCGAAGGCATCGCCAAGGAGCTGGGTGACCGGGCCGTGTATCTCCAGGCCGACATCTCCGATCAGGAGCAGGCCCTCGGTCTGGTGGAGATGACGGTGGCCACCTTCGGTCGGCTCGACGTGCTGGTCAACAACGCGGGGTGGACCACCCGGGTCGACCACCGCGACCTCGACGCCCTGACCGACGAGATCTTCCGACGGACCTTCGAGGTCAACGTGTTCGGCACCTGGTGGGTGACCAAGGCGGCGATCCCCCAACTGCGGGAGGTCGACGACGGCAACATCGTCAACATCACCTCGATCGCCGGGGTCCGTCCGGTGGGCAGCTCCATGGCTTACTCGATGAGCAAGGCGGCCCTGAACCAGATGACGGTGCTCCTGGCGAAGTCGTACGGGCCGATCCGGGTGAACGCGGTGGCACCGGGCCTGGTGGCCACCCCGTGGACCAGCACCTGGAACGACCAGCACGACTATCTGGCCGCCCACAACCCGGTCCCCCGTTCGGCCGAACCGGCCGATATTACCGAGGCAACCCTGGCTCTGGTCCGCAATCGCTACGCGTCGGGAACCATCTTCGTGGTCGACGGGGGAACCACGGCCCGGTCGTGAACCTCGGATATCCCCGACGGGTTGAATAGGATCGGCCGCGAGCGGCCCGGATCCGGGCCCGAAAGGTGGCGACCATGGCCGATCTGAACTCCCTCATCAACCAGCTTCCCATCGATGCGATCGCATCACGCCTGGGAACCGATCCCGAGACGGCTCGCCAGGCCGTCTGGGCCGCCCTTCCGGCCCTGCTCGGGGGTATGGAGGCCAACGCGGCCGACGAGGCCGGTGACGCCTCACTGACCCGGGCCATCGGCCAGCACTCGCCCGCCCTGGTGGAGGGCGGGGTGAATATCGACGATGTCGACGTCGCCGATGGTGAGGCCATCACCCGGCACGTGTTCGGCGGGAACACCGACGCGGTGGCCGCGGCCCTGGGATCCACTGGTGGTTCCGGGGTCACCAGTGGCCTGATGAGCAAGCTGCTCCCCATGCTGGCGCCGATCGTCATGTCCTACCTGGCTTCCCGGCTGATGGGGGGCGGTGGCTCGGGCTCCGGCCGGTCCGGATCGTCGTCGGGCGGCGGCGTCGGCGACATCGTCGGTCAGATCCTGGGCGGTGGTGGCGGCGGCTCGGCATCCGCCGGTGGGGTGCTCAGCGACGTGCTTGGCGGTCTGCTCGGCGGCGGCCGGCGCTGATCCCGCCGGTGTCCCGCTAGTCTCGAAGCCCTGATCGTGCCGGCCGCGGTCACTCGGGGCCCCTCCCGCCGTCCGGCTCAGCCGGCCCGGACCGCTCCGGCGGTCGTCGGTCGGTTGTTGCTCGTCGTGCGGTGCCTCCATCGGGTTCTTCCCCAGCGCGGAAGCATGGAGGTATACCGTTGTGGCCATGGCGACGACCGAAGCCGAACTCCTCGAGGGCCGGGTCATCGACCCGGATGAGTTGAAGATGCCGGAGCGAGCGGTCCACCGCCGCGCCGTCGACCTCATCGCCCTGGCCGCCACCCGGCTGCTGGGTCCCGACGTCCGGGTCTTCCGGGATCTGAACTGGTATCCACCCGATGGAGGTGCGCCGACGGCGCCCGACGTCATGGTGCTCCCGGCGGGAGCGGTGGAGACGTCTCCCCGCTCCTACCGCCAGGGCGCCGACGGCCCGCCGCCCCTGGTCCTGGTCGAGGTGCCGTCGAGCACCGATTCCTACGGGCCCTTCCGGGCCAAGGCGAAACGGGCTCAGGAGCTGGGGTCGGTTGTGTACATCGTGGTGGTCGACGGTCCCGCCCCGGTGGTGCTCCGCCTCGGCGTCGGTGACGACGAACCGGTCGATTGGGTCGGCCGGGCCATACCCGAGCTCGGAGGCCTGAAGGTCGGCTTCGTCGACGGCGCCCTGGTCGTGGAGACGCCCAGCGGGGAGCGGGCGGGCAGTGATGTCGAACTGCTCGCCCTCGCCGCCGACCTGGTCGACGTGTTCGCGGCGCGGGCGGAGGCCGAGACCCAACGGGCCGACGCGTTGGCCGAGCGCCTCCGCGCCCTTGGCGTCGATCCGGACCGGCCCGCCGGCGGGTAGCCGTCCCCGGCTCGTCGGCCCGGAGGGCGGCAACCCTACGGGGCCAGGTACGGGGCCTCGCCCTGGGTGGTGACCCGGTAGCCGTGGCGGGTCTCGGGGAAGTAGTCCCAGCTGGCGTGGTGCTGCACGCAGCGGTTGTCCCAGATGGCCACTGAGCCGGGTTCCCAGTGGAACCTGACCTGGAACAACACCCCGTAGGCGATGTGGTCGTACAGGAACCGGAGCAGGGCCGAGCTCTCCCGGGCGGTGAGCTGGGTGATGTGGGAGGTGAACCCGGAGTTCACGTACAGGGCCTTGCGGCCGGTGAGAGGATGGGTGCGGATCACCGGGTGCTCGTTCACGGGGAACTCCCGGTCGCCGGTGTAGCCGTACCGGCCCCGGTAGGCCCGGTCGCCCCGGTGCACCGCGGTGAGGGTCGACAGATAGTCCTGCAGGGACGGTGACAGGGTTTCGTAGGCCGTGTACATCGAGGCCCACAGGGTGTCACCCCCCACCGGTGGGGTCTGTTCGATCCGCAGCATCGACAACGCCGGCGGTCGGGCCTCGCAGGACACATCGGTGTGCCACGCCTCACCGGCGGTGTAGGTGCTGTCGGCGTCGGTGTGGACCAGGAGGACCTCGGGGTATCCGTCCAAGGTCTTGGCCGCCGGGTGGACCATCAGGTCGCCGAGCCGGCGGCCGAGGGCCACCTGCTCGGTCAGGGTCATCTGCTGGTCACGGAAGAACAGCACGCCCCGTTCCGCCGCCAATTGCTTCAGCTCCTCCAGCCCGGCTTCGTCGAGATCGGTCAGGGCCACCCCGTCGATCTCGGTGCCGAGTTTGGCGTTCAGGTCGCGCCGGGTTGCGGTCATCACTGCGGCCATCGTCCCCATTCCCCCTTCGTCGGGCCCGTCGGCCCGTAGTGCCCAGCATGGCATGCCGGCGGGGCCGGCGGCCCAGCCGACCGGTGGCCGCAGGCCCGCTCAGTCCGGCTCCACCCCGGACGGTCCGGTTCGGCGAGGGGGCGGATCGGTCCGGTAGCGGTTGACCGCGGCACGGCCGGTGGGGAAGACGAGGCCCTTGTCGACCACGTCCTGCCATTCGGGGATGTCGGCGGCCACGGCGGCCACTTCGGGGGTGACGCTGGCCCACCACAGGTCGACCCGGTGGTGGGCCAGGCTCCGGTGCAGTTCGGTAAGCTCGTCGACCACGGTGATCGAGGTCCGGCTCACCGCGGTGAGGTCGATGACCACGACCCGGGCGTCGGTCCGGTCGACATGGTGGTGGACCAGGCTGACGACGTTGCGGACATTCGCGGTGTAGAGGGGCCCGTCGACCCGCAGGACGATCAACCCGTCGACCGGATGGGTGCCGTCACCGGCGGGCAGGAGCTCATCGCCGTCGTCGTCGAGTTGGAGTTCGGTGACCCCGACGACGTTGAGCTCGTGCAGCAGGGTGAGCAGGGTGAACGCCACGCCCACCAGGACCGCCTCCACCAGCCCGAACACCAGCCCGGCCAGGGCGGTCAACACCGCGACCCAGAAGGAGGTCCGGTCGAGACGCCAGTACCTGAGGTAGGCGGCGGGGGAGATCAGGCCGAGCACGGCCACCACCACCAGGGCCCCGAGGGTGGCGGCCGGCAGGTCGCTGAGGACCCCACCCAGGAACAGGGCGCAGGCGACCGCCAGGCCCGCGGTGACCAGCTCGGACACCTGGGTCCGGGAGCCCGATCCCTCGTTCATGGCCGACTGGGAGAAGCCACCGGCCGCCGGGAGCGACCGGAAGAATCCCCCGAACACGTTGGCCAGGCCGTTCGCCACCAGTTCCTGGTTGTTGTCGATCGGGGGATCTTCCCGCCGGTGCAGGGCGTGGGCGACCGACGCCGTCTCCATGAAGCACATCAGGGCGATGGCGATGGCCCCGACCAGGATCGAACTGATCCCCTCCACCGCGGGCAGGACGGGGGTGGGGAGCCCTGAGGGGACCGGGGTGATGAGGGCCACCCCGTGCTGATCGATGTGGCCGAAGGCCACCAGGGCGATCCCGGCCACCGCGGCCACCAGGGGGGCGGGGAGGCGGGGCACGAACCGGTTGAGCAGGACGACCATGAGGATGGTGGCCGTGGACAGGGCGAACGTCGACCAGCTGATGTCGCCGAGCTTGCCGGCCACGTCCCGCACCTCCCCGAAGAAGGCGCCGGCGTCGGGGTCGGCGGGCACGCCGAGCAGTTTCGGGAGCTGGGCGCCGGCCACGGTGAGGCCCACCCCGAGTTTGATGCCGGTGAGGGTGGCCTCGGAGATGTTGTTGACCACTGACCCGAGTCGGAACAGTCGGGCGGCCAGGAGCAGCAGGCCGACCAGGATGGTGAGGGAGGCCAGGGCCCGCCCGGGGTCGTCACTCCCGGCCGCGATGCTGGAGGTCATCAGGGTCGATCCGCTCAGCAGGGCCACCGTTGAGGTGGTGCTGATGGACAGGACCCGGGAGCCGCCGAGGAACACGTAGGTGATCATCGGGACCATGCAGGTGTAGAGCCCGTACTCGGCGGGGAGCTGGGCCACGGTGGCGTACGCCATGGCCTGGGGGATGACCACGGCGCCGGCAGCCAGACCGCCCACGATGTCGCGCCGCAACCACTCGGGCCGGTAGGTCGGGATCCATCCCAACGCAGGGATGAACTGGTTGAGCGCAGACGTGGGCGATGGGGCGGTCGCAGGCATCTGGTCGGAACGTAGCACCAGCGTCGTGGGGGTGCCCGGGGACCGACGGTCCGGCCCGCCGGGGTCGACGGTCCACCGTCCGGACGACAGCGAAAGGTGTCGGTTGACCGCGCCCGGTGGTGAACGAGCGGGCCGCGGTGGCCGCTAGCGTGGACGGCCGAAGGTTTGGCGGATGCTGGGCCGTACAGGGCCGGCCGCAGTAGAGATGCGGCGCATCAGGGAGCCAGATCACATGAATGACGAGCGTGTCGACGAGTCCGTGTCCGGATTCGCCGCGTTGGGCCTGCGGCCTGAGCTGCTGCAGTCCTTGGACGATGTCGGGTACCGGGATCCCACCCCGATCCAGGCCGAGACCATCCCCCACCTGCTGGGCGGGATCGATGTGCTGGGTCAGGCAGCCACCGGCACCGGCAAGACGGCGGCGTTCTCCCTGCCGATCGTGAACGCCATCGAACCGGGACGGCCCGGGGCTCCGGTGGCGTTGGTGATCGTTCCCACCCGTGAGCTTGCCGTCCAGGTGTGCGAGGCCGTCAACGGGTACGGCGCCCAGCAGCGGATCAAGGCCGTGGCCGTCTACGGCGGGGCCCACATCCGGGATCAGATCCGGGCCCTCGAACGGGGCGTCCATGTGGTGGTGGGCACGCCGGGTCGGACCATCGACCTGATGAAACGTCGCTCACTCGATCTGAGCGACATCGCCACGGTGGTGCTCGACGAGGCCGACGAGATCCTCGACATGGGGTTCGCCGATGACGTCGAGACCATCCTCGACGCCACTCCACCGACTCGTCAGACCGTGCTCTTCTCGGCCACGATGCCGGCCCGGATCCGCCAGATCGCCTCCCGCCACCAGCAGGATCCGGTCCGGATCAGCGTGGGCCTGGGGTCGGATGCCCCGGCCAACGAACTGGTCCGCCAGACCGTCTACCTGGTGCAGAACAAGCACAAGCCGGCCGCACTGGGCCGGATCATCGACGTCGAGGCCCCCGACTCGGCCCTGGTGTTCTGCCGTACCCGGCGGGAGGTCGACGAGCTCACCGCGGCCATGAACGCCCGGGGATACCGGGCCGAAGCCCTTCACGGGGGGATGGATCAGCAGCAACGGGACCGGGTGATGGCCCGGCTCCGTGACGGGACGGTCAATCTGTTGCTGGCCACCGACGTGGCGGCCCGGGGGCTGGACGTCGACACCCTCACCCATGTCGTCAACTATGACGTGCCGACCCAGCCGGAAAGCTATGTGCACCGGATCGGCCGGGTGGGTCGGGCCGGGCGCGAAGGGGTGGCCATCACCCTGGCCGAGCCCAAGGCGAAGGGACTGCTGAAGCGGATCGAGCGTCTCGTCGGCAGGCCGCTGGAGATTGCCGCGGTGCCGAGCGTGGAGATGCTCCGGGCCCGGCAGCTGGCCCTCACCACCGAGGCCGTCCGGGCCGAGGTGGGGGCCGACGATCTCGACCGCTACGCCGGGGTGGTGGACGAGCTCGCCGCCGTGGCCGATCCCGACGAGCTGCGGGGGATTGCGCTGGCGGCGATCAAGATCGTGCACGAGACCCGCAACCCGGCCGTCAACGAGACCTACATTCCCGAGGTGGCCGAGACCCGTTCCCGGACCCGGTCGGGTCGTTACGGCGAGAAGCGCTCGGGGCCGGACCGGGGCCGGCGCCACGAGGGCGGTTCGGCCCGGCGACCCCGTCACGAGCGGGCCGACCATCCCCGGGGCGACCGCGGCGGTGATCCCGACACCGCGTTCGTGTACATCGGGGTCGGCCGGCGGGGTCGGGTGCGGCCCGGCGACGTCGTGGGGGCCATCGCCAACGAAACCGGCCTGTCGGGACGCCAGATCGGCCCGATCCGGATCTCCGAGCACTACTCCGTGGTCGGTGTGCCCGAGGCGGCGGTGGGCGATGTGATCCAGGCGGTCAACGGCTCCAGCATTCGCGGGAAACGAGCCAAGGCCCGTCGCTACGTCGACTGAGCCGCCACGCTTGCGTCCCAGTTCAGGTGCTTACATAATGCAAGCATGCCAAACGTGCTCGTGAGAGATCTCCCGGAGTCAGTCCACAAAGAGCTGGAACGGCGCGCCCGGGAGGCCGGCCAGTCGCTCCAGCAGTATTTGACGGCACACCTCAGCCGGCTTGCAGATCAGCCCACGGTCAATGACGTCTTTGCTGCGCTGGAAGTCCACCATGGTGGGCGGGTTGGACTCGACCAGGCTGTAGAGGACTTGCACGCCGAGCGCAACCAGTGATCGTTGCCGACGCTGCGATCCTGGCCAACGCAGTCGGAGATGATGGCCAACACGGTGAGCTGGCCCGCCAAGAAGTTCAACAGGCCCGTGGGGTCGCCGTTCCGGATCTGGCGAATGTCGAAGCGACGGCAGTGCTCAGGAAACGGTGGATCGCCGGAGATCTGACTGACCGCCGCTTGGAGGTCGCAGTCGACGCCCTCATCAAGCTACCTCTCGTCCGGTACCCAACCATTGGGCTACTCGGGCGAGCGATTGAGCTGCGGGGAAACGTGACTCCCTATGACGCTGTGTACGTTGCGCTGGCCGAGGCCCTGGCTGTCGAACTTGTCACAGCCGACCGCAAACTAGCAGCGGCTCCCGGTCCAACGTGCAAAATTCGGACGGTCCCCTAGGTTCGAACCCCCCGTCCTCGCCCGGTGGTCGGACCCCGGTCGAATGGGCTCACGAATGGTACCGTTCATGGCATGAAGGAAACCATGACGGTGACCATGGATGGCGCCGGACGACTCGTCCTACCCAAGCAGATCCGGTCCTTGCTGGGGCTCGAACCGGGCCAACGCCTTCAAGTCGTGGTGCGAGATGATCGAGTCGAACTCGCGCCGATGCCGATCGAAGCCAATCTCGCCGAGGAGTCGGGCGTGCTCGTGATCGTGCCCCAGGAACCCGTGGCCACGCTCACGCGCGATGATGTCGGAGACGCCATCGATCGCGGTCGAAAATGATCCGACGCTCTCCCGACACGTCAGTTGTCGTTGCCGGTCTCAGCACCTGGCACAGCGACCATGGCGTGGCCCTTCCGATCCTGGCCGATCGGCCAATCGGAATTCAGCACGTCATCACCGAGTCCTACGCGGTGCTAACCCGCCTTCCCAAGGGCCGAGGCGTAGCCCCCGATACTGCGCTTCGGTCGCTCCGCTCAGCGTTCGGAACGGATCGATTGACGCTCAATTCGACCGAGCTTGATGACCTTCTCGGCCGACTCGCATCATCTGGAATTTCTGGCGGGGCCACCTACGACGCGGTTGTGGCCGAGACTGCGAGGCTCGGGAACACCCAGCTCGTGTCCCTCGATACAAGGGCGGCACAGACGTATGAGGCTGTCGGTGTGCAGTACAGCCTGCTTGGCGACTAGGGGCTGGATCCCGGTTCTGACCGTGGATCTTCCAAGAACCTGAAGGATCCACGGTCAGAACCGGGTGTAGGTGTGTCGGTGACCGAGTGACTCGTCCCCGCAGCCTGGTCTTCCCTCAGGCCTGCCGTGGGTCGGCGGTGGCCTCGAGCACCCACCGGTGGTACGCGGGGTCGGCAGCGACGATCTCGGTGGCGAGGATCTGGAAGATGTCGTCGGGATGGGCCGCATTGGTCCGTTCGATGATGGTCGGGACATGATCGTCCCGGGTGTGCAGGTTGGCCGAGGCCTCATGGTCGTCCTCGATGGCACCCTCCCAGCGGTAGATCGAGCGGATGGACGGCATGATGTTGCCGCAGGCCACCAGGCCGGCGTCGACCAGGTTCCGGGTGTGTTCCGCCAGCCACTCGGCGTCCGGGCCGGTGATCGACACACTCACGATGGTGGGCTGCACCGCCATCAGGCGTCACCCAGGGGATTGGTTGGGGTGTCGATCAGACGCATGGTGGTCACCGCATGGACGGCGAGTTCGTCGCCCTGGAAGAACCGGGTGGTCACGAACACGGTGCGGCCCCGCCGCTTCTCGACGGTACTGGTGATGGTGAACATCGGGCCGGTGATCGGTTCGAAGTAGTCGATCCTCATGTTCGTGGTGGCCAGCCAGTGCCGGGGGGCGTCCGGGTTGAGCCGGTCCGGTCCGGCCCGGACGGTGAACAGGGCGACCAGATCGACGTAGGTGGGAGTGAACCCGCCGAACAGCTGACCTCGAGGGTTGCGGGCGTGATCGGGGAGATGGGCCCGGATGGCCAGGTGGCCGTGTGACTCCTCGGTCACCACCCAGTCGTAGGCCTCGAGGAAGTCACCGGCCGCGTGGCCCTTGCCGATCAGGCGATCCGGGGCCGTCATCACGAACGGCAGGCGGTTCAGGTCGGGCCCGGATGTGGCCGCGGGTGGCGTATCACTCATGGGTCAGGATGATGCCAGCCCGGCCGGTGCCGGAACGAGTTGGGTGGTGGTGGCGCTGAGCCGGGCCGGGGCGTTCGCTGGCCGCTGGGGTCAACTTACGCTAAGTGGCGTTTCGTTCAGTGACTTACTGAGTTACCAATTGTTATCCACTCGCTGGACTGTGGCACTATGGCAGAGAAGTGTCATCGGTCACTCTGGAGGGGGGAGGGTTGATCGGTGCGGCAGACGTTTACCCCGCCTCGGTCGGCGTCTTGCTTGTCGGTACCAGTGGCGGTGCCGAGCCGGCCGGTGGCGTCGCGGCCCCGGACAGGCGATTACTACCTCCTTCTGTGGCCAGGAACCGTCGAGGCTTCGCACAGGAACCGTGAGAGAGGTGAGTCCACCGAACCGTTGAAGCAAGAATAAACAAAAGGTGCATGTGGGGCCGGCCCTGATCTGTGGAAGGGCCAGAGCCGACCCCGGCGCCGCAACACGAAACCCATGCGAAAAGGAGCATCATGATCGGCAAGTTCAAGCCTAACCGCGCGACCCGTACGGGTCGGAAGCCCCGGGTGCAAGTGATACTCGGGTACGTTCTGGTGGCGGTGGTCATCGCCTGGCTGGCGGCGAGTTGCCGCCCGTCCGGCGACCCACCCGTTCAGGACTACGAGTGCCCCGCCGTGGTCGGGGTGGACGGTGAGTTCGTCGTCTTCCTCGGCACGTCGCAGTCCGAGACCAGCAGCGAGAGCACCGAGCGTCGGCTCGCCGTCGTGGCCGAGGTCGCCGCCGAGGCGGCCGACTGCGAAGGTGTTCTGCGGGTGGTTGTGGAGCACAACGGTCGTCTCGAGGTGCTGATTGACGAGTCGCTGTCCTCCTCGCTCAACACCGAGCGGGCCCGCGATCTCGGTATCCCGGCCACGGTGAGCCGGATCATGACCGCGCTCGAAGGGAACCTGGCGCCGTACCTTGCGGAACCGGCCGGGGTGTCCGACCCCGGCCAGTTCTTCCGCTACCTGGCTGAGCGGCTCGAAGTGATCCCGTCGGGGATCGAGGCCACCGTGCTCTCCGACGGGATCACCAGCACCGGGACGGTCTCGCTCAACCGCGAGATCGAACCCGATGAGGTCGGAGCCCTCGCCGAGGCCGTGGCACCCCAGGTCGATCTCGGTGGGCGGGTCAACCTCGACTGGCGGGAGATGGGCGTCACCGTCGACCGGTCCGCCCCGCCGGGCACCTACCTGACTCGTCTCACCGAGGTGTGGCGGACGGTCTGCGAGACGCGAATCGTCGCCGAGTGTCGTATTTCCACCGCTGCCGGCCCGGCGGGCCACGAGCCGGCCCAGTCGGGCGGGCCGGGAATCCTCCTGCTGGCGGCGGCGATCCTCTCGCGGACCGCTCCGCAACGGGTCGGCGTCGTGAGGGCGTTGCTGCCCGCCCGGGAACTGCACGTCCAGCGGGGCCGCGCCCTGGCTCGCCAGGCCGAGGCGGCACGCGAGACGGCGTTGACGCGCCGGCCTGCGCTGGAGCAGCGGGTCAGGCGCCCGGCGTGGCTGACGACGAGGGTCCAATGGGTAATGAAAGTGCTGCTTTTGTGCGCCGAGGTGTCGGCCGGGGCCGCGGCGCTCTACACCGGGGGCGATCATCTCCTTTTTGCGATCATTACGTTCGCGGGGGTCGCGGCTGGGACTGTGCTTGCCGGCCACCATGTCGGGGTCGCCGCCCGCCGGGAGGGCGAACCCAGCCGGTTGGTGCTTCCTGCGGTCGCCACGGTCCTCCTTGTCGCGGGGATGCTCGCCGGGTATCGGGGCCTGCTGCTGGGTCCCGCGTTCGCTCTCCTGGCCGGGGTCACCATCGCGGTGGCGATGGGGTCGGCCCTGTTGGCGTACGCGGCCTGGGACCCGGCCGCTGACACCCTGCACCGCGACGAGCAGCAGTGGCGACGCCTGGCCGCCGCCACCATGGCGGAGGTGAGCCACCCGACGGTGCAGAAGTTCGAGCGCACCTACGCCGCCCTGAGAATGGAGGGGGCCGACGCCCTGAGCATTGCGATGCAGGAAGCGTTGACCGGTCCGCGCTCCGCTGTGCCGCGGCCCGCCGACCGCCTGCCGGGGGAAGCGCCCGGCGGGGTAACCGACGAGGCGATCGACCGGCTGATGGCCATGGTGGTGGGCCCCGAAATCCTGGAGCTCACCCCGATCGGCCGCCCCGCCGGCGAGGAGCAGGACGATGCGGACTGAGGGCCAACCGGTGTCGGGACGTCGGGTGGCGATGCGCCGGCGCCTGCCCACGGCGCTGCTGTGGCTGGCGGGGGTCGGCGTGGGCGGTGCCGCCTGCACCGCGTCGCCGTCGGCGTTGTCGCCCGTGCCGGCGTCGGTACCGGCGCCGAACGAGGGTGAGACGGGGTACTGGACCCTGACGATGGACACGCCGGGGGGTGAGGTGCCGTTCGTCGCCGTCGAGCCCGGGTCCACCATCCGCATTCCCGGTGATGTCTTGTTCGAGACGGGTTCGAGCCTGATCCGACCCGAGCCCGCACAGCGCCTGGCGGACCTCGCCGCACAGCTCATCGACCACGGTGGCTTCATCACCGTGGTGGGCCACACCGACAATGCCGGTTCCGGCGACGAGAACCGGCAGCTCGGCGAGGACCGGGCGGTTGCGGTGCGGAACCTGCTGGTCGACCTCGGCCTGCCGCCGGAACAGGTGGCGTCGGTGTTGTCAGCGGGTGAAACGTGCCCGGTGGCCGACAACGCGACCGCGGTGGGCCGGACCGAGAACCGCCGGGTCGAGATCGTGCTCGCCGATTCCTGGTCGGGCTGTCGGGCTCCGTGAGGGACACGGACAACCGATTCTCCATCGACGCCTCCGGTGGTTAGCGTAACTTCTCTCTGATAAACTAACCACAATCTCATCAGTCAACCTGTGAGTGAGGTCCACGACAGTGCCTTCCCCGGCGTCGCCTGCGGTCGCTGAACTCGAACTGACGTATCGGATCCGCGCGCGGCGCCTGGAGCTGGGCAAGAAGGCCGCGGAGGTGAGCAAGGCCCTGGACTTCTCGTCGAACTATTGGTCGGCGGTCGAGAACGGCCGCACGTTGTTAGCGCCCGGCAAGCTGGATCAGCTGGTGGAGCTGTTCGAGTTCGACGCCGAGGAGGGGAGCGAGCTCAAGAAGTTGCTGTCCTTGGCCAAGGGGCGCCGCTGGTGGACGCACTACGCCACCATCCTCGACGACGAATTGATGCTCCTCCACGGGTTGGAGTACGGAGCGGAGTGGATCGAGACCTACGAAGGGTACTTCGTCAGCGGCCTGTTGCAGACCGATGCGTACGCGGCAGAACTGTTCAAGATGAGCCCGGAGGTGAGCGTCACCACGGCGAAGCAGCGGTGGGAGTTCCGGCAGCGGCGGCAGCGGCGGCTTCGGGGTCCGGACCCGCTGCGCCTCACGGTCTTGATGAGCGAGACGGTGTTGATGCAGCAGTTCGGCCCACCTGAAGTGCTGCGGGATCAACTCAGTCATTTGGCACAATTGATCGCCGAGTTGAGCACGCTCGAGGTGAGAATTGCCCCCTTCGATCGGACGCCGGGTGGAATGGCCGGCTCGTCCACCACCCATCTTCTGCACTTCAAATCCGAACATGTACCCGTGATGGTGTGGCGGGAATCGATCACGCCCCTTGGCCTGATGGATGACCCTGAAGAAGTCGAGACCATCAGTGTCAACTATAACCAAGCTTGGCAATCCAGCCTGAGTCCAGAAGCCTCGTTAGAACTGATTGGCGAGAGGATAGAGGATTTGTCGCGATCGATCTGAATGGTCTTCGTTGTTGATTTCGGGGTACAGGGGAAGCCAGACTGGCGCGGCCCCGTCCAGGTATCACTAGGAAAACAACGCCGTTAACTTTTTCTTGCACACGGTGTAAGTCAGCTTCGCTTCGCCTAAACTTTCACCCCTGGTTGGGCTAAATAAGAGGGGATGTTACGACCATGAACTTCTCAGCCTCACGTCGACGTGAGGGTTGGTTCAAGAGTAGCTACAGCAACGCAAGCTGCAGTTGTGTCGAAGTGAGATACGACGGCGATCAGGTACTAATACGTGATAGTAAGTACCTTCGTAATCTATCACATGATCCGGGCCGTCAACCCATTCTTGCCGTTCGATCGGCAGACTGGGCCCAGTATGTAGGCCGTTTAGCCGCGGATGACTGATCATCTCGTCCGGAGCGACCAGGAGGTGGCGGCGGACGACACAGCTCCTATTTTTGACCAACGTCTCGCCAATGGTCATGTGATATTGCGCACGGCCAACAGTGATGCTGTTTTGGAGTTCACCCCCGAAGAATGGGCGGCCTTTGTTGCCGGGGTGAAGGACGGCGAGTTCGGCTAGTCGACGAACCGACCGTCAATGTGTGGTTGTCCGGGCAGGGCGCGCGCTATCCCGATAGGGTGCGCTCCGCCCGGACAACCAGCAATCCGCATGCCGCATGAGCGGCCACGGGTACACGGGGCGGGGTGATTGGCCCGGCCGGCCAGGGGGGCTGCATCGGGGGTAGTGGCCAACCCGGTTGAAGCCAGAATGGGGGATGCTAGATTCGGCAATTGCCGCTCCGGACGTTCCGCCGTAGTTCCGGTGCGCGAGGGGTTGCTTCGACATGCTCCCACAGCCGATTCTCCTGGTTGGAGCCGAACGATCCGGTTCCACCATGCTCCGATTGATGCTGGACTCCCACCCCGAGATCGCTTTCGGCGAAGAGTTCGAATGGGCAGTGCAGCAGATCGCCGACGATGGTTCCTGGCCCGACATGGCAGCGTTCAAAGCCTGTCTGGAGACGAGCCGACCGTTCCAGACCAGCGGATTTGTTGTCGATGAGACGAAAACGTACCCCGATCTCATCAGCAGTTTCCTGGAGCAGCGCCGCGCGGCAAAAGGGGCCGAGATCGTGGGCGCCACCGTGCATTTCGGCTTCGAAAAGGCGCTGAAGCTCTGGCCGGACGCGAAGCTGATCCACCTGCTCCGGGACCCGCGCGATGTGGCACCGTCGTGTGTGGCCATGGGTTGGGCCGGCAATCTGTGGTTCGGGCTCGACGCTTGGATCGACGCCGAGGATGAGTGGAGCCGCGTGCTGTCCGGTCTCCATGACGACCAGCACATCACGGTGCGGTTCGAGGAACTCCTGGTCGATCATTTGAACGTCTTGAGCGAGATCTGTCGATTCGTCGGGGTGACGTACCACGAACACATGCTCGACTACGCGACCACCACCGACTACGAGCTGCCCCAACCCGATCGGGCCCAGGGTTGGCGGACCACCCTCTCGGATCGTGACGTCCAGTTGATCGAGGCCCGAGCCGGAGCGCGGCTCGTCGAGCGAGGGTTCGAACCGTCAGGCCTGCCGCCACTCGAGTTGGCTGACCATCGGCGCCGCTGGCTGGGCTGGCACGACCGGGCCGGCCGCATCCGTTTCCGGGTCGATCGGTTCGGCCCGCGCCTGACCGCCGAGGAAATGGCCAGTCGGGCCCTCGGCCGGGACCATTGGCACCGCTCCACTCGACGGCGAATGATGGCCATCGAGATGGCGCACCTCAAGAAGAGTTGGGCCGACGGAGTCGACGGCCGTTCCTCCCGCTAGTGAACCAGCGCCGCCTTCGGCCCCCAGGGGCCTCGGACCGGCACTGGTCCCGCAGCCGGGCTGAAAACGATTCCTCGACCGCGGTCCTGATTGCAGGCCCGTCCCGGCCCCGTCCCCGAAGTGATGTTGGTCACAGCTCAGTCAATTGACTAGAGTCGTGCGCCCGGCCGCCCGACCCACAGGAGCGCGAGAACAGATGAACCTCGAAGGCAAGCACGTCGTGGTCACCGGTGGCTCGCAGGGGATCGGCGCCGAGATCGCCCGACAGGTGGCCGCCGCCGGCGCCAACGTCCTGGTCGTCTCGCGCTCGGCCCCCAGACTCGCGGAGGTGGCCGACGAGATCGGGGGCGAGTGGCTCACCGCCGACCTGTCCGTGGCCGCCGACGTCGACAGCCTCGTTCGCCGGTGCCTCGAACGCATGGGCCGGATCGACGTCTGGATCAACAACGCCGGACACGAAACCTCCGATGCCTTCACGGCCACGCCCCGCGCCGACCTCCGCGACGTGGCCCGGCTCAACTTCGAAACCCCCCTGATGCTCACCCGGGACATCGTCCCCCACATGCTGGCCCGGGGATCGGGCCATATCGTGCAGATGGGCTCGGTGGCCGGCGCCGTCCCGTTCCCCGGCCTCGCCGCCTACGCCGGCACCAAGGCCGGACTGACCAACTTCACCGAAACCCTCCGGCTCGAACTGAAGGGCACCGGGATCGGTCTCACCGTCGTGTCGCCCGGCCCGGTCGACACCGACATGTGGGACCGCCTCGACCACGGCGACGGTTTCGCCGACCCGGCCCTCCGCCGGTTCGAGCACCTGGCGTCCCTGCCCAAGGTCACCGCCGAGCAGGTGGCGGCGGCCACGGTCACCGCCATCGAGAAGAACCGGCGATTCGTCCGGCTCCCCACCCGGTTCAACCTCTACCACCTCCTCAACAACGCACCCCGTCGCCTGGTCGAGGCCTCACTCGCCGGGGTCAGGATGCCGCTCCCACCCGCCGTCGACCCCGCGGCCGAGTCCGCAACCCCGTTCGAGAAGCTGTGGGACACCGACAATCCGCCCAGCCGGCGGTGGCCCCTCTACACCCGGGGCAATGTGGGCGAGGTGTTCCCCGAGGTCGTGCTGCCCCTCACTTGGGGTCTCTACGGCCAGGCGGCCGAGGACGGCTGGCGTCACGCCTTCGAGACCTTCGGGCTCCTCGTCCCCGGCGACATGGCCGCCGACGAGGACATGGTCATCCTGAGCGTCTTCGGCGGGTACTGCTACATCAACGCCAGCTTCGTCCGCCTGCTCGGGGTGCGGGCCCCCGGCGGCAGGGTGGCGGCCATCGACCAGCAGTTCTTCGGTGAATCCGAAGCCCCCGCCTATGTGGAGCGCCCCGGCGACAAGAACACCAGGTCGACCCTGCGACTCGGGCGGACGGTGCTTCAACTGCTCCGGACCACGTCTCTCCCCGCCCTTCACCATGACCGGCGCACCGTCGACGCCTACCTGTCCCGCTACCCGGGGGATCACGCCACTGACGATGCCCTGCTCGACTACATGGTCGAGCTCGTTCCCCTGTTCCAGCACCTGTTCGACCGCCACATCGGCAACACCTTCTCCGTCGCCCTGCTGTCGGGGGCCCTGGTCGACCTGCTGGCCAAGGTCGACATGGGCGACCGGCTCGTCTCCCTGCTCGGCGGGATCGGGGACGTCGAGTCGGCGGCCCCGTCGACGGCCATGTGGCACCTCGCCCGGTCGGCCCAGGCCCTTCCCGCCGTCGCCGAACAGTTCGACGCCGGCGTCTCCGGCCTGCTCGACCGGCTGCGACCACTCGAGCAGGCCGGTCCGTGGCTGGCCGAGTTCGACGCCTTCATCGGCGCGTTCGGTTCCCGTGGCCCCAACGAGTGGGACCTCGGTTCGGACCCCTGGGAGTTCCGGCCCGAGGCCGCCTTGGCGGCCATCGACCTGATGCGCCACGCCCCCGTCGACCACGACCCCGGCCACCAGGCCGAGCGACTGGCCGGCGAGCGGGCGGTGGCCGTCGCCGAGGTGCGGGCCGCCCTCAACCGGGCCGACCGGTTCCAGTTCGACAAGGCCCTCGCGGCCACCACCCTGTTCTCCCAGGGCCGTGAACGGTCCAAGACGACCGTCATCGCTGCCATTCACGGCGCCCGCCGGGCCCAGGCCGAGCTCGCCCGCCGGATCGCGGATCGTGGCGGACCCGTCGAGCGGTGGCACACCTGCCTGCTCAACCCCGATGAGCTCCGCCGGTGCCTCACCGACCCAGCCTCCACCGCTGGTCTGGTGGCCGAACGAATCGTCCGTCACGGCGAGCTGTCGTCGCTGATCCCGCCCTTCATCGTCGACGGCACCGTGCCCGACCCGTCGACCTGGGAATCCCGCCGCTCCACCACGGCCACCACCGACGCCGGCACCGTCCTCACCGGTATCCCCGGCTGCCCCGGGGTGGCCAAGGGTCGGGCTCGGGTGGTGGTCGACCCCTCCGACCCCGGCGCCCTCGGCCCGGGTGATGTCCTGGTGGCCCCAATCACGGATCCGTCCTGGACCCCCCTGTTCCTTGCCGCCGAGGCCGTGGTCGTCGACGTCGGCGCGGTGATGAGTCATGCGGTGATCGTGTCTCGCGAGCTCGGTATCCCCTGCGTCGTGTCCGCCTCCGGGGCCACCCGCTCCATCCCCGACGGCGCCCTGCTCGAGGTCGACGGCAACACCGGCACCGTCACCGTCCTGGAACTCCCCGACCAGACCCCGCCCGGCTGACCGTCCCGGCCCGCTTGGCGCGGGTTGAACCGTTCGGATCAGAGGGTGATCCGAACGCATCATTTGGTCAGGATCCGCTCGGTATCCGTCCCCGAGGCGGCATCTCGGCGAGCACCATATTTCGACGTTCCCGCGCCGACATATCGGGCTGAGCCATATTGTTCAGATCTGATCAAAATCCTCATGGCCTGGGGAGGGAACGGCCGATGGGCCGTGCATGCCACGGCCGGGTTGGATCGCGAGAGCACTGAGCATAAGTGCGGTATTGCTGGTGTTCATGGGCAGCATCGCCGCGGTCCCGGCGTCATCGGCGGCCTCGGCCACGACCGGCGACGGCCGGATCGACATCGCCGAGCTGAGCCGGGTGGGCACCATGACGCTGCCCACGGTGGGCACCTCGCCGCCGACGACGACCTTCTACACAACCACCGACGCCGACGGGAAGCCGTGGTTCCCCTACCCAGTCTCCGCCACCTGCACCCTGGCCGCCGGCGCGGGGTTGTTCGCCCAGCTCAACGATGGTTCGGGCCGGCTCCCCTGCGGCACCTCAACCCCCGGCTCGAACAATGACTATGTGGTGGCCAGCGGGGTCATCATCCTCCCGCCCGGCACCACCTCCCTGGTGGTGCAGTCGAGCAACTCGCCGGTGAACGGGTCCACCCGTGAGGCGTGGTTCGGTTTGTGGACCGCAGAGAGCCCGGACATGGCCGACATCGTTGAACGGGGCACCTATGTGTCCGGCTACCGGATCCCGGCCAGCGTGAATGTGGACGTGCCGATCCCCGAGCAGTGCGCCAACCCGAATGCCCTCGCCTTCCGAATGTACGTGGCCGACAACGGCGCCAACTTCGGGTACGAGCTCAAATGGTCGGTCGACGGCGCCGCGTTCGTGGCGATCCCTCCGTCGAACATCTCCACCGTCGACGGGGTCACCTATGCGGATGATGACGGCGACGGCATCGACGACTATCTGCAGGTCGACTCCGACGGCGACGGCATCAGCGACTGGATCGAGATGGGCCAGTCGCTGGCCGGCTCCACGCTCGACACCGACGGTGACGGTGTGGCCGACTGCCTCGACGATGATTCCGACGGTGACGGTACCGGCGACTCGACCGACCCCGATCGCACCGATCCCGTGGCGGCCCCCGACACCATGTCGATGGTGGCCGGGACCGGGGCCACGGTCGACGTGGGGGCCAACGACGAGTTCGGCGGTCCGAGCCTGGTGTTCACCGATCTGGGAACGGGCACCGCGGACCCGTCGAGGTACACGTTCGGTCCCGACGGGGTCCTGACCTACACCTCGACCGTCGACGACGACGCCGACAGTCCCCACACCGTGAACTACCGGGTGTGCAACGAGGGGACCTCGCCGGTGGTGTGCGCCACGTCGTCGGTGACGATCACGGTCACCGACGACGCCGATCCGGTACTCGACGACGACGCCGGCGCGACCCCCGACGACCTGACCGCGACCACGGTCAACTGGAGCGCCAACGCCACCCTGATCGACGGGGCGACCCTGAGTGGCGTGGATCCGACCTCGGTGGGCGGCGGGGCGGTGGTCGACAACGGGGACGGGACGTTCACCTACACCCCGGCTGTCGGGTTCGGTGGGGTCGACACGTTCACCTATCAGGTGTGTGACGACGATACGCCGGCGCCGACCTGTCGGACGGCGACCGTGTCGATCGAGGTGGGGGCCAGTCCCCGCCTCGGTCTGGCCAAATCGGTGACCACCCCCCTGACCGACAACGGGGACGGGACGTTCTCGGCCACCTATGTGGTGGTCGCCGAGAACGTCGGTAACGAGGCGCTCGACGAGGTCGTCGTCCGGGATGACCTGTCGGGAATCGGCGACCTGGTCTCGGTGTCGTCGACCTCGACCGACGTCACGGTCAACCCCGGCTACGACGGGATCGGCGATCCCGTGCTGGCCGGACCGTTCTCCCTGGCGGCCGGGGCGTCGGTGAACGTCACCGTCACCGTCACCGTCCTGCCGACCGGGACCGGTGACGTCGCCAACCAGGCCACCGGCACGGCCGTGGGCGCGACCACCGGCGTGAGCACCACCGATCTGTCCGATGCGGGGACCGACCCGGACCCGGACGGGGACGGGATCGCGAATGAGGCCGGCGAGAACGACCCGACCTCGTTCAACCGGCTCGGCGACATCCCCTGGGCGCCGGGCCTCCGGGTCACCAAGACCCTCGACGGCACCGCCGACACCGGGGGCGGGGTGTTCGCCGCCACGTTCACCGTCGCCTACGAGAACACCGGCAACGAACCCCTCACCGCGCTGGCGCTGACCGACGACCTGACCGTGTTCCCCGGATTCGTGTCCGGCTCGGTCGATGCGATGACCGGCGCCACCGCCAACCCCGCGTTCGACGGCGACACCGACACCGGCCTCATCGCCGCCGGGGAGGAACTGGGTGCCGGCGCCACCGTCTCGGCCACCGTCACCGTCCGGTTCGTCCCGACCGAGGCCGGGGTGACCACCAACACTGTCAGTGGAACGGCGACCAGCAAATGGACCGGCGCCACGCTGATCGACGACGCCGATGCCCCCGTCGACCATGTCGCCGACCTGCCGATCGTCACCGGGGCCGCGGTCAGCAAGGACCTGGTCGGGGTGGTGGACGGCGCCGTCCCGGGCGCGTTCCTGGCCACCTACCGGGTCACGGTCGACAACACGGGCAACGAACCCGTCACGGTCGAATTGACCGATGATCTCACCGTGTTCCCGGCGGGCGCGGTGGCCCGGACCACCACGGCATCGGGTGCCCTGACCCCCAACCCCGGTTTCGACGGGGTCACCGACCAGGTCCTCGACGCCACCGCCACCATGCCGGCGGCCTCGTCGGGGACGATCACCTACACGGTGGAATGGACCCCGACCTCCACCAGCACGATCACCAACCAGGTGGATGCGGCCATGGCGGGGACCATCACCGGGACGACCGCCGACACCACCGACACCGCCGAGGTGACCACGGCCGACATCCCGTACCGGACGTCGCTCGGGGCGGCCAAGGAACTCGTGGACATCACCGATCTCGGCGGCGGCGACTTCCAGGCCCGGTACCGGTTCACGGTCACGAACTACGGGACCGAACCGGTCGGGGCGGTCCAGCTCACCGACGACCTGACCGGATTCCCGGCCCCGGCCACCGTGCTCGTCTCGGCCGACGGGCTCACCTACAACCCGGCCTTCGACGGGACCACCGACCCCAGCCTGCTCACCGGGACCGACATCATGGCGGTCGGCGCCACCGGCACCCTGGTCATCGACGTGACCTTCCGCCCGGTCACCGGTGAGGTGTTGAGCAACGCCGCCACCGTGACCGGGGCGGGGGTCTTCTCCGGCGCGGGGACCATCGACGCCTCCGATGACGGTCCCGACCCCGACGGCAACGGTGACGGCGACCCGTCCGGCCCCGGCGAGGCCGACCGCACTCCCACCTCCCCACCGTTCCGGGCTCGGATCGGCGCCGCCAAGAACCTCGACGGGGGCACCCCCGAACCCGACGGTTCGTTCACGGCCACCTACACCATCACCGTCGAGAACCTCGGCAACGAACCCCTCACCGGCATCCGGATCACCGACGACCTGACCGCCTTCCCGGCCGGGTCCACCGTCACCCAGGTCGCCACCACCGACCTCATCGCCAACGGTGGCTTCGACGGTGTCGGCGACACCGACCTGCTCGCGGGCACCGACACCCTGGGCACCGGCGCCACCGCCACCATCACCTTCTCGGTCCGATTCACCCCCACCGACCTCGACCCGATCGAGAACCGGGCCGCCGTGTCCGGCGTCGGTGACAACTCCGGGGTCACGGCCAGCGATTCCTCGGTGGACGGCACCGACCCCGACCCCGACGGCGACGGGGTCGCCGACGAGCGGTCGGCGACCACCCTCGACCCGACCGGGCTCGGGATCGTCCCCGCCGTCGGGGCGGCCAAACGCCTCGTCGACACCACCGAACTCGGGGCCGGTCGGTTCGCCGCCACCTACGAGATCCTCGTCGTCAACGTCGGCAACGAGCACCTGACCGACCTGTCGGTGATCGACGACCTCACCTCCCGCTTCCCGGCCGGGTTCGTGGCCACCACCGTGGCCGGCGGCACCCTCACCCCCAACCCCGGTTTCGACGGGGCCGCCGACCCCGAACTGCTCGCCATCGGCAACAGTCTCCCGGTGGACGGATCCGGCACCGTCCGGTTCCGGGTCGAGCTCAAACCGGACGCCGCCCTGCCCATCGACAACAACGCCGAGGCGTCCGGCACCGGCCGGGCCACCGCCGTGGTCGCCACGGACGTCTCCACCGACGGCACCGATCCCGACCCCGACGGCAACGGTGACCCGTCCGGGCCCGACGAGGCGGAACCGACCCCCCTCAACGCGGCCGATCTCGGTCTCGGCCCGGTCCTCGGCGTGGCCAAGGCCCTCACGTCGGTGACCGACGCCGGCGCCGGATCCTTCACCGCCACCTACACCTTCACCGTCGAGAACCTCGGCAACGAGATCATCACCCAGATCCAGATCACCGACGACCTGTCGGCCTTCCCCGCCGACGCCGCCGCGACGGTGGGTGGTGAGCTCACCCCGTCGGCCGGCTACGACGGTCGCACCCAGACCGGCCTCCTGGCCGGCACCGACACCCTGGACGTCGGGGCGACGGCCACCGTCACCCTGCAGGTCACCTTCGTACCCCCCGCCGGCTTCACCCGGATCGACAACGCCGCCAGCGCGTCGGGCCGAGGGGTGGCCGGCGGTGACCCGACCGAGGACGACTCCACCGACGGCGCCGACCCCGACCCCGACGCCGACGGCGACCCGGCCGAGACCGGCAGCACCCCACTGTTGCTCGCCGACCTGCCGCTCGCCCCCGCGGTCGGGGCCGCTAAGGCCCTCGAAGGGGTCACCGACGATGGGGGCGGCGCGTTCACCGCCTCCTACCTGGTCGTGTTGCGCAATGTCGGGAACACCGCGGTGACCGACGTGCAGGCCACCGAGGACATCACCGGGAGCTTCCCCGCCGGATCGGTCGCCACCGTCGCCGTCGTCACCGGGTCGGCCACCGCCAACCCGGCCTTCGACGGGACGACCCGGACCGATCTGCTCGACCCGGCGGCCACCCTGGCCATCGGGGAAGAGATCACCCTGCGGATCCAGGTCAGGTTCATCCCGGACGGCACCGACGTCATCGGCAACACCGTCACGGTGACCGCCACCGACACCGTCGGCGGTACCCCGGTGACCGACCGGTCCGACGAGGGCACCGACCCGGACAGCGACGGCGACGGCGACCCGTCCGGACCCGATGAGGGCGACCGGACCGAGCTGGAGCCGGCCGACCTGCCCCTCGCTCCCGCCTTCGGTGCCGCCAAACACCTCGACGAGGTCGGCGACAACGGGGACGGCAGTTTCACTGCGGTGTACACGATCACGGTCGAGAACCTCGGCAACGAGGCCGTCGTCGACATCCAGGTCACCGACAGCATCGCCGCCGACTTCCCGGCCGGGTCGACCGTGACGATCCAGGACACCGACGGCCTCACCCCCAACACCAGCTACGACGGCATCGTCGACACCGCCACCCTCACCGGGACCGACCGGTTGAGCGTGGGCCAGATCGGCCGGGTCGTCGTCGCCGTCACCTTCACCCCGACGTCGGACGCCACCATCGAGAACGTGGCCGAGGCGACCGGGACCGGGGTGGCGTCCGGCCGGCCCCTCACCGACGCCACGGTCGACGGGGTCGACCCGGACCCCGACGGTGACGGCGACCCCGGCGAACAGTCCCCGACCCTGCTCACCGGGGCCGACATCCCGTGGCGCACCTCGGTCGGCTCGGCCAAGGAACTGGTCGGGGTGACCAACGAGGGCGACGGTTCCTACACCGCCGTCTACCGGATCATCGTGGCCAACACCGGCAACGAGACCCTGACCGGTGTCCAGGTCACCGACCGGTTGGCCGGGAACTTCCCCGCCGGCTACCGGGCTGAAGTCACCTCCACCGATCTCACCGCCTCCCCCGCGTTCGACGGCGATACCCGGATCGATCTCCTGACCGGCACCGACACCCTCGGGGTGGGCCAGGTCGGCGCGATCACCCTCCGGGTCGGCTTCACCCCCACCGGGCCGGTCGCCATCGGCAACCAGGTGGAGGTGACCGCCACGGGACCGATCACCGGGACGGTCACCACCGACCGTTCCGTCGACGGTGCCGACGTCGACCCCGACGGTGACGGCGACCCCGACGAGGAGGGCGCCACCGGACTCACCGGCGAGGACCTCCGCACCACCACCACCCTCGGCCTGGCCAAGGCGGTGGACGATTCCGGCCCCAACCCGGACGGCACGTTCTGGGTGACCTACACCCTGCGGGTGGCCAACCTCGGTACCGAACCGATCGCCCAGGTCCAGGTCACCGATGACCTCAACCACTTCGGCCCCGACACCGCCGTGGTGATCGACGCGGCCGTGGGGCTCACCGCCAACGCCGCCTTCGACGGTCGGACCGACACGACCCTCCTCACCGGGGGCGACACCCTCGGTGTGGCCGCCACCGGCTCGATCACCCTGACCGTCACCTTCACCCCGGCCAGCGGGACGGTGGCGAACGACGCCACCACCACCGGCACCGGCCTCGTCACCGGGGTCGCCACCACCGACCGGTCGACCTCTGGCACCGACCCCGACCCCGACGGCGACGGGGACCCCGGCGAGGCGGGAAGCACGGAGGTCGTCCTCGCCCTCGACGCCCGGATCGGTGCGGCCAAGGCCCTGGTCGGCGAGCCGGTCGTCAACGCGGACGGGACGGCCACCCTCCGCTACCGGCTCGTGGTGGAGAACCTCGGCAACGAGGCCCTCGACGCCGTCCAGATCACCGATGACCTGCAAGGCCAGCTCGGGCCGGTCCGGTCGGTCGCCTTCCGGGCCAGTGAGGGGCTGGCCCCGAACCTGGCCTTCGACGGGGTGGCCGACGTCAACCTGCTCGCCGGGACCGACGTCCTGGAGGTCGGCGCCACCGGCAGTGTCACGTTCGACGTGACCTTCAGGCCCGCTCAGGCGACGGTGACCAACTCCGCCACCGCCTACGGTCGCGGCCGCGTCGTCGACCTGCTGGTCAGCGACGTGTCGACTGCCGGTCTCGACCCGGACGGCAACGGTGACGGGGTGCCCGATGAGCACGACGCCACCGTCACCGATCTCGGCCCGCAGCCTGGCGCCGGTGCCGGGCCCGGCCGCTCGGGCCTGCTCGCCGTCACCGGGGCCCGGCCGGGGGTCGTCGTGTGGGCGGTCGGCCTGATGATCGTCGGCCTCGGTCTGGTGGGCGTCACCCGCCGGCGCGCCACCGTTTCCCGGCCCGGCCGCTGACCGGACCCGGTCCATCGGCCGACTCCCCGTCCGTTACCGGAGGTCGAGGCCGGTGAAGTCACCGGAGGCCAGCCACCCCGCCACATGATCGAAGAAGGCCAGGGCACCCCCGGGGTAGCCCTGGCCGAGGCCGACGCCACCGGTGTTGTCGTAGCCGTGGCCCTCGTTGTTGTAGTAGCCGGGGGTGCAGTCGGTCGAGCCGATGATGGACAGGCGGGGGTTGGAGGCGAGCACCTCCAGCCAGGCCGCCTCGGCCTCGGCGGTGCACTCGAACGCGGTGACGTCATGGTCGAGGACGTGGCGGATCACGGTGGCCGCGGTCCGTCCCGCCTCGGTCAGGTTGTGGGGATAGTTCGAGATCAGTGCCGCCCCCTGGCTGGCGCCCACCACGAACAGGTTGGGGAAGCCGTGGACGAACATGCCGTGCAGGCTCCGCATGCCGTGGGCCCAGTGAACGTCGAGGCTGACCCCGTCCCGCCCCTTGGGGTCGAACCCGGCCCGGCGGCCCTGCGGGGTGCCGACCTCGAACCCGGTGGCGTAGATGATGCAGTCCAGGTCGTAGTGGCGGCCGCCCGCCCACACCCCGGTGCCGTCGATCCGCTCCACGCCACGCCCGTCGGTGTCGACCAGGGTCGTGCCCGGTTCGTTGAACGCCTGCAGGTACTCGTCGTGGAAGCACGGCCGTTTGCACAACTGCCGGTACCAGGGTTTGAGGGCGGCCGCGGTGGCCGGGTCGTGCACCAGTTCGTCGCACCGGTCCCGGATCTCGGCCATCTTGTCGTCGTCGGACTCCAGGTAGGCGTTGAGCAGGCCCTCGGGAGACAGGTCGGGGTCGGGGCTCGACATGAGCCGCCGGCGGATGCGGAGCGTCAGGTCGGTCCAGCCGTCCATGACCAGGTCGGTCTCGGCGTACTGGCCGGTCTGGTTGGCGGTGAAGTTGCGGATCCAGGTGTCCTGCCAGCCGGGGGCCAGCACTTCCCGTGCGAACCAGTCGGGATCGGTGGGGGCGTTGTTGCGCACATCGATCGAGCTCGGTGTCCGCTGGAATACGTACAGCTCCGGGCACGACCGGGCCAGATGGGGGATGCACTGGACCGAGGTGGCCCCGGTGCCGATGATGCCGACCCGCTTGTCGGCCAGGCCCGTCAACGGGGCCCCGTCGGGGTCGCCGCCGGTGTAGCCGTAATCCCAGCGGCTTGTGTGGAAGCTGTGGCCCTCGAAGGAGTCCAGACCGGGGACCCCGGGCAGCTTGGGGCGGTGCAGGGGCCCCGTGCTCATGAGCACGAACCGGGCCCGGAACTCGTCGCCCCGGTTGGTGCGGATCTGCCAGCGGGCGGCCTCGTCGTCCCACCGGACGTCGGTCACCTCGGTCGACAGCAGGGCTTTCTCGTACAGGCCGAAGTGGTGGGCGATGCGGCGGGAGTGCTCCAGGATCTCGGGGCCGTGGGCGTACTTCTCCGACGGCATGTGGCCCGTCTCCTCCAGCAGGGGGAGGTAGACGAAGCTGTGCGTGTCGCACTGGGCGCCCGGGTAGCGGTTCCAGTACCAGGTGCCGCCGAAATCGCCGCCCTTCTCGATGATGCGGACGTCGATCCCGGCCTCGGTCAGGCGGGCCCCGGTGACGAGGCCGCCGAAACCGCCCCCGATGAACACCGCGGTGACCTCGTCGAACACCGGGTCACGGGGAGCTGGTTCGGTCCACGGGTCGGCGGTGTAGCGCCCGAACGCCCCACGGACCTCGACGTACTGGTCGTTCCCGTCCGACCGGACCCGCTTGTCCCGCTCGGTGGCGTACCGCCGGTGGATCTCGTCGAGGGCACGGGGGTCATCGGTCACGGCCATGGTCGGAGATCGTAGGGGTCCGGCCACCACGGAGCGGAATGGACACCCGGCGGGCGAGTCGGATGAGGTGCCGTGACGGGATCTCCCACCACCGGAGACCCAGGCCGGCCTCGGCCGCAATCGCCTCTCCCGCGGCCAGGAGGGCCCCGGTCGTCCGGCGACGGTCCAAGATCGGCAGCAGGTGGCCGCCGGCCACCTCGGCGACCCGCACATCGGGCAGGGTGGACGCGAGCTCGTGTTGGAGGCGCGGCGGCACCGTCCGGTCGTTGGTGGTGATAAGCACCGCGGCCGGCCGCGTGCATGATCCCAGCCACGGGCGGGCGTCGAACCCGGCCAGAGCGCGGGTGGCGTCATGGAGGTGGAGTATCGCCTGCCATGCCGGTGGCAGGCGTTCACGGTGGCGGCGGGCCTCGGCCGCGAGCTGGTCGGCCACCGTCGATGGGGGCACGGTCTCGAACCGGGCCGCTGTGGCCAGCAGCACCAGGCCGGCGACCAGTTCCGGATGGCGCCGCCAGGTGAGCTGGGCGATGGCCCCGCCCATGGAGTAGCCGACGAGCACCGCCCGGTTCACCCGGCGCGCCTGGAGGAGCGCGGCCAGGTCGTCGGCGCAGTCCTCCAGCGTGAACGACTCGGTGGGGACGATCCCGTTGCCGTGGCCGCGGTGATCCAGGGCGATCACCCGGAATCGGTCGGTCAGGGCGTCGATGACGGGATCCCAGTTCAGGGCGCCGGTGGCGGCGAGACCGTGCAACAGCACCACGGTCGGGGCGTGGCCGTCCGGGCCGGGACGGTCGATCGCCCAGGTGGTGCCCCGGCCCTCCAGCTCGACGGGCTGCCACCGGGGGCACGGCTCCGGATCGTCACGCCGTCTCGGAGTGAGCCGGGGGAGCCGGACGCTCAACCGGGTCGGGCCGCTCACCGGGCGAGCATACCGGTCGGTGGCCGGGCCTGCCGGTGGTCGCGCCGGTTGGTGGTCGTGTCGACCGGGTCCGGCCCGGGTGTATCAGCGGTGGCCGGGTCCGGCTCCTTGCTGATGATCGTTGCTGATCATCGGGGAGAAAGAGGGATTCTCATGACGATGCATCTGTCCACCGAGCTGCAGCTCACGTTCGAGGCGCTCCGTGACCGGGCCGACCTGTTCGACCGCTCGGCGCTGCTGCCCCGCCCGGCCCGTCTCCGGCCCACCGTCCACGGCGACGGGCTTTGCCGTCTTGCCATCGAGCAGGTCAACGCCGAGGTGACCATCCACCCCCAACTCCCCCTGACCCGGGCCTGGACCTACGGGGGTTCGCTCCCCGGGCCGGTGATCGAGGTGGAGACCGGCGATCACGTGCACGTCACCCACCGGAACTCGCTCACCGGGCTCCTGCCGTGCCGGCATGTCGTGGCCGACACCACCGCCGGCGGATCGATGAACGACGCCGGCCGGGAATGGGCCTCCACCGCCCCCGAGGACGAGCTGGAGGCCATGCACGCCGGGGCGTTGCATCCCTACACGTCGGTCCATCTCCACGGGGGGCCGACGTCGCCCGACAGTGACGGATCGCCCGAGAACGTCATCGGCACCGGTCGGGACCGCACCGTGGAATACGAGTTCCCCCGGGAGACCTGGCCCATGGTGACCGGGGCCGGGGTCACCGAGTACCGATCGGGGGCGGCCCCCATGTACTGGTATCACGACCACGCCATGTCGGCGACCCGGTTCAACGTGTTCGCCGGCCTGGCCGGGGTGTGCCTGGTCCGGGACCCGATCGAGACGATGATCGGTCTGCCCACCAGCCAGTGGCACGAGATCCCCCTGGTGCTGATGGACCGCGGTTTCGACACGGTCGACGGCACCGCCGGCGGGGCCCTCGACGGCGCCCTGCTGCACAAGGTGGAGACCGACGTCCGGGAGTGTTTCAGCCCGGTCAACCTGGTCAACGGGCTGGCGTGGCCCCGCTGCCGGGTCTCGCCCCGGGTGCACCGGCTTCGGCTCGTCAACGGCAGCAACGCCCGCACCTACCGACTGCACTTCCTCGGACAGGCCACCACCGCCGATGCCCCCGCCCCGGTGGAGACCGCGGTGATCCAGCAGATCGGAACTGACGGCGGCCTGCTCGGCCGGGCCGTCGACCTCCCCGACGGCTCGCTGATCCTCTCGCCGGGGGAACGGGCCGACGTGCTGGTCGACTTCGGCCTGTTGGCCCGAGCAGGGATCGATCATCTGGTGGTGGCCAACAGTGCAGCCTCCCCGTTCAAGGGTGAGGACCTCGGCGGCGTCGGCGAGATCCTCACCGGTGATCCCGCCCGGTTCCGGGTCACCCCGGAAGTGATGCGGTTCGACCTCACGCAGGGGCCCGCGGTGAGCGGACTTCGGGGCCGGCCGATCGCCGGTCTCGGTCTCGACCCGAACTTCCGGCGCACCCCGGTGGTCCACGACGAGCTGCCCGACGATCACGGCCACACCCTGATCGTGCTCCGGGAGGAGGCCGAGGTGGTTTACGACGCCGCCGGCGCCCCCGTCGTCCGCGACGGTCGGGTCGTCACCCGCACCATGCTGTACCTGCACGAGATGCTGCCCCGGGCCGCCGCCGAGCGTTTGGGAGCGAACCTCCACGCGGCCCTGGTCGACGGGGTCGACGATCAGGGGCAACTGGTCCAGGTACCCGCCGGCGTGTCGCTCGTCATGCCGGGTGATCCGACCGTTTGGGTGACGGCGGCGAAACGGTTCCACGACGGGGTGATGACCCACATCCCCCAAGGCTCCTGGCGGCTGTTCAAGGTGGTGAACGTCAGCCCCGACACCCATCCGTTCCACGTCCACCTCACCCAGCTCCAGCCGGTGTCCCGGGTGGCGTTGAGCCGGAGTGACGGGGCCACCACCCCCGGCAGCGCCGGCGAGTTCACCTTCGACGTGGCCGCCGATATCGGTGTCGATCGCAACGAGGAGGGATGGAAGGACACCTTCCGGGTCAACCCCGGCCACCGTGACCCGGACACCGAGGAGATCGTCTCGGCCGAGATGGTCACGATCGTCGGCTGCTTCGCCAATCATGCGGGGCGCTACATCTACCACTGCCACATCCTCGAACACGAGGACAGTGACATGATGCGGTCCTTCACCGTCGTCCCGCCCGACCTTCTCGCGCTCGGGATGCCCCACCCCGGGCACTGACCTGGGGCCCCGACGTCACCGCGCCGGGGCCGACACCGGGTCAGCTGAGGTCGCTGCCCTTCAACGGCCCCTTGAACAGGGGAGCCAGGAGGCAGATGTTGAGGGCACCGGTCAGGACGAAGACCGCGCCCACGAGGGCAAGGATCCAGCCGCCGACGTTGCCGGCCGCGATCCCGAGAACGACCAGCACCACCCCGACCACCACCCGAACGCCGCGCCCGATGGGGCCGGACATGAACCGAACGAATTCCATTTCCCTGTCCTCCTGTGCTCGTTCTGTCTGTCGTGCGCCCGTTTCGTGGCGACGCACACCTTGTATTGTGACGCACGCCACCGGACGGAACCGGTACGGAACGATTGCGGAGCGACGTCTGGTCGATGTCGTGACCGACAGGGCCTTGTCGACGGGGGTCGCACGTCACCCGTCGACAACTCCTGATCCGATGATCCCGGCGTAGCCTGAACCGATGGCTTCAGACCGGGCCGGTTCGACCCGGCGGTCGTTTGCGCCCGGTTCGGCGGGTTTCACCTTCGTGTTGTCGATGGCGATGGCCTCGACGGCATTGTCGATCGATTCGGTCCTCCCGGCGTTCGGCGACATCCGTGAGGCGTTCGGCCTGGCCCCCGATTCCACCGCGGTGGCCGGGCTGATCACCGCGTTCATCATCGGCAACGCGATCGGCTTGCTTCCCGCCGGCCTCCTGGCCGACCGGTACGGCCGTCGACCGGTGTTGTGGGGCGGGTTGGCCCTGTTCATCGTGGGCACCGCCGCGGCCGCCCTCGCCCCCACGCTGGGCTGGATGATGGCCGCCCGGTTCGTGTGGGGGCTCGGTTCCGCCGGTCCGCGCGTGGCGGCCATGGCGATGGTGCGTGACGCCTACGAGGGCGAACGCATGGCCCGGCAGATGTCGGCGATCATGGCGGTGTTCATCCTGGTACCTGCCGTGGCGCCCACCCTGTCGACGGGGTTGCTGGCCATCGGGCCGTGGCCGATCGTGTACTGGATGTGTGCCGTGGCCGCGGTGATCGCGGGCGGCCTGTCGCTACGACTGCCGTCCACGCTGCCCGCCGACCAGCGCACGGCCCTGGATGCCGGCGCCCTGCTCCACAGCATCCGGTCGGTGTTCGCGGCCCGGGGCACGACGCGCTATCTGATCGCCCTGACCATGCTGCAGGGGGCCTTCTACGCCTACCTCGGGAGCACCGAGTTGATCGTCGACGAGACGTTCGGTCTCCGATCGTGGCTGCCGGTGATCTTCGGGGTCTTCGCCCTCGCGATGGGGATGGGGATGCTCATCAACGGTCGGATCGTCGAGCGGGTCGGGCTCGACCGGCTGATCCGGTACCTGTTCGCCTGCTATGTCGCCGCGTCGTTGGTGCTGGCGATGATCGGGGTCGTCACCGACGGCCGGCCGCCGTTCTGGCTCTACGCCCTCGCCGCACCACCGGTGCTGGCGTTCCACGGGGTCCTGATCCCCAACCTCAACTCGGCGGCCATGCGGCCCCTGGCCCACGTCGCCGGCGTCGCCTCGGCCCTGCTCGGCATGATCCCCGGTGTGTTCGGCGCCCTCATCGGCAGCCGGATCGACGCCGCCTTCGACGGGACGATGCGACCCCTCGCCTTCGGTTTCCTCGGCGCCGGCCTGGTCGCCGCCATCAGCACCCCGGTGATGTACGGCTCCCGCCTCGGCCCGAACCGTGGTGACGACGTCGACCCCGTCACCGCCGTCGTCGAGTAGGCCTCCCGGGGCGCCACCGGGGGCGTGCCCCGGGATCGGGGGGGAACTCCGTGGACGGATCCTGGGTCAGCCGACAAGGTTGTCGGGGTCACCGCTGGGCGCCGCGCCCACGTCAGCCCCACCAGGGCTCCGAATCCGAGGAGGTGAACGGTATGCCCACCACCGTCACCGACAACCAGCTGCCCGACACCCTGGAGCCGTTGCTGACCCGGATCGAGCGGGCCATCCCGGCCGGTGTCGGCCGCGGTCACGGCGACGTGAGCCGGCAGGCGGATCGGTGGCTGTCGGCGCATCGGCCCCACACCGAGCTGGCCGAGAACCAGTCGGTCCGGGCGGCGAAGCAGTTCGGCACCCTCGGATCGGGCAACCACTTCTTCGAGCTGTGTCTCGACGAGCGGGGCCGGGTGTGGGTCGTACTTCACTCGGGGGGCCGGGGATCGGCAACCAGCTCGCCCAGATACACATCAAGACGGCGAAGCGGCTGGCCAAGGACCTCCGGTTGCGGTTGGAGGACCCGGACCTGGCCTACGTCCTGGAGGGCACCCCGGAGTTCGAGGCCTACGTCGGTGACATGCTGTGGGCCCAGGACTACGCCCGGGCGAATCGGGAGCAGATGATGAACGCCGCCATGTGGGAGGTGTTCGCCGTCCTCGGTGGCGGCCGGGAAACCCGGCGGATCAACTGCCACCACAACTTCACCCAGCAGGAGACGCACGGCGGCCAGCCGCTGTGGATCACCCGCAAGGGGGCGATCAAGGCCGACGTCGGCGACCTCGGGGTCATCCCCGGCTCGATGGGCACCCGGAGCTACATCGTGTCGGGGAAGGGCAGCGCGATGAGCTGGACGTCGTGCAGCCACGGCGCCGGGCGGCGCTGCTCCCGGTTGGAGGCCAAGCGGCGCTACACCGCCGCCGACCTGACCCGGGCCATGGACGGCAAGGTCTGGCTCCGGAGCCGGGCCGAGTCCTTGATCGACGAGATCCCGGCCGCCTACAAGGACATCGATCAGGTCATGGCTGACCAGACCGACCTGGTGGAGGTCCACCACGAGCTCCACCAGGTCCTCAACTACAAGGGCACCTGAACTCGGCGTCGGTCCGGTCCGCGGCCCGATCATTTGGCGCGGCGAACACCCGCACCTCCCTCGGACTATGGTCGCCCGCCGGGGCGCGGTCAATCCGGTTGAGGAAGGAAACGCGGTGGGTTCGTTGCATGGCCTGAAGGTTGGCGGGGAAGAAGAAGTCGGAGGTACCTGGGCGCGCCGGCCTCGTCGATTGCCCGTGGTCGCCGTCGTCGTGCTGCTCCTGGCCGGGTTGTTGACGGTCGGGTCGAGCGATCCGGCGGCGGCAGCGACGGAGCAAACCGGCCTGGACGGGCTGGCTCGATTCCATTTCGGGATCGACGAGTTGCCGTCGTCGGGAACGTTGACCGTCAACTCGCAGTTGCGGGCCACCGATTCGGCCGCCTACGCGGCCCGGGCCCGGATTTCCGCTGACGGTACGGTGGAGCTGTCCATCACCCGGGAACGCGACGGCGACGTGGTCACGGTCAGTGAACGCAAGCTGAGCCCGGTCAAGCTGGTTCCGGGTGAGACGTTGGTGGTGCGTCTGGAGGTGGAGGGCACGTCATCGGTGACGTTGGACGCGGGGATGCGCCACGGCTCCACCTGGACGGGGGTGTCGGCCACCGACGCGTCGGGAGAACGCCTGGTGGAACCGGGCGCGGCCCGTCAGGCCGTCACCGTGGCCGCCGGTACCCCGGTGCCCGCACTGGTGCGGGATCCGGACATCGAGTTCGCCGCCGGCGCCGCCTCGCCGAACGCCTCGAACACCGGTGTGCCCGAGGGAACCCAGCTCACCCGCCACGAGGGGAACCTCGTGGCCGACGTCGACGGCATGGTGATCGACGGCCTCGAGGTGCACGGGATCGTCGACATCCGAGCCGACAACGTCGTGATCAAGACCAGCAGGATCGTCGGGGGCGACAGCCCGAATTTCGCCCTGGTTCACAACGTGAACGCCGATCCCGGCAACTCGTTCACGGTGATCGATTCGGAGATCGCCGCGAACACGGAGTCAACGAAATGGAACGGTATCTACGGGTCGAACTTCACCGCGACCCGGGTCAATGTGCATCATGTCACCGACCCGATCAGGGTGTCGGGTGACAATGTCACCGTGCGTGACTCGTGGCTGCACGACACGACGTATAAGGCGCAGGATTCGGAGCGTAGGGACGGAGGACCGACCCATGACGACAACATCCAGATCCAGGGTGGCGGCAACATCGTGATCGAGGGGAACCGCATGGAGAGCACCCACAATGCGGCCATCATGATCGCCCAAGAGGCCTCCCGGCCGCCGATCGGCACGATCTCGATCAAGGGCAACTATCTCAACGACGGTGCGTGCACGATCAAAATCAGTGAGACGCCGACCGACATACACCCGGTGATCGAGGACAACGTGTTCGGCCCGGACCGGGTCCACGACGGGTGCACCGTGCTGGCGCTGAGGCGGAACGCCCCGACCATGTCCGGCAACACCATGGCGGCCGACGGATCGGACGCCGACGGCACCCTGCGTCTCTTCTGACGCTGGCCGGGAGGGCGAGCGGCACGGTGCGGATCAGGTGATGAGGATGTTCCGCATCATGCCGCCGTCCTCGTGTTCGAGGATGTGGCAGTGGTAAAGGAAGTAGCCGCGATGGTCGGCGAAGGGAACCGCGATGCGGACCCGCGGGCCCGGCCACACCAGCACGGTGTCCCGGAGCCCGGTCTCGATCACACCGTCGCCGATACGGGCCCATTCCCCGGCCAAGCCGTCGTCGTCCCAGGCGCGGGACACCACCTGGAACGGGAGGCCGTGGAGATGCATGGGGCGGGCCAGCGGTGACTGGTTGACGAACTCCCCAACTCGACGGTGCCGGCCTTCACCGTCTCGATGTCGGTCACGATCCGGCCCTCCCATTGGTTGCCGTTGATCCGGTGGGACATCCGGCTGGTCGACAGGACGAACTCCTTGGGCGCATCGGGATTGACCGCGTCCCCGGGGGTGAACCCCGGCGGCGCGCTCAGGGCGGGGATCGTCCCGGGGGCCGGTTCGGTCGCCTCGATCACGAAGGTGGCGGCGGTGGTGGCCGAGAGGTCGAGATCGGCTCCGCCCCCCATGCCGGGGCCCATGCCGCCCCCGTGTTCGACGAAGGTGTCGGCGCTCATGAGTTCGACCCGTTGCCCCGGCGGGAAGGCGGAGAAGTCGACCCACAGGTCGGTGCGTTGGGCCGGGGTGATGACCAGCCCATCGGTGGTGACCGCCTCGGGGAGAGGTGGCCGTCGGTGGCCACGACGTGCAGGGATTCGCCGGTCGACCAGGTGAGGTACTGGCTCCGGGAGTTGGCCCCGTTGAGCAAGCGGATCCGGTACGGTTCGGGCCGCACGGCGACCTGCAGGTCGGCCACCCCGTTGGTGACGAGGGTGTCGCCCACGAACCCGGCCATGGTGTCGTGCATGGCACCGGCGTAGCGGAGGGTGCCGTCGGGGTCGATGGTGCGGTCCTGGAGGACGAGGGCCAGATCGTGGTCGCCGGTGGGGAGGCCGTTGTCGGCTGCGGTGGGGTCGGTCACGATGATCAGACCGGCCAGGCCCCGGTAGACCTGTTCACCGGTACGCCCGTGGGGATGGGTGTGATACCAGTAGGTGCCGGGCCGGTTCAGGACCGTGAAGTCGTAGTGGTAGGTGTTGCCGGGTTCGATGGCGTCGGTCGGCTGGCCGTCCTGATCCTGAGGGACGTTGAGCCCGTGCCAGTGGACGATGCACGCCTCGTCGAGCCGGTTCTCGAAGTCGATCTGGACCCGCTGCCCGGTCTGCAGCTGCAGGGTGGGTCCCAGGAACGAGGTGCCGGGACCCACCGCGGCGGGGTCACCGTCCACCACGTCGGCCCGGAAGGAGTAGACGTCGCTGCTCACCCCGGCCACGATCTCGGCGGTGGCCGGCTCGGCCCACAGGCGGAGTTTCAACGCCGGGCCGGTGCGTCGAGCGCGGTGTCCGACGAGGCCTGCTGAACGGCGGTGCCGCCCGTGTCGTCCCCGCCGGTCTCCGGGTCGTCGCCCGTGGGGTTGGTGCAGCCGGCCATGGTCGCCCACGCCCCGGCGCCGGCCATCAGCTGCAGGGCCCGCCGACGGTTCATCTCGGGAGCGGTCATGGCCGCGCACCGTAGCCGTGCCCGGCCGCCCGTCTCGTGATGTGGGCGAATCGGCCGAAGATCTCGATGAGACCGCACTGGAAAGTCCGTCGAATCGTGAATCTCACGGTGCATGCCGCTGTTCTCTTTGGTAAATAGCCGGAAATGGAACCGAATCCATCTTAATCAAATAGGGGAATGATCATGAAGAAGTTCAGCGCGAAGACTCCGGTCAATCTGCTCGTAACGGTGGCCTCGTGTGGGGCGCTCTGGTTCGTGATCGCCGCTCCGATTGTTGGTCATTAGGCCGGTTCGGCCGCCGACCGATCGTCCCGGGGCTGCAGTCGGAGGCCGATTCCGAGAGCGATGAAGCCGGCCAGGAGGACGATGTCGCCGACGCTGATCACCGCGTGGCCGAACGGCAGGGGGATCCGGTCGATCAGCAGGCTGATCGGGTCGGACCAGTGGGCGGTCACGGCCAGCTCCTGGTGTTTGGCGGCCAGGATCCCGGGTTCCCGGATCGGGGTGTTCGACACCACGGCCCTGGCGGCCGGATCGACCGGCATGGCGCCGTAGCGGATGATCGGGGCCGCGTTGGCCGCGGCACCGAGAGCCACCAGGGCGGTGGGGACGACCTGACGGCACGAGGTCCAGCAGACGGACGCCGCCGCCATCATCCCCAGCACGAACGAGGCCGGTACGAGCGCCCGGGCCAGGCTGTCGAAGGGGACCGCGGTCAGCTGGAGCAGCACCGCCACGATCACCGCGCCGATCTGTCCGGGTCGGAGTCGGAGGCCGGGACCCGATCCCCTCGCCAGGTGGGTCGCCACGCCCGGAATTGCCAGGGCCAACACCGTCAACATCGCCGCTCTCCCCCCGTCGCCGGCCCGGGGACGGGCCGGCATCACGAAAGAGAACGCTCTGGGCCTCGTTTTGATGTTCGATGTTCGGGAACGGGCGCCCGGGTGGGCCCGAACCCGACGCCGACCCGGACCGGTCGGGCGAGCCCGGGGAGACGACCTGAGCGCTTCGCGGGCGGTAGAGTCCTGCCATGGCCAACGTGCGGATCTACCACAACAAGAATTGAACGTCGTCCCGCAATGCCGTGGGCATTGCCGATGACCTGGGGGCCGACGCCGAGATCGTCGAGTACCTGAAGACGCCGCCCGATGCGGACGAGCTGCGCCGCCTGATCGACATGCTGGAGGACCCGGTCACCGACCTGGTTCGCCGCGACGCCACGTTCAAGAAGTTGGGACTCACCGACGATGACGTGGCCACGGTCGACCAGGTGGTGACGGTGTTGGTTGACAACCCGAAGCTGCTGCAGCGGCCGATCGTGGTCAGGGGTGACACGGCCATCATCGGCCGACCGAAGGAGCGGGTGCAGGAACTCCTGGGCTGATCTCCACCGGGTCCTGCCCCGGGTCTTGTTCGCGGCCCCCGGTGCCCGGGCGGAGCGAACGGCCTGTGTACAGTGTGTCCCTATGACGAGCGACACACTCCAGCTCGATCGGTTGGCCAGCCTTCTACCGGGCGATGTCGACTACTGCTCCATCCGGGCCGTGGTGGAGACCACCGAGAGCCTGTCGGTGCGCAATGGGGTCGTCGAGCCGATTCACACCGTGCGTGACGGGGGAGTGATGGTCACGGTGTGGATCGGTGACGCCAGTGGCTACGCCGCCACCCCGGACGCCTCCGACGAGGCGATCACCGCGGCGGTGGCCGTCGCGTCGCGCTGGGCCCGGATCTCGGCCGGGGTCTCGGTGGGCGGCGACCCGGTGCGGCTGGGCACCGGCGGCCAGTTCCGCTCGACGGTCGACGCCCCGTGGTCTGGTTCGCCGCTGGCCGAGCGGCTCGATCTGGTCCGTTCGGTGGCTGAACGGCTACGGGGCGACGACCGGATCGTCGAGTCCTCGGCCGGGGTCGTCGACCGGCGGGTCGACTCGGTGTTCGTCGACACCGCCGGGGCCCGGATCGAGCAGACCCAGTACCACCTCATGCCGTCGATGGAGGTGGTGGCCCACCACGCCGGGATCACCCAGACCCGGTCGCACGGCCAGTTGGCGTTCAATGGCCAGGGGGGCGCCGAGGTGCTCGATCGTCACGGGTTCGCCGAGGCCCCGGAACGCCTGGTGGCCGAGGCCATCGAGTTGCTCACCGCCGTCAACTGCCCCTCCGGCCGTCGTGACGTGGTGTTGGCCGCCGACCAGATGATCCTCCAGATCCACGAGTCGATCGGCCACCCCCTGGAGCTCGACCGGATCCTCGGCGACGAGCGGAACTACGCCGGCACCAGCTTCGTCACGCTCGACATGATCGGCTCCTACCGCTACGGATCCGATCTGCTCAACGTGACCTTCGACCCCACCGTCTCCGGCGAGCTCGCCTCCTACGGGTTCGACGACGACGGCACCCCCGCCGAACGCCGGTACCTGATCCGCCACGGGATCCTGCAGCGACCCCTCGGTGGTGCCCTGAGCCAGCAACGGGCCGGGGTGGAGGGGGTGGCCAACTCCCGGGCCTCGGCCTGGAACCGCCCGCCCATCGACCGGATGGCCAACCTGAACGTCGAACCGGGCGACAGCAGCTTCGACGAGCTGGTGGCCGGGGTGGAGCGGGGCGTCTACCTGGAAACGAACTCGTCCTGGTCGATCGACGACAGCCGCAACAAGTTCCAGTTCTCCTGCGAACGGGGTCGACTCATCGAGGACGGTGAGCTGACCGCTGTGGTCCGCAACCCCAGCTACCGGGGGGTGTCGTCCACCTTCTGGCGGAGCCTGAACGGGGTGGGGGATCCGTCGTCGTTCAGCGTCATGGGCACCCCCAACTGCGGCAAGGGGGAACCGTCACAGATGATCTGGGTCGGCCACGCCTCCCCACCGTGCCGGTTCACCGACGTCGAGGTGTTCGGAGCCGACGAATGATCGGGGCCAGCGCCGACGCCGCAACTGGCGGTGTCGCCGCCCGCACCGAGACCTACATCGACGAGCTCGTCACTGGGGCCACCGCCGGTCTGCACGGCGACGAGGTTCTGATGGTGTCGGCCCAAGGCGAGTACAGCGACTTCGTCCGGTTCAACCGAAGCCTGGTCCGCCAGGCCGGCTCGGTGGAACAGCTCTACGCCGAGGTCGACCTGTCGTCCGGGGCCCGGCACGCAGCCATGACCCTCGGCCTGTCGTTCGATCCCGATCTCGACCGGGCCGCCCTGGCCGCCGCCCTCGACCGGCTGCGTGACCAGCGCCGCGCCCTGCCCGACGACCCGTACTTCGCCTACGCCACCGATGCCGTGTCGACCAGCCACACCAACCCGGGTCGACTCCCGGCGCCCGACGAGCTGGTTGACACGGTCACCGCCGCGGCCGCCGGCCATGACCTGGTGGGCATCTGGGCCGCCGGAACCCAGTTCTCGGCGTTTGCCAACTCGCTCGGGCAGCGGAACTGGTTTGCCAGCACCACCTTCAACCTCGACTGGTCCCTGTTCCTGCCCAACAACCAGGCCATCAAACGGTCCTACGCCGGGTTCACCTGGTCACCCGAGGCCTTCCGATCCAAACTCGACGACCAGGTCCGGCTGCTCGACGTCCTGTCCCGGCCCCTGGTCGAGGCGCCGCCCGGGGAGTACCGGGCGTTCCTCACCCCGAAGGCCCTGTCCATGGTGTTCGCAGTACTGAGCTGGGGTGGATTCGGGCTCCGGTCCCACCGCTCGATGAGCTCCCCCCTGGCCAAGCTGGTGACCGAGAGCCGGCGGCTGTCGCCCGCGGTGACCCTCACCGAGGACACCGCCGGCGGGGTCGCCCCCGACTTCCAGGATCAGGGCTACCGTCGGCCCGCGTCCGTGCCCCTCGTGGTCGACGGCGTCCACGCCGGGTACCTGGTGTCGCCCCGCTCAGCGGCGGAGTACGGGGTGGACGGCAACGGGGCGTCGGGCCACGAGGCGCCCGAGTCGATCGCCATGGCCCCCGGCAGCCTCGAACCGGCCGACGCCCTGACCGCCCTGGGAACCGGGCTGTACGTCGCCAACCTCTGGTACCTGAACTACAGCGATCGGGCCAACGCTCGCATCACCGGGATGACCCGGTTCGCCAGCTTCTGGGTGGAGGACGGTGAGATCGTCGGCCCGGTCTCCCCCCTCCGGTTCGACGACACGGTCTACGGCCTGTTCGGGGACCGTCTCGAAGCGCTCACCAGCGAGGCCGAACTGGTGCTCGACTACTACACCTACGGGGGACGTTCCACCACCTCCGACCGGCTCCCCGGGTTGCTCGTCTCCGACATGCGGTTCACCCTCTGATCGGCCGCTCCCGCGGCCCCACCCGGACGGCCGCGGCGACTAGGTTGCTCGGTGTGCTTTCGGAACCGGGCGACCGATGATCCGCAATGACATCGTCGACGAGGGGCCTTCCTACGTGGTCGAGCGGACGGAGGGAGGACCCACCCTCGTGGCCACCGGCCCGTGGACCGATGAGCTGTCGCGGCTCCTCGACGACGGCCGGGTGGACGGGTTGAACCTCAACTACGCGCGAGGGTTCCAGGACACCGGCCTCGAGTTCATGTCGGACTGGCCGTTGAAGCGCCTCGACATCCTGGCTCGAACCATCGTCGATCTCGATCAGGTCTACCGGCTCTCCGGGAGCCTCGAATCCCTCAGCGTGCAGGCCAGTAGCCGGGCCCGAATCGATCTGTCCCGCTTGCCGCACCTTGCGCGCCTCTCCTCCAGCTGGGTTCACATCAAGGAGACGATCTCGTCGGCTCCCCGCCTTCGATCACTGTCGACCCTCGGCTACGACCAGGCCGATCTGTCCGTTCTGTGGAACAACCGTGAACTTGAGCTCCTGCGGTTCAAGGACCGGCCGAGGCTGCGTCGGCTGACCGGGATCGAGGCGCTGCCCGGGCTCCGTGAGCTCGGTGTGTTCCTGGCACCCCTCGATGACCTGTCGGAGCTCGCCGCGGGGTCCATGCAGCTCGATGAACTGTGGATCGAGGCCTGCCCGATCCACGATCTGACCCCGTTGGCGTCCCAAACCGGGCTGCGCATGTTGAGCCTGAGCGAGTGCGGCGAAATCGACAGTGTGGGGCCGCTGAGCGGCCTTCACGCCCTCGAATGTCTGTGGATCTACGGATCGACAAAGATCCTCGACAACGACCTGAACCCCATCGCCGAACTCCCGAATCTCCGCGAGTTGAGGATGAAGCGGCGGCGCTCGTACCGGCCGACCGTCCAGGCCATCCAGGAGTCGCTGGACGCGAGGAGCTGACCAGCGCGTACGCTCCGCGGCGTGGAGATCATCCTCGAACCAGTGGTCCACCTCCTCGGCACCCTTGTTTCGGTGGCGATCGGCGTCGGTATCGGCACGCTGGCTCTGGTGCTGATCGTCGTTGCTCGTCGGGTGATCGCGCACACGTCACGTTCGCGACTCGTTCAGGATCCGGCCGGGGGTTGGTGGCGCGTGGGCGTCGTCTACGGGCTGAGGAATCCGATCGGCATGCGGCTCACCGGGATGTCCGGTAGCGCTCGCCGGCAACGCCGCATACGTGGCGTCGGCGACGCCGCGGTGGAGGAGACGGAGCTGTGGCATCCGCGTAGGATCCTCGACGCGTTCGACGAAGCGGCGGGGATCGCGGCGCCGGTCGTCCTCGCTGCCGCCATCGGGGTGGTCGTGGTGTTCACCGTGGAGTTGGTGATCGTCGCGCCGGTGGCACTGGCGTTTCTGGCCTACTCCGCGGTGCGAGGCCGCTGGCAGGTGGAGCTCCGTGCTCCGGACGACAGCCGACGCATCCTCGTGGCGTCGTCCCTGTCACAAGCCCGACGCGAAGCGGCCGACGTCATCCAGCGAATCCGAGATGGACGCGCACCTGGTTGAGATCCTGAGATCCAAGGGGGTCGTCACCCCTGTGTTCGTCGGCCCAGGGGCGAGGGCCGGTCACGTCCGCCAAAGGTCCCGCCGGCCGGGCGGAGTTCAGCGAAGATAGTCGTTCACGAGCGGCGACAGGCTGAGGATCAACAGGGAACGATCGGTACCGACGGCGACAGTCCCGCCTCGGGCCGCCAACGCATGAACCGGACGAAGCAGCGGGATTCGCACCGACACACCCGACACCGGGTCCCACACCCGCACCGTCCCATCGTCGCTGCCGGACACGACCCGGGGACGGCCGTCGATCTCACCCCAGCCCACCGCCTGAACCCCGCGGGTGTGGCCCTCCAGAACCGAATGAAACGCCGTCCGCCGGCTGAAGAGCCGGCATCCACGCCACGGACGGGCCAGATCGATCGTGGCCAACAGGTCATCGGCCGACGGCTCCTCGGCCGCCGCGATCGCGGCCAGGTTGGCGGCGCGTTCGTTGGCCCGGCGGCCGACGTTGGCGGCGCCGAGTCGAAGGAACGACCGGACGACTCCCCGTACCGGTCCATCCGCCAGGTGAGCGTCGGCACTGGCCAGCACGGCTCCGAGGTGGACGGGGTCGGCGGCGACGACGAACCCGGGATCCTCCACCAGGCGATGGAGCATCTCGCCGGCGTCGGCGTGGGTGGCCAGGTGGTGACGGAGGTACCGGTTGGCGTCCACCCATGCCGCGCCCGCATCCGGGACGAGACCCCGGAGCGCCTCGGTCAATCGGGCCTGGATTTCGGCCTCAGAACTCACGCTGGGCCACCTCCCGGAAATAGCGGTTGAGTTCCTCGTGGAACAGGCGGTAGACGGCCTGCTGACCGTCGGATGCCTCGACCAGGTACCAGGCCGCCTCGCGCAGCGTGAGGGCCACGTCGTCGTCGTACGCCCGGCCGGTGATCGCCTCGGCCATGGTCGGCCAGATCCGGAATCTCGGCACCCCCCTCACCCTCGGCGAACGCCGCGGCCATCAGCAGGTGCCGCATGGTCGCCCGCTCAACCGGGTCGTCGATCCGCTTCAGGTCGGCTTCGACCTGTTCACCGAACGCCTCATACGAGCCGATGGCCGGGAGACGCTGCGGCCAGCCGGGCTCGAGGTCCAGTTGAGGTTGAGAAAGGACGGCCTGCACGGCCAACCGGGCGTAGAGGAAGACGGATCCCGTCCGCGCCGCGACCTCCTCAGCGATCAGACGGGCTCGGTCTTCTGGGTAGGGGTTGGCCAGGAGCCGGTCGGCGAGCGGCGGCATGGTGCCCGATCCCGGCGATCCGTTCGGGTTCCCGGCGGGCCTGGATCCCGCTGATGTGCCGTTCGGGTTGCCGGCGGATATGGCGGCGGCGTCGCTGGGGTCGGGCGGCCGGCCGGCGCTCCGGCTGGTGGATCCTTCGGGTTCGGCTGGCCCCGGACGGGTCGACACGGCCTCGGTGGGCGCGGACTGTTTCGTGCCGCGGGTGTCGCTCGCCCACATCCGTCCCGAGATCTGGCGCCGGGTCCGGGTACCCGTCGACGCCGCCTTCGGCCAACTCCACCGCCTGCTCCAGCTGGTGTTCGGCTGGGACGACTCCCACCTCCACGTGTTCGAGTTCGACGGTCTGACGATCGGGCCCGACGGAACCGATCTCGGCTTCGATGTCTTGCATGCGGGAGCGGGAGCGCCAGTGCTGCTTGGTCGGGAAGCTGATGATCCAGCGAGGCCGCATGAGCTGACCGGCGTCGAACACAAACATCTCGCCGACGCGAACCTCATCGCGTTTGCAGGCCTTCTCGTAGGCCTTGAAGTTCGCTGGGAAGGCGTTCTTGAACTGAAGGGCGATGCCCTTGCCCATGACGCCGACGGTGTTCACGGTGTTCACAAGCGCGTCGGCATCAGCCTCGAGAAGGTTGCCGCCGGAGTCGATGAAGCCCATCATCAGAAGTACCACTTTCGCCGAACTTCAACCGTGGTGGCGATTGCCATTCCGCAACCCCAGCCGCGCCGCCGCGTTCCGCACCAGGCCACCAACACCCGTCCGGCCCTTCCCCCAGGGCTGGCCCGCACCGCTGTCACCTGGGGATTCTGTTGTGGAGCTGATGGGAATCGAACCCACGACCCCCTGCTTGCAAAGCAGGTGCTCTAGCCAACTGAGCTACAGCCCCAGGGCAGACAAGCGTATCGGCACGGCGTGCTGCCTCAGATCGATGGCCGCGTCGCCCGGCCGGTCAGGCGCTTGGCCATCGCCCAGGCCATGCCTCGGCCCCGCCGACGCACGAGTTCGGTGTTGGGGCCGGTCCATCCACTGTCGAGCGTCGTGTCGAGGATCTCGAGCCATCGCTCGAACAGGGCGTCGTCGAATGGCTCGGCCTGGTGCAGCCAGCCGTGGGCCGAGATCACCTCATCCCCCGACTGGTGGGGCCCGCCGAACACCACCCCGGCCCAGAAGTCGGTCAACAGGCCGGTGTGGGCGTGCCAGTCCACCTCGGCGATGGTGTGGAACCAGACGTGGAATCGCTCGTCCTGCGCGATGTCCCGGTAGAAGCGGGTGACGAACTCCGCCACCTCGTCACGACTGTCGAGATCCCGCCCCCGGTGGGGCCCGGGCTGCGCACTACTCACGGTCCCAGGATTCCTTTACTCTCACAGTTGAAGACTAGCTTGCCCGGCGTGCCGGTGATGGGTGCGCCGCTCGGCCGGGCGCACAATGCCACGCCGCCCGGTCGGCGTGGACGGTTCACCAGGGGAGGATCGAGCGCCGGGCAGTTGGCTCCGTCACAGATCGGCCAGATAAGTTCGGCCTCCTTGAACGGCTTCGACGGATACGCAGCGCCGCAGCCGGACGCCCCGCAGCGAGGCGGTCGGCTGTTCTACGGCTGGGTGATCGTCGGCGCCGTGTTCCTCATCCTGATGGTCACCTCCGGCCTCGGCTTCTACAACGCCTCGGTGATCCTCTCGGCGGCGGCCAACGAGCTCGACGTTCCCGTCGGCACCGTCTCGGGCGCCACCGCCATGTTCTTCGGGATCAGCGGCCTGACCGGCTTCCTGCTCGCCCGACGGATGGAGACCAGCGACATCCGGGTCTTCTACGTCGCCGGCGGCCTGCTCGGTGCCGCCTCCCTCTACGGTCTCCGTTTCGTCGACACCGTGGCCGAGCTCTACGTGTTCTTCGCCCTGTTCGGGATCGGGTTCGCCCTGGCCGGTCTGGTCCCCGGCACCACACTCGTCACCCGCTGGTTCCACCAGAAGCGCTCGGTCGCCCTGTCGATCGCCTCGACGGGCCTCTCCCTCGGCGGCATCGCTATCACCCCCATCGCCGCCAATCTCATTGACGACCGGACCATGGCCGGAGCCGGCCCGATCCTGGCCGTGGTCTGGCTCGTCGGCGTCATCCCCATCGGGGTCCTCCTCCTCCGATCGAGACCCGCCGACAAGGGTCTCCAACCCGACGGGGTCGGTGAGGCCGCCGGCGACGGCCCCGTATCGGCGGCAACCCCCGTTGCCCTCGCCGGGGCCAGTTTCGCCGAGGCCCGCCGCACCCGGTTCTTCATCATGATGTGCGTTGCCTACGCCCTCATCTTCTTCGCCCAGGTCGGCGGCCTCGCCCACCTCTACAACCTGGCCGATGAACGGACCGACGCCGGCACCGCCGCCACCGCCCTCTCCCTGCTCGCCCTCACCAGCGTGATCGGTCGTCTGATCGGCGGCGTGGTCGTACTCCACGTGCCGGCGAAGTCCCTGTCGGCCGGACTCACCCTGTTCCAGGGCATCTCCCTCATCGCCCTCGCCAGCTCCTTCAACGAGCTCAGCATCCTGGGGAGTGCCGTCATCCTGGGCATCAGCGTCGGCAACCTGCTGATGCTCCAACCCCTCCTGCTGGCCGAGGCGTTCGGGGTGGCCGAATACTCCCGCATCTACTCCTTCAACCAGTTGTTCGGCACCATCGGTGTCGCCGGCGGTCCGTTCGCCCTCGGCCTCATCCACGACGCCGGCGACTACCGGCTCGCGTTCATCATCGCCGGTATCGCCAGCGTGGCCGGCTTCGTCTGCCTCCTCGCCGCCGGACCCATCACCCAGGCCCAGGCGCTCTGGCAGGCCGAACCGGAATCAGCGCCGAGGCTGGCCACCATGCGACCGCCGGACCCCCCGCCCAGCGACCCCACCAGCCCCACCGGAGCGATCTGACCCCTCACCGTCGACCTGGACCGGGCTACTCCCCGATCGTGGTGGCCGAAGGGGCATCAGCCACAGCGTAGAACCGGCCGCTCCGGGACCCGACGAAGATCCAGCCTCCCCACACCGCGGGGGTCGATTCGATACAGCCGTCGAGCTGGACGCTCCAGAGCCGGTCCGGTTCGACGGTGGGGTCGGCCAGATCGAACGCGTTGAGGCCACCCCCGCAGTCGGCCTGGATCAGGGTGTCGTTCACCACCACCGGTGAGCTCCACAACGGCCCCGGGAGACTCAACCGCCACCACGGCTCACCGGTGTCGGCATCCAACCCGAGCACGTCGCCCTCGTTGGTGGCCACGATCAACACCCCCCGGTAGAGGGCCGGCGTTGCCCAGACCCCCGAGCCGGGCAAGGCCCGAGCGGCCCGGCTCCACACCACCGGGTTGTCCGGCCGGGACGGGTCGAGCTTCATGATCTGACCGATCTCGGTGGATCGGGGCGTCGACCGTTCGAACTCGGAGGCCACGTACAGCATCCCCGCCCCGTCCACCACGATGGTGGCGTCGGTGTCGTCCCCGGTCCAGAAGCGGAACACCCGGGTGGGGGTGCCCCCTTCATCGAGCGGTGACAAGTCCCAGCCCTGCACCAGACCCCCGGAGTTGGCGAAGTACACGACATCGCCCGACATGGCCACCGAACCTTCGACCGACACGTCGAGGTCGCCGAGGGCGTCGAGCAACGGCTGGTCCCACGACTCGGTGGTGAACGCCAGCTCCGGGTTCACCTCTACCCTGCCGTCGTCCCCGTAGCCCCGGTTGAGGTCGTACACGTAGAACCGGCCGTTCTCCCCGCCGAGGATCAACCGGCCCCGGACCACCAGGGCCGAGCCGTCCCAATCGTCGTTCCACAAGATCGGCTGAATGGCGTCGGCCGACAGGGTCCACAGTTCGCGCGGCGCGGCACCGTCGATGGCCAGCACATGGAACCGGTTGTCCCGGCTGCCCGAATACACCAGGGGAAACCCGTCGGGATCGACAGTCACCGAACCCTTGATGATGTCCCCGGTCAGATACGGCGGGAACGCCTGTGCCCCCGTCGTGGGGTCCAGGAAGTTGACCGCCCGGTTGTAGGCCCCGAACGCCAGCCACCAAGCCCCGTCGGGCCCGGCGAACACCGCCGGTTGCCCCGTCCAGCCCGTCCCGCACCACAGCCGGTTCTCGCCGCCCACCTCCGAGTTCGAACAGCCCAGCTCCACCGCCCACCGCACCCGCGGCGCGGCGGGAACCGGTCCGGCGCCGTGGAAGGTCCGGGTCGGGTTCCCCCGGAAGGTGAGCAGCCCGGGCATCGCGCCCAAATCACTCCACGGCCGTCCCGCCGAACGGGGATCCACCCACACCGAACCGTCGGTGATGAGTTCCGCTTGGCCCGCGGGCGCCCGGATGGTGGGGGCCAGGACATTGTCGACCCCGCTGGTCAGCTCGATGGGTTCGCTCTGCAGGAGCGGGCGCACCGTGGTCGGGCCGAGGGGGGTGCTGGCCAGGTTGGCCTGCGGACGCCCCGCCTCGCTCATACCGAACTGTCGGATCAGGAGCAGCCAGCCCAACGTCGCCACGAGACAGAAACCGGCCGGAACGAGCCATGTCGGAAGCGGTCCCCGGCGCATCGGGGACAAGTCTGCCCGTGGATGACCGGCAATGCACGGGCGGCGCGCGTTCGCACCCGGAGCCGACGGGATACCGTGGAACCCCGGTTCGCGTCCGGACCGGGTATCGCGCCGCCCCTCCGCGGGCAGGCCAGTGAGTGTGGCCATGACCTCCCCCGATATGGATCCAGCGACGACGGTGGCCCCCCTGATCCCCGACGAGACCGCGCGTCCCGAGCTGGTGGCCGAGGTGACCGGCGCCCCCCTGGCCGTGTTCGACCTCGACCGCACCCTGCACGCCGGCTCCGGTCTCGGGGTGCTGGCCCGCCACGCCTTCCGCCACCGCCTCATCGGCCCGGAACGGATGGCCCGATCGTTCGTTCACGATCTGGTGTTCCGGCGTCGGGGATCCACCGACGATCACACCAACACCATCGCCGAGCTCGCCCTCGACATGGCCGGCGGCGTCACCCTCGACGAACTCGTCCCCGTGGTGGAGGCCACCGCCCAGCAGATCGCGGCCACCGTCCGCCCCTCCGTCCTCGACCTGCTCCGCCGTCACCAGGCCGCCGGCCACTACTGCGTGGTCCTGTCGGCCAGCCCCCAACTCCTGGTGGAACGGATCGGTGAGCTGCTCGGCGTGCCGTGCTCGGTCGGCACCCGGATCGAGGACGATAACGGCACCCTCACCGGCCGGATCATCCCCCCGATGGCGTACGGCCACGGCAAACTCGACCGCCTCCAGAGCGTCATCGGCTGGCCCGACGCCGGGGCCGAACCGACCACCACCTACGCCTACGCCGATTCCATGTCCGATCTGCCCCTGCTCGAAGCCGTGGACGCCCCGATCGTCGTCGCCCCCGAACGCAAGCTCCGCACCCTCGCCTACGAGCGAGGCTGGCCGGTCATCGACTTCTGAGCCCATCCCGTCCCGGCGGGCCCACCGGATCGGCCGGATCCCCGGTCAACCGGTAGGCGTGCCCCGTTTCCGGCCCGCCGGTGCGGTGGTCGGGCCTACAGGCCGCCCTCGGCGACCATGCGCTCCAGGGTGAGGTCGGGGTGATCGGCGATCACCCGATCCATCCAGTACTTCGACTCGAACAAGGCCAGCAGGGTGCCGTCGTCGCGGGCCAAGACGTCACAGCCGGGCAGGGCCCGAAGACGGTCGGCCGACGCCTCGTCGGTGCGGCGGGCGATGGTGAACGGGGTTGTGGTCAGCTCCGCCGTGGCCCCGAACTCGTGTTCCAGGCGGTAGCCGGCCACCTCGAACTGCATGGGGCCGACCGCAGCCAGGATCGGGGCCTGATCCCCGAGGTCACGGTCGCGCAAGACCTGGATCGCCCCCTCCTCGTCGAGCTGGGTGATCCCCTTGCGGAACTGCTTGAACTTCGACACGTCCCGCACCCGGGCCCGCATGAAATGCTCGGGGGCGAAGGCGGGCAGGGCCGGGAACTCGGCTGCTGGACCGGTGTAGATGGCGTCACCGACCCGCAGGTCGTTGGCGTTCACCAGGCCGAGCACATCGCCGGGGAAGGCGACGTCGATCGTTTCCCGGTCCTGGCCGAACACGGTCTGGGCGTACTTGGTGGAGAACTGCCGGCCCGACCGGCCCGAGGTGACCATCATCCCTCGCTCGAAGGTGCCGGAGCAGACCCGGACGAAGGCGATGCGGTCGCGGTGGGCCTTGTCCATCCCGGCCTGGACCTTGAACACCAGACCGGAGAACGGCGCATCCAGGGCCCGGCGGCTGCCGTCGGCCATCGGCCGCGGCGCCGGGGACGGCACCAGGGCGGCCACCCCGTCGAGCAGGTACCGGATCCCGAAGTTGGTGAGGGCCGACCCGAAGAACACCGGCGTGGACTCACCGGCCAGGAACGTCTTCTGGTCGATCGTGCGGCCCACCATGTCGAGCAGTTCGACCTCCTCGGCCGCGGTGGTCCACGACTCCCCCTCGGCGGCCAGGGCGGCATCGGGGCCGAGGTCGGTCTCCGGGGCGATCGTCGAGCCCCGGGAGGTCCGCTCGAACCGGGTGTACCGGCCGGTGGACCGGTCGATCACCCCCCGGAAATCGCCGGCGTACCCCACCGGCCAGGTGGCCGGGGTGGGCTCCACCACCAGGGTCTCCTCGATCTCGTCCAGGAGCTCCAGGGCACCCTTGCCCGGCCGGTCCCACTTGTTGATCAGGGTCAGGAACGGGATCTCCCGCTCCCGGCACACCTCGAACAGTTTCAGGGTCTGGGGTTCGATGCCCTTGGCGGCGTCGAGCACCATCACCGCGGCGTCGGCCGCGGCGAGCACCCGGTAGGTGTCCTCGGAGAAGTCCCGGTGGCCCGGGGTGTCGAGCAGGTTGAGGACATGATCGCGGTAGGGGAACTGCAGGACCGTCGAGGTGATCGAGATGCCCCGCTGCTGCTCCAGATCCATCCAATCCGAGGTGGCCGACCGCCGACCCTCCCGGGCCTTGACCGCGCCGGCCTCGACGCTGAGGGCCCCGCCGTACAGCAGGAACTTCTCCGTCAGCGTCGTCTTGCCGGCATCGGGGTGGGAGATGATGGCGAACGTGCGCCGTCTCGCCGCCTCCGTCTTCGGGTCAGCCACCAGGGATCAGACAGTCTCGTTCTCGGACGAGTCGAGGTTGATGATCCCCATGCGCACCGCGCTGAGCACGGCATGGGTCAACGACTGGGCGTCCAGTTTCCGGTAAATGGCGTTCAAGTGATTGTGCACCGTCTTGGTGGTGATCCCTAGATAGCGGCCGGCCTGCTTGGTGCTCATCCCGTCCGCGATCGCCTGGAGGATCTCGACCTGGCGATCGGAGAGCAGGTCCTGATGGTCCTGCTGCTCCTGGGCGGTGGTGAGCATGGCCCCGGCCACGGCCGGGGACAGGACCGTATCGCCCTGGGCGACCCGCAACACCGTCTCCCTCACCTCGGCGAACGACGTCCCCTTCGAGAGGTAGGCGCTGGCGCCCGCGGCGATGGCGTCGCGGGTCTTGTCGATGTCGTCGTGCATGGTGAGCACGGCCACCTTCGTGTCGGGTAGTTCGCCCCGGATCTGGCGGGTCGCCTCGATGCCGTCCATCACCGGCATCGACAGGTCCATGAGGACCACCTGAGGCTGGAGGACGCGGGCCAGGGCCACCGCCTCCTCGCCGGTGGACGCCTCGCCGACGACCTCATCACCAGCTGACTCGAACGACTTTTTCAACCCCTCCCGCAGGAGTGCGTGATCATCGGCCAGCAGTATCTTGATCATGGTTGTCTCACCTGTTCACATCATTTGACTGGTTTGTACGGTAATGGTCGTTCCCTCTCCTGGCTCGCTCGAAACCTCGAGTGTCGCCCCGACCGATGCTGCCCGCTCCCGCATCCCTACGAGACCGTAGGCACTACCGCGGATACCTTTCGTGGGATTGAATCCCCGCCCGTCGTCTTGGACAACGAGCGTGCCCTGGCCGTTCCCGATGGTCCACGCCAGCTGGACCTGGGAAGCCGACGCGTGCTTTTCCACGTTGACCAGGGCTTCCTGGGCGATCCGGAGGAGTTCGTTCTCGACGAGGGCCGGGAGGCGTTCCTGGTTGGCGGGGGCGTAGAGCTCCACCTCCACCTGGCTGCGGCGCCGGAACCGCTCGACCACCTCCGCCAGCACCACCCGCAGGGGCCGGTCCGCGGTCACCGACGCCCGCAGTTCCAGCAGTGAGTCGCGGAACTCCCGGATGGCGCCCTGCACGTCCTCGTGGAGCTCCTTGAGGTCCTCGGAGGGGGTGTCACGCGTCGAGTTGATCCGCTCCAGTTCGAGGGCGATGTAGGTCAGGTACTGGCCCAGCCGGTCGTGGAGATCGCGGGCGATCCGGGACCGTTCCTCGGCCGCGGCCAGAGACCGGAGCCGCCGGAACGAGCGGGCGTTGGCCAGGGTCAGACCCATCACCTCCGACATCCCGACCAGCAGCTCGGCGTCGGCGTGCTGGTAGCGGTCGGGGTCGTGGTTCTCCACCCCGAGGAGTCCGACATCGGTGTTGCCCACCACCAGCCGGGTGTACAGACCGCTGCCGGCGCGGTCGCAGATCATCGACAGGTCGGGGATGCGCAACAGTTCCAGTGAGGTGGCCGCCTGGAACAGGGGGGACGGGAGCTCGTCGGTGCTCACCCGGGGGGCCAGGTCGATCCCGTCGAGGTACAGGGGCGACCAGGCCCCGTCCTCGTAGGCCACGATAGCCACCCGCTCGGCCTCGAGACTGTCGATCAGCTGGCGCCGGGTGGCGTCGAGCACGTCGTTCAGGTCGAGCGACGAGGGCAGGGTGGTGGCCAGTTCACTGAGGGTGCCGAGCAGGTGGTTGGCCTCGGCCAGGCGGTCGCGTTGGGCGGCCAGGGCCCGGCGGCGCCGTTCGATCTCGGCCACCCGTTCCATGGCGATACCGGGCAGGGCGGCCGCCGCCACCAGGGCCATGAAGGCCAGCGGCCCGGGGAAGTTGAGCTCCTGGGTCGGGTTGATGGCCGACGCCACCGGTGACAGCAGCACGGCCACCCCGGCCGCCACCACCCCGGCGGCCAGGCCCCACCCCAGGCCGACGATGGTGATCGCCACCAGCAGGGTGCCGAAGAACGGGCTGCTCATCCCCTCCGACACCCCGATGGCCAGGGCCAGGACGGCCACGTCGCCGAGGGATTTGATCAGCGGCATCGGGCCGGGTGCCCCCAGCCGGATCGGTGAGACCGTCCGCCACGACGAGATGAAGATGGCCACCGCCAGGGTGATCACGACCGGGACGTTGCCCTGGGTGGCCTCGTTCGCCGCCCAGGCCAGCCCGATCACCACCGTCGACCAGCGCAGCACGCCGAGCACGGCGATCAGGGAATTGTTGACCCCGTCGGACAGCTCGGTGGCCGGCCCGGCCCCGTCGGCCAGGTTCCGCCACCACCGGTTGATGACCTGCACCGGATGGGTGCCGTCAGCGGACGCGACGGGGTCGGCTTCGGGCACCGAGCTGGTCGGGTTGCCAGTGAGGGGCGGCACCTCGCCCGGTTGTCGACTGATCACCATGTGTCTCCCCCATCGGCGTGTCGACGACGAGGTTCTGCCCGCCCCATGAGGGTACCTCCAGGATCAGGAGGTTCTCGACGCCACGTAGCCGGCGAGGGCGACGAGGGCGGCGCGGGTGTCGGCTGGGTAGGGGAGCTCGTCGACCATGGCCACCGCGTTGGCCACCAGGGCGGTCATCCGGGCGTCGATCTCGGCGACGGCCTCCGTCGCGGTGAAGACCTCGACGATGGCGGCCACCTGGTCGGCGGAGAGGTCCCGGCGGCCGATCCCGGCGAGCACCGAACGTTGGGCCGGGGTGGCTCGCTCCAGGGCGAGGGCCAGGAGTTCCGTCGGTTTGCCCTCCCGGAGGTCGTCACCCACCGGCTTGCCCAACCGGGCCTCGTTGCCGAGCACCCCGAGCAGGTCGTCCTTCAGCTGGAAGGCCCGCCCGAGGGGTCGGCCGAACCGGTCGAGGGCCGTGAGCAGGGCTGGATCGGCCGGGCCGTCGAGGCTCGCCCCGAGCTGGAGGGGCCGGACGATGGTGTACATCGCCGACTTGAACGTCGACACCCGGTGGGCGGTGACGGCGTCGAGCTCGGCCGAGGCCGCCGACCGCAGATCGAGATACTGGCCGAGGTTGAGCTCGATCCGGAGGTCGTCCCAGATCGCCCGGCCCGCCGGGGAGACCCCGGCCATCATCCGGTCGGCGTAGGCGTGGCTCAGGTCGCCGATGAGGATGGCCACCCCCTCGCCGAACCGGCGGGGTTCGCCCCGCCAGCCGTGCTCGGCCAACCGTCCCGCCTGGGACTGGTGGACCGTGGGGCGACCCCGCCGGGTGTCGGAGTCGTCCATGATGTCGTCGTGGATGAGGGCGAACGCCTGGAGGAGCTCGAACCCGGCCGCGGCGTCGAGGGCGACGGCGGCGCCGGGGTCGGAGGCCAGGGCGGCCGGGGGATCGTCGCCCCACGGCCGGCAACCCGACCGGCCCCGCCACGCCCAGTAGCAGAACGCGGCCCGGAACCGCTTGCCGCCGCTGCCGACGACGGACCGCAGCTCGTCCACCGCCTCGCCGAGCCGGGGGTCGACCGCCTTCCAGCGGCCGGATTCGTGGGCCAGGACCGCGTCGAGGCGGGCGTCGACCGCGGCGGCCACCGCGGTGAGCTGGAGGGGCGCGGCCGGGCCCGGTTTCGACAGGTCCGCCGCCAACGGTGTGGTCATCGGGGCCGGACCGTCACCGGCTGATTCCATCGGTCGCCTCGTCGAGCAACTCCTCGATCACCGCGTCGACTTCGACCCGGGCCGCCCGGAGATGCCGGCGGCACACCCGGACCAGTTCGGCTCCCCGGGCCACCCGTTCGGCCAGGACGTCGACGTCGACGTCGCGCCCCTCGAGCTCAGTCAGGATCGACTCGAGCTCCTCGATCGCGGCGCCGTAACCGGGGTCGGGAGCCCCCTCGGACGGCACGGTTCCGGGCTCGGCGTCGACCGGTTCGGCGAGCCGGGTCGTCTGGTCATCGGGTGGAGGCGTCATGGCTGGCTCCCAGTGTGGCGTGCCCGGGCCGCACTGGGGCGATCGGGCGGCTCGGGTTCGGCGGGGATGATCGCGTCGACGGTGCTGAGGATCGTGCCGGAGGCCAGCCGGGTGATCATGGTGGTGCCCGGCTCGACCTGCCGGACCGATCGGAGCACGGTCCCGTCCGCGGTGGTGGCCATCGCCCAGCCCCGGTCGAGCTGGCGGCGGGGATCGAGACCGGTGAGGGTGATCCCGGCCCGGTCGACCCGGTCGTCGCCGCGGTCGAGGAGCCGCTCGGCCCGGTCGGTGAGCCGCCGGACGTCGCCGGCCAGTCGGGCGTCGCCCCGTTCCAGGGCCCGTTCGGTGGCCTGGATCAGGCGCCGGGCGTCGGTACCCAGTGTGTGCGAGGCCCGGTCGATCAGGCCGGGGGCCCGACCGGCCAGGCGGTCTGACGCCCGACCCACCCGCTGCTCGAACGCCCGGGCCGACGCGATCAGCACCCCGGCGGTGGCCGTCGGCGTCTTGGCCGAGGTGTGGGCCACCTCGTCGGCCACCGACCGGTCGGTTTCGTGGCCCACGCCGACGATCACCGGGTGGGGGCAGGCGACGATGGCCCGGGCCACCGCCTCGTGGTCGAACGCGACCAGGTCGCCACGGGCCCCACCGCCCCGGGCCACGACGACCACGTCCACGCCGCTCCCGCCGGCGGCCGTGATCGCGGCCACCAGGCCGTCCACCGCATCACTCCCCTGGACCCGGGTGTCGTGGACCTCGACGGTGAAGCGGTAACCGCTGGCCGCCAGCTCATGGGCCACGTCATGGTGGGCCGCGCTCCCCGCGCTGGTGATCAGCGCCACCCGTAGGGGCAGGTCGGGCAGCGGGCGGCCGGCGTTGCGGCGGAGCACCCCCTCGGTGGTCAGGCGACGCAGCAGCTCGTCACGGGCTGCGGCCATCCGCCCGATCGTGTGGATGGGGTCGATCAGCGACATGTCGAGCTGGATCCGGGCCTGCGGCGGGTAGTAGCGCACCCGGCCCCGGATCCGGATCTCCATAGCGTCGGCCATCCGGGGGGCACCGGACTTCCGCAGGATCTGGTTCACCCGGTCGCGGTTCGTGGCGAACAGGACGACCGGCACCAGATGGCGCGGCGGCCCGCCGGGTGCTGGCCGATCCGGGTCGACGAGATCGAAGTACACGTGACCGTTGGGAGCGCGGGACAGATCCGAGATGGCACCACTCACCCACACCTCGTCCGGGAACGCCGCGGTGGTGGCATCGGTCACCGCGGCGCACAGGGCCTCCACGGTCAGCGTGGCCGACACAGGCGTTCACCGTACCCAACAGCCGCCGTGTCCCACGGTTCCGGCCGCGGCCGGTGGACGTCGTCACGAGAACGGGTGACAGTCGGCCCGGGTTCGGGCCCGAAATTCCTGGTCCGGATTCCTGCCGTCGGTGGGGCTGAGTGGCTAGGGTGGCGCCGGGTTCCTCGATGAGGCCGGCGGGCTGACCAGGAAGCGAGCAGGTGACAGACCGCAGTATGGCGCCTCTGGGCGAGGCCCTCCTTCACGTGTTCGCCGACGCCTGGCCTCGGCCGCCCACGACCGATCCCGCCCCCGCGCCCCAGCACCGGTCGGGGGTGGCCGCCTCCGACCCCGCCAACCCCGCCCCATCCCCGGGGACGGGTGAGCCGGCACGACCGGGCGGATCGCCGGCGGGTCAGGGGGAGGGGGGACGGGGCACCGCCCGGGCCCCGGATTCACTGACCGAACTGTTGCGCTCCACCCGTCGCCTCAGCGTCGAGGTCCCGACCGACCCGGTGTCCCGGTCGACCGTGCCCCGGCCCCGCATCCCGCCCCGGACGTCGGACGCGTCCGGCCCCGGGGCGTCCGACGCCGCGACGTCTGGTGAATCCGGCGGCTCGGTGCGCCTCGTCGAACCCGCGGGGCCGACCGGAACCGGCACCCGCACCACCGGTCGCCCGATCCCGCCCCTCGGCCCCGTGGACCGGCCCCCAGTGGTGGTCCCCGACCGGCCCCGCCCCGCGCCCGACGCGCCCTCACCCGACCCGGTCTCCGACCCCGGCGGGCGTGGC
>JBKDZN010000111.1:0-5433 GCA_047971245.1 Acidimicrobiales bacterium
CGGCGTCGGGGGTCACGGTGGGGGTGGTGGTCTCGTCCTCGGGGGAGGTCACCGACCCACCGTCCGGGTTCACCCCGGCGACGGTGGCCACGTTGGTGACCCGGCCGGCGTCGACGTCGGCCGCGGTGTCGACATAGGGCGAGTCGGTCTGGCAGGTCGTCGACGCCCCGGGGGCCAGGGTGGGGGCGGCGCAGGTGACGGAGCCGACCGTGTCGTCGTTGATGGCGAGACCGGTGATCCGCACATTGCCGGGGTTGGTGACGGTGAAGGTGTAGGCGATCGTGTCACCGGCGTCGGTCAGGCCGCTCCCGTTCACGTCGGTCGGGGTGCCCGCCTGCTTGTCGAGCGACAGGCGGGGCTGGGGGGCCTGGGTAGGGGTGGCCGTCGAGTCCTGGTTGCTGACCACGGCGTTGAGCCCGGGGTCGCGGCCGTTGGCCGTCGCGGTGTTGAGGACCGCGCCGGTGGTGACGTCGCCCGCGGTGATCGTGTAGAGGGCGTTGCCGACGCAGGTGGTCGACGCGCCGGGGGTGAGGGTGGTGGTGGCGCAGGTCACCGCCCCGATCTTGGGGTCGACCACGGCGACATTGGTGATCGTCACATTGCCGGCGTTGGTCACCGCGAAGGAGAACGCCATGGTGTCGCCTGCGTCGACCAGGCCGTCGTTGTTGGCGTCGAACGGGGTGCCCGCCGTCTTGTCGAGCGTGAGCACCGGGTGGCTGGGGATCGGCGAGTTGGTGGAGGAGACGTCGGTGAGGCTCTCGCTGTTGGGCCCGAGACCGCGCACCGTGGCCGTGTTGGCCACGGCACCGGCGTTGACGTCGGCCAGGGTGAGGGTGTAGGTCACCGGGCCGCAGGTCATCGATTCGTTGGCGCCGAGCTGGGTGCGGGGGCAGCTGACCGCGCCCCCGAGCTTGGGGTCCGACAGGCTGATGCCGGTGACGGTCGAGATCGACGGGTTGGCCACGGTGAACAGGTAGGCGATCCGGTCGCCGACCCCGATGAGGCCGTCGTTGTCGGCGTCGACGAACGAACCCGCCGTCTTGCTGAGGGTGAGGGCAGCGGTACCGTCGACCAGGGCGATGGGCCAGTCCTCGACCTCACCGACGGCCTGCACGCCGGTCGGGCTCGTCACCGCGGTGTCGCTGGGCTCCCCGATCCGGAGGCGCATGAAGGTCGAGGCGGTGGCCGCCCCGGCGGGGACACCGAAGTTGAGCGTCGCCGAGGTGGCACCGGCGGGCCGTGAACCGGAGCAGGCCCGCTCGGCGGCCTGGAAGGTGCCGTCACGGTTGAAGTCGATCCAGCCGCAGACGTTGAACGACCGGCTGAGCGAGGTGTGGGTGACGGGAACGGTCACCGAGTAGGTGGAGGCGCCGGGGTAGGTGATCACGTCGGCGGGACCGCCGCCGAAGGCGTCGTCGGCGTCGCCGTAGGCGTTGGTGGAGGCGACCGGTGAGGTGGCCAGGTTGGCGTCGTTCGAGGCGTCCTCGGTGGCGGTGGCCCCGAGGGTGTAGCTGGTCAGCGTGGCCCGGGCGGCGTTGCCCTGGTCGTAGCCGGCCGGGGCGTCACCGTAGTCCTGGGGCAACGTGATCATGGTCTGGTAGCCGTCGCTAGTCGAAGTGGACAGGTCGGGAACGCCGGTGGTCGGGAAGGCGACCTCCCCCACGTTGAACGACAGGGTCGAGACGATGCCGGTGGCGAGCACGCTGCCGCACCCCGCCGTGGGGGCCCCGCTCAGGCAGTTGCCGCCGGCCCGCTTGTCGGCGGCCTGGATCATGTTGCCGGACACGGCCAGGTTCGTTCCGGCCGACACCGACAGGGGGATGCTCGGGTCGTTGCCGAGCAGGGTGACCGTGGTCGTCTTGACCCACTCCGCGCCCGACGAGCCGCCACCGATATTGGCGAGGTGGAGCGTCGGGTTCTTCACCGGATAGTTGAAGACGTAGTCGAGCTTTGATTGACCGCCACAGATCCCATCCGTCGAGCAACTCGAGCCCACGGCGAGCATGCTGATCACCGGAGACCCTGTCGGTTGATCAGGGACGTAGTGGGCGGGGTCATACCAGGTGTTATTGGTAGGTCCGACATTGTTGACAATGATCGGCACGTCAACGGTGGTGGCCTTCACGTCGACGTGGACCCCACCCGGGAAATCGAACGCCCCGTTGTTGTTGTCGATCTTGGTCGCGCTCGAGGCGTTGGCGAACGCACCCGCGATCGGGGTCTGTACCAGGCCGACCAGAACCATGGCGACCATCAACACCCCCAGCACCTGTGGCCGACGAACGGATGGAACTGTGCGTGATCGCATGAATCGCTCCTGGATTCAACGAGGAAAGGAAATCAGCCGAGCACACGTCATGAGGGGTGCCGTCCGCTCCGTCAACTATCGGCTTTGGATCAACAGAAGTGGCGCCGTATTCGCAAATTTGAGCCAAGATTGAGCGGCCGTGAAGAAAGCACGGTGGTGCGGTTGAGCCATACTGGGCGCCTTGAGGGTTCGTTGAGCGCGACACCCAGGGGGGATGCGATGTCCACCGCCAGCCACCAGCATCCGACCGGGGGTCACCCGGCCGGCGGCCACGGCCACCACGCCGAGGGTCATGGGGATCACGACCACGGGGGTCATGACCAGCACGCCGGTCACGACCCGGACATATTCCGCCGGTTGTTCTGGTGGAACCTGCTGCTGGCCGTTCCGGTACTGGTGTTCTCCGGACAGATCCAGGCGTGGTTCGGGTACTCGATCGACGAGCCGTGGGCCGCCTGGGTGGCCCCGATCCTCGGCACCGTCATCTACCTCTGGGGTGGCCGGCCGTTCCTGACCGGCGCCGTCGCCGAGATCCGGAACCGGCAGCCGGGGATGATGCTGCTGATCTCGCTGGCCATCACCGTGGCCTACCTGGCGTCGCTGGCGTCGTCATTGGGCTGGGGTGATCTGGACTTCTGGTGGGAGCTCGCCGCTCTGATCACCGTGATGCTGTTGGGTCACTGGCAGGAGATGGAGGCCATCGGCCAGGCCCGGGGCGCCCTGGCCGCCCTGGCCGAGTTGCTGCCCGACACCGCGGAGCGGGTCGACGGTGACACGGTGGAGGAGGTCCCGGCCGCCTCCCTCGCGGTCGGGGACGTGGTGCTGGTCCGGCCCGGGAGCCGGGTACCGGCCGACGGCACCGTGACCGACGGCAGCGCCTCGTTCGACGAGTCGATGATCACCGGCGAGTCCCGACCGGTCCGCCGGGGCGACGGTGACCGGGTGGTGGCCGGGACGGTGTCGACCGATTCGGCCGTTCGGGTCCGGGTCGACGCCGTCGGCGACGACACCGCCCTGGCCGGTATCCAGCGGATGGTGGCCGACGCCCAAGCGTCGGATTCCCGATCCCAGGCCCTGGCCGACCGGGCCGCCGGGGCCCTGTTCTACCTGGCCACCGGCTCGGCGATCGCCACCCTGGTGGTGTGGACAGCGCTCGGGGACGCCCAGCAGGGCGTGGTCCGAGCGGTGTCGGTGCTGGTGATCGCCTGCCCCCACGCCCTCGGGTTGGCCATCCCCCTCGTCATCTCCATCTCGACGGCCACCGCGGCCAAGGCGGGGATCCTCATCAAGGACCGGCTGGCGTTGGAACGGATGCGCACCGTCGACGCCGTCCTGTTCGACAAGACCGGCACCCTCACCAAGGGCAACCACGCCGTGGTCGACCACGCCGCGGCCGACGGCTGGGACGCCGACCAGGTCCTGGCCCTGGCGGCCGGGGCCGAGACGGAGAGCGAACACCCGATCGCCCGGGCCATCGTCACCGCGGCCGGGGCGAACGGACCGGTCCCCGACGCGGATGGCTTCGCAGCCCTCCCCGGGCGGGGGGTCGAGGCCACCGTTGAGGGTCACGCGGTGCAGGTCGGCGGGCCCGCCCTGCTCCACCGGCTAGGCCTGGCCGAACCCGACGGGCTCGCCGCCACGGTCTCCCGATGGCGGGAGGGTGGCGGGTCGGTCCTGTCGATCGTCGTCGACGGGCAGGTGGCGGGGGCGGTAACCCTGGCCGACGAGGTCCGACCCGAGTCCCGACCCGCGGTCGACGCCCTCCACGAGCGGGGTGTCACGGTGGTGCTCATCACCGGCGACGCCCGGCCGGTGGCCGACGACGTCGCCACCCGGCTCGGCATCGACGAGGTCTTCGCCGATGTCCTCCCCGAGGACAAGGACGCCAAGGTGGCCGAACTGCAGGCCCGCGGGTTGATCGTCGCCATGGTCGGTGACGGGGTCAATGACGCCCCGGCACTGGCCCGGGCCGATGTGGGAATCGCCATCGGGGCCGGCACCGACGTGGCCATCGAATCGGCCGGTGTCGTCCTGGCGTCCAGCGACCCCCGCAGCGTGATCGGCGTCATCGACCTGTCCCGGGCCACCTACACCAAGATGATCCAGAACCTGGTGTGGGCCACGGCCTACAACCTCATCGCCATCCCCGTCGCCGCCGGCGTGTTCTCCTTCGCCGGTATCACCGTGCCTCCGGCCGCCGCCGCGGTGGCGATGAGCCTGTCCACCATCATCGTGGCCGCCAACGCCCAACTCCTCCGGCGCCTCGACCTCCGCCCCGACAGGATCCCGGCCGGTCAGAAGTAGACGGCGAGTGGGCCCGAGGGGCCGTCGACGACCTCCACCGGGGTGTCGAACAGATCGGTGAGCACCGTGTCGTCGAGGATGTCGTCGGGTGGGCCGGACCGGGCGAGCCGGCCGTCCCTCATGGCGCAGATGTGATCCGCGTAGTGGCCGGCGAAGTTGATGTCGTGGAGCACCACCACCACGCTCTTGCCGAGCTCGCGCGACGCCCGCCGGAGGTGTTGCATCATCTGCACCGAGTGCTTCATGTCGAGGTTGTTCAACGGCTCGTCGAGCAGCAGATAGTCGGTGTCCTGGGCCAGGACCATGGCCACGTACGCCCGCTGCCGCTGACCGCCCGACAGCTCGTCGAGGTAGCGGCCCTCGAGCTCGGCCAGTTGGAGGAAGTCGATCGCCTCGGTGATCTTGGCCTCGTCGGCCACGGTGAGACGCCCCTGGGAGTGGGGAAACCGGCCGAACGACACGAGTTGCCGGACGGTGAGGCGGGTGATGAACGTATTCTCCTGCCGCAGGATGGACACCACTTTCGCCAGGTCCTTCGACGGGGTCTGCGCCACATCGAGGCCCCCGATCGTGATCGTGCCGGCGTCCGGCTTCAGCAGCCGGCCGGCCATCATCAACAGGGTCGACTTGCCGGCCCCGTTCGGTCCGACCAGGGCCGACAGCCCCTGTGCGGGCAGCTCCGTCGTGACCGGGCCGATCACCACGTCATCGCGGTACCGCTTGACCACACCGTCGAAGGAGATCACAACCGACCCTTCCGCATCACCACGATCAGGAACACGGTGCCCCCAACGAACTCGATGATGATCGAGACCAGGCCC
>JBKDZN010000112.1:0-3332 GCA_047971245.1 Acidimicrobiales bacterium
GGCGTCACCGACAGCACGGTGACCGGGATGACACGATTGTTCTCGTCCCAGATCTGGGTCATGCCGACCTTGTGGCCGACGATCGCCTTTTGAGCCATGTGGGGTCACTTTCCCGCCAGAGGGCCCGATGGGTCCGGGCGCCCGACGACGTCCGGGCCCGAACCGGGCCGTTCACGTGAATTGGCCCCGCCCGGTGGGTCGTGCTGCTGCTCGGGGATGAAGCCTGAGCGCATCCGGACCTGCGGAGCGGGTTCTTGATGGTCGTGCCGTGTGGTTCCTCGACTGGCAAGAGGAGGCCTGCGCGGACTTGGGTGACGTCCGTCGCGCCCAAGGGTGGTTCGAACCACCAGGACCCGTATCGGACCGGTTGAGCCTACCGGGGCGCCTCGGGGCTTCCCACCTCCGGGATCGCCGTGCCGGTGGCGGTCCGGTCCAGATAGGCCCGGCCCCGGGGCGAGAGCCGGTAGCCGACGCGGAGGCTGAGGGTCAGACCCAGATTCTTCAGCTTGCGCACATCGAGTTTGAACGGGGCGGTGTCGCGGCCCACCTCGGCCGCCAGGTCGGGGGCCCGCACCCCGGGCCGGGCCTCGACGAGGCGCAGGGTCTCCCGGGTCCACGGTCCGTGGCGGGAGGCCCGGTCGAGACGGTCGAGGCGGCGGTCGATGTCGGCCGTCGTGTCGGCGTCGAGCCGGTCGTCGTTGGCCAGTTCGAGCCGGGGGTCCGGCTCGTCCAGCCGCCGGAACTCGACCCGGTACACCTGCCGACCCGGGCCGGCTCGCAGGGCCGCCCGTACCGCGTCGGCGTCGACCTGGCCGGCCCGGGCGGCATCGGCGTCGGTGATGGCCGCCGGATCGACGACCTCGACCCGTTCCACCTCGATCCGGCCGCCACCGGTCCGGTAGGGCCGCCCGGCCACCACGGTGGGTCGGGTCCAGGCCCGGAAGGCCACGGTGATGATGCCGTTCTCGATCCCGGCCCAGAAGGGCTTGGTGAACCTCACGTCGGCGGGCCCCTAACCGTCGACGACCACGAACCGCACGGTGCGCTTGGTCCCCACGTCGACCCCCTCGGGGCTGGTGGCCACGATGGCCAGCACGTACGGCCCGGGCTCCTGGGGGGTGAGCACCTGGCGGTCGCCGCTGAGCATGTCGCCCGACGACAACAGCCATCTGGGGTTCGTCCACCCCTCGGGCAGGGTGGCCACGTACTCGACCCGTTCGCCGACGGTGACCTCGTCGGGCCCGGACACCGACGGTGCGATGTCGGCCGCCACCACCGCCACGGTGCGCTCGGTGGCTTCGGTCTCGGTCCCGTCGACCAGGGCCGACACCGAGAAGTTCACCGTGCCGGGCAGGACGCCGGTGACCCGGAAGGTGGGGCCCTCGGTGACGGTCCCGTCGAAGTTGGTCCACCGGTACCCGGTCGCCCCGTCGTAGGCGGCCGTGTACTCGGCCGTGGTGCCGGCCACCACCTCCTCCGGCCCGTCGACCGTAGGCCCGGAGCCGTCCGGGCCGCCCGACAGGCGCCAGCCGGCCAGACCGACCATCAGAACCAGCAGGACCCCCAGGCCGACCAGGAGACCGATCCGGCGGGGAAACGCTCCCGCCCGGTCCACCCCCGAGCCGGACCCGGCGGGCTGGTCCGCCGGCCCGTTGCGCCCGGGGGCCGGATGGATCGAGCCGAACGAATCAGGGCCCGGGTCGGGGCCGCCCGTCGAACCGGGCACCGGAACCGGATCAGGTGCCTCGACGGAACCCGGCCCCGGCACCGGCACCGGGGCGGGCCAGCCCGTTGAACCAGGCATCGAAGCCAGGACGGACCCATCGACGGGAACCGGCCCGGGCCCCCTCCTCGAACCGGGCACCGGAACCGGGCCGGACCCATCGACGGGACCCGGCACCGGGACCGGGCCGGGGTGCGGCCGTGGGGTCGGCGAAGACCGGGGCGCGTCACCGTACGGGGAGGGAGGGCGGCGATGGGTCGGCGCCGGACTGGGACCGACCGGCGAGGCCGGGCCCGAGGATCCGGTGTGGGGCCGTGGGAGCGGGGTCCGCGAGACCGTCGTGGCGCCCGCCTTCGGGGATGACCCGGTCAGCGCCGGGGACGCCGCGTCCACCGCCGTTTCGAGCTCCCGGCGCCACTCCTGGATCGACCCGTGCCGCGCCGACTGGTCGTAGGCCATGCCCCGCCGGAAGAACGGCCCGAGCGGTCCGCGCATCAGGGCGGAATCCTCCGGCAGGGGGACCCGGCGTTGGGCGGTGTCGAACCCGGGAGGCACGGTTCCGGTGATGACCCGGTACATCACCGCGGTGGCTCCGTACAGATCGGTTCGACGGTCCGGGCTGCCGGTGGGAATCATCTGTTCGGGGGCGGCGTAGCCCCCGGTCCCGGCGGTGATGGTGAGGCCGAGACCGGACAGGGCCACGTCCTTGGCCAGGCCGAAATCGCCCAGGACCAGCCGCTCGTTGGGACCGATGAGGGCCGCGGTGACCCCCTCGCGGTGACCGCGGCGAGCGGCGATCATCAGATTGCCGGGCTTGATGTCACGGTGGATGAGGTCATGGGAGTGGACGGCGTTGATGCAATCGGCGAGCCGTTCGCCCACGGCGAGCACATCGGCCGGGGTGACCGGCGGCCGCTCGGTCAGGCGGTGCTCCAGCGTGCCCCCATCGGCGAGGGCCATCACGAAGTAGGGCTGCCCGGTGGGAAGCTCACCGATGTCGTGCACGGTGATGACCCGGTCGGAATCGATCCGGCGGAGCAGTTGGGCCTCCCGGAGGAAGCGCTCCTTGAACTCCACGTTGGCGGTCCAGTTGTCGGCCAGGACCTTGATCGCCACCTCGGAGTCGAGGTTGGGGTCACGGGCCCGGTAGACGGTGGCGAAGCCGCCGGCTCCCATCCGGGCCACGACCTCGTAGCGTCCGATCCTCTCCACGCTCGTCATCTCCCGACCATCTCGATCTCGAAGGGCCACCACCGGATCGGGGCCGGGCTATGCCCTCCCGGCCCGGACCGCCGGGTCAACCACGCGGCCGAGCCTAACGGAACGGCCAGGTCGGCGACGCGCCGACGGGGCCCGGCCGGATGGCCGGACCCCGTCGGGTCATATCGCTCGTTTCGCAGAAACCGGCGCGGTTGGCCGGTGCCGGGCTCAGACCTCCTGGATCTTGAGCTCGATGTCGACCCCGGCCGGGAGCTCCAGACGCTGGAGCGAATCGACCGTCTTCGGGTTGGGCTCGAGGATGTCGATCAGGCGCTTGTGGATGCGCATCTCGAAATGCTCTCGGCTGTCCTTGTCCTTGTGGGGTGACCGGATGACGCAGAACCGATGG
>JBKDZN010000113.1:0-24106 GCA_047971245.1 Acidimicrobiales bacterium
ATTGACCTCAGGGTTCCAGCCGCTCCACCAGTCGGCGTGAACGGTCCGCCCACCCGGGCCCTGGAAGTTGCGGGTCACCGGATAGACGTCGGACGCCAGGTACCAATCGCCGGTGGACTCACCCGCGTCCACTCGGTAGTTGTTGAAGTTCTCCAGTTTGACGAGGGTGTTGTCGAACTCCCCGTCACAGAGGCTGTAGTACCAGACTCCGTTGGTGGGATGCCGGTAGTTCGCCTGGTTCGTCGGGTCCTCCCCGTTCCAGCCTTGGGGGAACTTGACGTTCATCTCGAGCACCACATGGGGGTCGGTGGTCCCGTACTGATTCAGGTATTCGTTCCCGTCACAGTTCGCCATCGTGTTGGATGCCGGTGACGCCGGGCCCGAGTAGTTGTTCGAGCAGGTGTAGGTGAACCGGGCCCCCTCGGCACCCCCCTGGGTCGTCGAGACCGTGTTGAGATCGGTCGAGGCGATCATGGCCGCACCCTCGGGGAACGGTTCGGCCGCCCCGTTGGCGAGCCCTTCGCCCTTGTAGTACACGACGATGCGCTCGGGGATCCGGACATTGCCCTGACCGTCGAACATCGCCGGCGCCCAGTAGCCGGTTCGGTTCAGCTCCTCACCGTTACAGGTCCCACCACCCGAATTGAGGATGGAGTCGGCCGTCGAGAAGGCGTTCGTGTCGGTGTTGCCGAAGAACATGTGCAGGTGTGACGCTCCGGGCTGCCCCGGGAACACCAGCGGATCGTCGTAGGCGAAGTGCGAGAACTCGCACCCGACCCGGAACTGGCCGCCCTGCTCGAACGGGAACGACTGCTCGGGATTCCCGCCCGGGTTGTCCAGGTACGCCGAGCGGGGGCCGAGATGATCGGCGATGACCAGATCGGACGACGGCGTACCGAGATCGGCCGATCCGTCCCGGTTCGTGTTCCGGACCTGCTGGGCCTGGATGAGCTCGAGGTTCTCGCGGTAGGACTCGGTGGGCACCACCCGGGCGCCCGGGTTGCCGGCGTCGCCCGCCCCGTCACCGCCGGACGGCGCCGCGTCGCTCCCCGAACCCGCCCCATGGGCATCCGCTGACCCGGCCCCGCCCGACGGCGCCGTCCCGTCCGAGGCGGTGTCGTTCGCGGCGGTGTCGTGCGAGGCCTCTGGTTCGTCCGACGACGCCGGGTGGGCGTCGGTCGCCGTCGACGCGTCCTCTTCCGGCGACGGCTCGTCGGGGGCGGACGCCGCGTCCTCCGCGGTCGTGGGTGGGGCCAGGTCGGCGTGCACCTCGGCCCCGGCGTCGTCGACGGCACCGTCGTCGGTCCGGGGCGCCTCCTGTGGGGCTTCGCCGGTGGTGCGGCAGAGCTTGCCGTTCTCGAGGCCCAGGCCGTCACCGAGCCGATTGTCGGCCCCGTCGCTCGACGGATCGGCACACCAGGGATAGCCGGTCTCGGGATCCACCGCGGCCAACTCGTCGCCGTCATCCCCGGTCATGGTGACGCTCGCCAGCGCGGCGACCACGGCCGCGACGGTCAACACCGCAAGCAGGCGGGCGGGGAGCCGACCGCGCTCCCGTTCGACCGCACCGAGGCTCACCCCGGCGATCGAGGGCCCGTCGATTTCGGCCTCGAACCAGGGGTCATCGTCCACCGGCCAGGTACCGGCCGGTCCCGGACCGGTCCGATCCTCATTACTCCACGCCTCATCACTCCACGACGGTGGGGCCCATCGCGGATCCCGGGTGGTCCACGGGTCGACCCTGGTGCCATCCTCAGGGTCGGGCCCGGGTACGGGAGGGTCCCAGGTCCACCCGTCGTTCGGGCCCGCAGATTCGAAGCTCGCCCCGGGATCCGTCGGCCCGGGCGTTGCCCGGGCCCAACCATCCGGGACGGCACCGGCAGGAATATGGTTCACCGGTTGGGACCGTGTCGTACGGTCCGGTTCCGGTCTCCACCTCGGTGCTCTGTCCACGTCCACCTCGTGTCGCTCCATGGCAAGGCAGCCCAGAGGCAGGCGACCGGGGCAGCTACGGTGCCGCGATCAACCGTCTGGGTGCATCGCCGTTTCAGTCGTCGGCCGGAGACTCCTTGGGATGTCGCCAGCGGCCCCACGCCGGGATGCAACCTATCCGCAATGTTGACCCGAGAGCAATGCTACCCGAGCAAAACGGCCCAAAAATTGGCTCCGCGTCGCTGGATTCGGCTCGTTTTACCTGGTCAGACGGGATCGGCGATCATCGTGGCCACCGTGATCGGCCAGGCTCGCCTGACCCGGCTGGGGAGATCGATCCGTAACCATCGGGACACGGTGGACGGCAGGGTCGAGATCACGATCTCATCGAAACTCGATCGCTCCAGCACGGCCCCGATCGCCCCGAAGGGGTCCGGACTGCCGATCTCGCTGGTGAAGTCGGCCCCCATCGCTTCGAGCTGGGCGGAGAACCGATGGAGCCGCGCCACGGCCGCCTGCCGGTCGCGTTCCACCGCCGCCTCCAGCCCGATCAGATCACCCGTCGCGTACCCCGACAGCGGGTCGGCGGTCATGGTCGTCAGCCGGCGGGTCTCGGCCGAACGGGTGGCCGGCACCAGGACATGGAACTCGGCCGCGCCGAGCGCCATCCGGGCCTCCACCGCTCGGCGCAGCAGATCGGTGTCGAGGGTCTCGTTGGCCACCACCAGATAGCGGCGGACCGTGATCTCCCGCCGGCCGCCGTCGGGGTCGGGGCGGAGGCGGTCGAGCTGGTGGGCGAGCTCGAGCTTGAGGCGGTACGACCGCACCCCGTCGTCGGACACGGTGGCATCGAGGTCGACCACCTTGGCGTACCGCAGGCTCCGAACCGTCTTGGCCGCTTCCGCCACGCCCCGGCGGGCGGCATCCTCCCACGACACGTCCGAGGTGCAGACCAGGCGCACCACCCGGTAGGTGTGCTCGGTCCCCGTCGGCTGATCCCCGCCGTCCCCTCCCGGCTGTGTCACGCTCACACCTCGATGTCGTCGGCTTCGTGCTTGAACGACAGGCGCACCTTCGAGCGGAACAACGCCACGGCTCCGTCCTCGATGACGACATCCTGCTCGATGACCCGAGCCACCCGCAGATCCCGCAAGGTGCGCGCCGCCTCGGCCACGGCGTTGGCCGTGGCCTGCTCCCACGACTCCGAACTGGTACCGATCAATTCGATGACGTTGTACACGCTCCCGGACATGCCCCGGACACTACACCTCATTGGCGGATCGCACCGACGATCGGCGACCACTCGCGCCGAGGCCCTCGGTACCCAGGTCGCCACCGGCGGTCGCAACCCCGCCCGGGACCGCTGGACCGGGGTCTGGGCCGGACAACCGCGCAAGGTCTAAGATCGGCTCAGCCCGGCTGGGTCCGACATCCGTACCGTCCCGGGCCTCGCAAGGGGGAACGTGCCATGACCGCACCGGTTGACGACTGGGCCACCGACTTCGACATCACCGACCGCAGCTACCAGACCGACCCGTACCCCATCTGGGATGGCCTGCGGGCGACCTGCCCGGTGGCCACCAGCCACCGGCACGGGGTCAACCACCTGCCCACCACCTGGGACACGATCAAGGAGGTCGCTCACGACACCGAGCGGTTCTCGTCCCGCGATGTCGGGGTCCTCCCCCCGCCCCCGGGGGTGACCAACCTCCTCGAGGCCCCGCCGATCACGTCCGACCCACCCTTCCACACCGACGCGCGCCGGATCCTCCTCCCCCACTTCAGCCCCAAGGCGGTGGTCCGGCTTGAATCGGCGACCCGGTCGATCTGCACCGAACTCCTCGACAAGATCGGTGACGCCTCGTCGGCCGACGCCGCCGGCGACTACGCCCAACACATCCCGGTGCGGGTCATCACCCACATGTTGGGGATCCCCGAGAGCGACGAAGCCAGGTTCACCGACTGGGCGATCGACATCTTCCAACGTGCCGCCCACGACGTCGAGATCGGCCGAACCGCAACCCGCGCCATCCTTCAGTATTTCGCCGGGGTGATCGAGGAGCGCCGGGCCGCCCCGGGTGACGATCTGATCAGTGAGCTGATCCGCGCCGATCTCGACGGGGCGCCGCTCACCAACCGCCACATCGGTGGCAGCTGTTTCCTGCTGCTCATGGCCGGGATCGACACGACCTGGAGCTCCATCGGGGCGGGCCTGTGGCATCTCGCCACCCATCCCGACGACCGTGACCGCCTGGTCGCCGAGCCGGACCTGCTTCCGATCGCCATCGAGGAGCTGCTCCGGGCCTACGCCCCGGTGACCATGGGCCGGATCGCCAATGTCGACACCGAGGTGGGTGGGTGCCCGATCGCGGCCGGTGACCGGATGCTCCTGGCCTTCCCGGCGGGGAACCGTGATCCGGAACACTTCGATCACGCCGACGAGGTGGTCATCGACCGGCAGCGGAACCGGCACTTCGCCTTCGGCATCGGGATCCACCGCTGCCTCGGATCGAATCTGGCCCGCATGGAGTTGCGGATCGCCCTGGCCACCTGGCTCGCCCGCTTCCCCACCTTCCGACTCGACCCCGATATCGAGGTGGTCTGGTCGGGAACCCAGGTTCGGGGACCCCGGCAGGTGCCCGTCATCCTTCGCTGATCCGGCCAGGGAAACGGTTACTCACACCGCTCCCGCCAAAGCAAGCGATTTCCGGCTTTCCCACCTAGCCGCCGGGGGTCTCCGCCCACAAGACGAACGGTGCGCCCCGGGTTTCCATCAGGTAGGTTTGGAGCCGGGCTACGTCGGCGGTATCCCGACGATCGATGCCCGCAAGGCGGCGGTGGCGGATGACGATCGAACAAGCTGGACCTCCTTTTGGCGTTGCCGAAGGAACTGCACTGGCCTCACGAGCTGACGAAGGGCCGATCAACGACCCGTCCCCGGACGCGCCCGCACCCCAGCCCCCCACGATCGCCGACCCCGATACCCAGCCCTCCATCACCGGGCTCATGCTCAAGCGCATGGTGCCGCTCGCCGTCGTTCCCGTCCTGCTGCTCGGGCTGTTGTCGGCCGTGAGCCTGGTCCGGCTGGCCAACACCGCCGATCGCCCCGATCCGGGCGACCAGACCGACCCCGCCGTTGCTGCCGCCGGGCCGGCCGGCGTCGACCAGGCTGCCGCCCTGGTGGCCATGATCGAGGCCTACCGCACCGAACGGGTGGACGACCTCGCCGGCCTGGCGCGGGCCGACGTGATCGTCGACGCTGCCACGACGGCGACCGCTCCCAACCCCGACGACACGGCGGATCCGGCGTTGACGGACGACCTCGCCAACGAAGCCGGGGCCTTCCTCGTCAGTCAGATCGGGGCGGCCGGCCACTACCGGGATGTCGTGGTCACCGATCTGGACGGCAACCCGATCGCCGCGGCCGCCGTCGGCCAGGGCCAGCCCTCGGCGGTCGTCAACGACCCGGTCTGGGCCGAGGCGGTCGCCACCGGAACCGCTTCGCAGTGGTCGACCGGGGCGGACGGGCGGCCGACGTTGACCATGGCGGTGCGCGTCGACCGGATCGGAGCCGACGATACGACCGACGATGTGCCCACCACATCGACGACCGGGCCCGTGGGTGTGGTGGCGGCCACGGTCGACCCGGCGGCGGTCCAACGCCTGCTGGAGGTGGTGTACCCGGTCGGAGCCGACGGGTCGTCGGTCGCCCTGTACACCGCCGACAGCACGCCGGTGGCCGCGTCGACCACCGAGGTCCCACCGCTGGACTCCGCCGGGATCGACACCACCGCCAGCGGCTACCTGGCCGCAGGTAACGAGGTGCTCGGCTGGGCCCGCTCGGCCGACACCGGGACCGGATCCGATCTGCTGGCGGTGAGCCGCCGACCGATCCCGGTCGCCGCCACCACCACCGAGGCCGCCGACAGCACGGTGGTCGACGAGATCCGCTCGTCCCAGTGGGCGCAGGGGGTGGCCGCGCTCACCCTGGCCCTTCTGGCGGGCATCGCCGCCTGGCTGCTCGGCCGCCGCTTCGGCGAACGCCTCACGACCTCACTCGACCGCATCCGCAACGGCACGATGTGGGTGGCCGGCAACGACCTCCCGGCGGTATCGGCCGAGCTGGCCGGTGGAGCCGACCCGGCCGACGTGGCCCCACCCTCCGCCGTCCCAGAGGTGGGCCCACGAGAGATCGCCGAGGTCGGCGCGGCCATCAACGCCCTGTCCGGTTCGACGATGGCCCTGGTGTACGACCAGGCCGCCACCCGCCGCCGCGACATCGAGACGGTGCTGCTGAACCTGGGTCGCCGCAACCAGCAGCTCATCGGGCGGCAACTCCGCTTCATCGACCAGCTCGAACATCATGAGTCCGACCCGGACGTGTTGCGCAACCTGTTCCTCCTCGACCAGATGGCCACGCGGATGCGCCGCAACGCCGAGAGTCTCCTGGTCCTGGCGGGCGAGGACCCACCCCGCCGGTCCAACGCCCCCCAGCCCATGGTCGACGTCCTCCGGGCCGCGATCAGTGAGGTCGAGGAGTACGCCCGGGTCAGCATCATCTCGGCCGAGCCGGTGATGGTCCGTCCCAACATCACGAGCGACCTCACCCACCTCCTGGCCGAACTGATCGAGAACGCCACCGCGTTCTCTGCTCCCGAGGCCCCCGTCACGGTCCTGGTCGGCGCCGCCCCCGACGGTGGTTGCACGGTCGTGATCACCGACCAGGGCATCGGCATGGACGACGATCGCCTGGCTCTGGCCAACGAACGGCTCGCTCGGGGCGGCGTTGCCCTCGACGACGCCCCGACGAGTTTCCTGGGTCTGTTCGTGGTCGGTCGCCTGTCGTCGCGCCACGAGATCCGGGTCGTGCTCCGCCCCGGCCAGACCCGCGGCCTCGAAGCATTCGTGATGATCCCGGCCGAATGCCTCGCCCCGGCGTCACCGGACCTCGCTCCCGCGGCGAGCGGCGAGAGCGAGAGTGCCCTGTCACTCTCGTGGCCGGCGCCCGCGGTCCGACCCCGTATCGCCGATGGTGCCGAGTTCGGCCTCAGGAACAACCTCGACGAGGTGGAGGCCCTCAGCCCGCTGGAGGAGCCCGAGAACGAGGGCGTGCCGATCCCGCCCTACCGCGAACGTCGCTCGTTGCGCGATCCGGCCGAGGACGACGACGTCGAACCCCATCTGCGCACCTTCCAGGTCAGGCGCCGCATCCCCGGTCAGGCCCTCGCCCAGTCCGTGCGTGACCATATGGCCGACGAGTCGACCGAAGCCCCCACCCCCAGCCGGGTCTCATCGCCCGGCAGTGTCGAGGCCCGGGCCTCCGAGGTGCGCGACAAGCTGACCCGGTACACCTCGGCCGTCGACGCGGCCAAGACCGCCATTGCCTCCGATCCGGCCCCCCGCACCCCACGGGCCGCGCCGATCAGCGGCCAGGCCCCCACCCCGGCGGGCTCGGACGGGCCCCGACCCCATCCTCACGGGATGGAGTACGACGACGACCTCGACGATTGGCCGAAGCGCCGACCCGGGCCGGGCGCCGCAGTGGACGCGCGGTGGCCGGCGCCCAGTGGGTCGGCGTCGCCCACCGGCAACGGGCCCGGTGGCGCGAACGGCAACCGCGCCTCCGCCCGAACCGATGGAGCCCCCGAGCCCCCCAACTCCAACCCCATCACAGAGACCGACACCGCTGATGCGATCGGCTCCAACCCAGGCGACGGAACGGACCGATGAACCTCAACAACGGGATTGGTGCCGAGAGCAACGAACAGAGCACCGCCACCGAGATCGGTTGGCTCCTGTCGTCGTTCGCCCAGCGGACGGTCGGGGTCAACGAGGCGGTGGCCGTCTCGACCGACGGGTTCGTCCTCGCGGCGTCGGAGGAATCGACCCCGGTCGGAGTCGAACAGCTGGCCGCCATCATCGCCGGGCTGACCTCACTGGCTCGAGGCGCAGCCAATCTGTGCCAGATGAACCAGGTCCATCAGATCGTGGTGGAGATGGACGGGGGCTACTTCTTCGTGATGTCGGCCGGGGACGGTTCCACGATCGGCGTCCTCGCCGATCCGATGTGCGATGTCGGTCTTGTCGGCTACGAGCTCACCCTGCTCATCGAGCGGGTCGGGTCCCTGCTCACCCCGACCCTGATCGATGAGCTCAAGGATGCCTTCTCCTCCCAGCAGGCCGAGGCCGGCCAGTTCCCCACCGATTCCTACCGTTCGTCGGGTGGTATCGACACCGGCGCTGTACCCGACGGGATGTATCACGCCGAGGGTGCACGGTGAGCAACGTCGGTGACACCGACCCGGGCCGCATCCGCCCCTACCTCATGACCGGCGGCCGGACCCGGCCGCGGGGCCGCCCCCTTCCCGCCGAGACCCGGGTGGTGGCCGCCGGAGAACCCGGCATTCCGGTTCCGGGGACTGGTCGCGACACGGTGGTCGATTTCTGCCGGGAGCCCCACACGGTCAGCGAGGTCGCCACCGCCCTCCAGATCCCCCCGGCCGTGGCCACCGTGGTGGTGTCCGACCTCGTCTCCGACGGCCTGCTGCAGATTGCCCCACCGGTCCGCTCCGGCCCCGGCATCGCCGCGGTGGCCTCCCGCGGTCTGGTCGAGCGCCTGATTGAGGGGATTCGGGCGCTATGAGTATGGCTGACACCCCGGTCACGGCAAAGATCGTCGTGTCCGGCCCGTTCGGCGTCGGGAAAACGACCTTCGTCAGCAGCATCTCGGAGATCCCACCGCTCCGGACCGAGGCCGAGATGACCACGGCCAGCCTCAATACCGACGATCGCACCTACCTGCCCGGCAAGACCACCACGACCGTGGCGCTCGACTTCGGGCGCGTCACCATCGACCGCTACCTCCGTCTCTACATGTTCGGCACCCCGGGACAGGACCGCTTCGGCTTCATGTGGGACGACCTGGTGCGCGGCGCCCTCGGCGCCGTCGTCATCGCCGACACCCGCCGGCTGGAAGACTGCTACCGCTCCATCGACTACTACGAGGCCCGGCGGATCCCGTTCGTGGTCGCCATCAACCAGTTCGACGACGGCCCACGGCACCGGCTCGATCAGGTCCGGAAGGCCCTGAACGTCTCGGACCGGATACCGATCTTCCGTTTCGATGCCCGCGATCGCCAGTCGGTCAAGGATGTGCTGATCGGGCTGCTCCACTCCCTCATCGCACCCCAACTCGACCCCGACGCCACGGCCGACCAGGGCGGATCAGCTGCCGCCGGGGACCGTGGTGGCGTTGGTCCCGCCGAACGACACGGCGGTCCGACTGCCGAGCCCCCGCCCGACCCCGTCGACACTGGAGGCGATGACCCGGGCCGGTTCGGTCAGTTCGACGAGCCGGTCACCGCGCCCGGCCCCACCGGCCGACCGGGGCCGGGCGACGTCGGCAACGGGTCCGGCGATCCGTCCGGCGCGGCCCGCCGGTGGCCCCGACCCACACCGGAGCCCGCCGGCACCAGGATGCCGCCCGTCATCATTCGAGGTGACGGCAACGGGGCGATCAGGCACCCCGAACCGGATCCTGTGCCAGAGAGGATTCCGGCCACCGGGATCAATCCGAACGGCCCGACCACGCCGCGCAACGGAACGTCCCCTCCCGACCACGCCGATCCTCGGCCCCGTCCCGAACACCGGCCCGGCCCGCGCCTGCTGCGCTGACGCTCCGCTTCGCCCGGTCGGCCGTCGCGCTCGGCTCGGATCAGTGCAGCTCGCCGAAACGACGCTTCGCGTCCTCGATCTCCTGCCACGCCTCGGAGCGAGGGGCCCACGATCCCGGGTCGGTGTCCTTGGCCGGCTCGAGTGCCTTGTAGACCTCGAAGAAGTGGGCGATCTCCGCCAGGTAGTACGGGGGGACGTCCTCCAGGTCGACATAGCGGTCCCACCGATGGTCATCGGCCGGGACGGCCAGGATCTTCGCGTCCGGCCCTTTCTCGTCAGTCATCCAGAACACCCCGAGGGGCCGGGCCCGGATGTGACAACCGGGAACGGTGGGTTCGTCGAGGATGACAAGCACGTCGAGCGGATCACCGTCCTCCGCCAACGTGTCGGGCACGAAGCCGTAGTCGGCGGGGTAGGTGGTGGCGGTGAACAAGTGCCGGTCGAGCCACAGCGCACCGGTGTCGTGGTCGATCTCGTACTTGTTTCGAGAGCCCTTGGGGATCTCGACGATCACCTCAACCCAGTCGCCCCTCGGTTTCGCGTGGTCTGCGTCCGGGGTCGGGGCTGTCGCGCTGTCGGTCATCCCCGCATCCTACGAACCCGCCGGGCCCGCGCCGCCGCCAACCGGCCGGAGATCGGCAGAACACAACCCGGATCACCGCTACGCTGCCGTTCGCCGGCCAGGACCGACCACGACCGCGGTCGGTCCCGTCGAGCCCGAACACGGGATGTGAGAGATCGTGGAACACCGACACCAGGGGAAGACGCTCGGACTGTCGATCGCCGCGCTAGGCGTGGTGTACGGCGACATCGGAACGAGCCCGCTCTACGCCCTTCGGGAGTCCCTCGGCGGGGAACACGACCTGGAGATCACCGAAGCCAACGTGCTCGGGGTGCTGTCGCTGATCTTCTGGGCCCTGATGATCGTCATCACCTTCAAGTACTTGATCCTGGTCATGCGGGCCGACAACGACGGCGAGGGAGGGATTCTCGCTCTGACCGCGTTGGCCAACAACAAGCGGACGATCCCCGCTCTGGTCGGCTTGGGCCTGTTCGGGACGGCCCTGTTGTACGGCGACGGCATGATCACCCCGGCCATCTCGGTGCTGTCGGCGGTGGAGGGCATCGGGGTGGCGGCCCCGGCGGTCACCGATTGGATCCAGCCCATCGCCGCCGCCATCCTGGTCGCCCTGTTCGCCATCCAACATCGCGGCACCGAGACCATCGGCGCCCTGTTCGGCCCGATCATGATCATCTGGTTCGCGGTGCTCGGTGTGCTGGGGGCGGTCGCACTGGTCGGGCAGCCCTCCGTACTTGCCGCCATCGACCCGACGAAGGGCCTGCGTTTCCTCGTCGACCACGGTTTCCGGGGCTTCCTGGTGCTCGGCTCGACCTTCCTCGTGGTCACTGGTGGGGAAGCCCTCTACGCCGACATGGGCCATTTCGGCCGGCGACCGATCCAGATCGGCTGGTACGCGGTCGTCCTGCCCGGCCTGATGCTCAACTACCTGGGTCAGGGGGCCCTGTTGCTCGAACGACCTGACGCCATTTCCAGCCCGTTCTACCTGCTCGCCCCCAGCTGGGCCCAGTGGCCGCTGACCGTGCTGGCCACCATGGCCACGGTGATCGCGTCTCAAGCACTCATCACCGGGGCGTTCTCCCTCACCACCCAGGCCATCAACCTCGACTACCTCCCCCGCCTGCGAACCGTCCAGACCTCCGAGCACAGCCGGGGCCAGGTGTATGTGCCCTCGGTCAACTGGTTCCTCCTGGCCGCCTGCCTCACCCTGGTCTTCACCTTCGGTTCGTCCAGTCGCCTGGCAGCCGCCTATGGGGTGGCGGTGACGCTGACCATGGTGATCACCACCATCCTGGTCGCCCGGGTGGCGCATGACCTGTGGGGTTGGTCGCCGCTCAAGGTGGCACTCATCACCGTCCCCCTCCTGGTCGTCGATGCCGCGTTCGCAGTGGCCAATCTCTTCAAGATCCCCCACGGTGGCTGGTTCCCCCTCGCCATCGGGGTGCTCGGCTTCGTCGGCTTCGCCACCTGGCGAACCGGTCGTCGTCTGGTATCGGAACGACTGAGCCGCCGAGGGCTCACCGTGGCGGAGCTGGCCACCAACCTGGCCGCTGATCCGCCGGCCCGACAGGCCGGGACCGGGGTGTACCTTCACCGAACACCGGGCCAGGTGCCCCCGGTGCTGCTCACCAACCTGCGATACAACGAGAGCCTCCACGCCGATGTCGTCATACTGTCGGTGATCACCTCCGAAGATGCCCACGTCCCGCCGGCCGCTCGGCACCGGATCACCCACCACACCGCCGGGTTCCACGAGCTGCAGCTGCACTACGGATTCGCCGACCGACCCGACCTCGGCCGCGACCTTCCCCTGCTGACCCAGGCCGACGTGAGCTTCGAGCTGGACCAGACCACCTTCTTCTTCGGCCGTGAGAACATCTCCGTCACCGACCGACCCGGCATGGCGGAGTGGCGCGAACATTTGTTCGCCTTCATGCACCGCAACGCCGCTGATCCGGCGTCGCACTTCGGGATCCCCACCGAGCGAAGCGTCGACATCGGCACCCATGTCGACATCTGACTGGATCCGCCGCCACCCGACCTATCCCCCATTCGAGTGACAGGGACGCCGCGACGGGAAAAACCTGCCGTCACCGCTTGGCAGGACTATCGCGAAGCGCAATAATCAACGCTGCCAGTGGCGAATGTCACGGTCAGATCCCCGTCCCACCGCATCCACCGTGGCAGCAGCTCCTGAGTGTCCTGCTGCCCGGCCGGCTGCGGTCCATGTTCGGCGGGCGCAGCGCTCAGGCACTGATCCCCCCACAGGCCTTCGAGCGCGCCTGCCGCGCCGGGCCGTCGGCGGCCAGGCCCCTGGTCGAACCGGCGGTCCGGCCATCCGGGCGCTGCGTCTCGGCCGCGCCGGTGCACTCCCCGATCAATTGTTCGAACGGCCGTTACCGGAGTTCCCGTTCCCGCGGGCCGCCGGGGCGTTGCCCGTCGTGCCGTTGCCGCGGCTCGGGGAACCGTTGGCGTTGGCGTTGGCGTTGGCGTTGGCACCATTCACCTTGCCGTTGCCGACACCGGTGCCGCTGGCTCGCCGCTGGTCGGCCACGTCGCCCGCCTCAACGGCGGTGACAACCGTTGCCGTGATGACCGGCGACGAGGTGGCAACCGACGACGAACCAGCACCACCAGTCGGGTCACAGGCGGTCGTGGAGCCATCGGTCACCGCCCCGGAAGGATCGGCAGGCGGCATCCCGCAACCGGCGGCGGACGTCGTTGATACAACGCCCTGCAGACCACCGTTCGGGTCCAGTGGATCACTGCCGACCCCGCCGACGATTCCCCCGCCGCCGTTGCCGGCCCCATTGTTGCCGTTGGCCTTCCCGTTGCCGTTGTTCCCGGCCGCGTTGCCGTTGCCGACGCCGTTGTTGCCGTTGCCTGCACCGTTGTTGCCGTTGCCGTTGCCGTTGTTCCCGGCCGCGTTGCCGTTGCCGTTGCCCGCACCGTTGCCGACGCCGTTGTTCCCGTTGCCCGCACCGTTGCCGACGCCGTTGTTCCCGCAGTTGGTGGCGTTGCCATTGCCGTTCCCATTGCCACAGTTGCCCGCAGCGCTGGTCCCGCTGGAGGAGCCCCCAGATGTCGACGGCGGTCGCGTCGTGGAGGGCACGGTGGGAGGTGTCGTCGTCGCCGACGTCACCGGGGTACCGCCCGAACCGCCGGCCGTCGTCGCCCCGGAGGACGAGCCGCCCGAAGACGAGCCGCCACTGGAAGCACCGTCCGTGACCGCACTCCCACGAGCGGTACTGGTGGCCGACGACGAACCGTCAATGGACGAGGCCGTGGAACCGGTACCGGCATCAGGTCCGGGGGACGTCGGGTCGGCCGTGGCGAGGGTGGGGGGAGCGGCCGGCGATGTGGCCACCGGGCCCGTGTTCGGACCTGATGCAGTCGAGCCCCCGGCTGCGCCCGTTCCCGACCCGGCACCCGGGGAGGGGGCAACGCTCCCCGGTGAACTCCCGGAGACCGGGTCGCTCGGCAGCGACGAGCCGGAGATCGCGCCGTCCGGTCCGGTCGTACCACCACCTCCCGTGGCCCCGCCCGCACCCGGCTGGGTCGGGGCGGCAACACCGGGCCCAGCCGGTTCCGCGTCGCCCCTGGGGCCCGGCGTCACCACGCCGAGCTCAGGCGAGGTCACCCCCGCCCCGTCCCCGCCGGTTCGACTCTCGTCGCGGTTCACCGCCGCAGTTGGGGCGTCGTCGTCGAGCGTTCCGGCGCCGGAGGTGGCGTCGGCCGGCGTCTCGTCGTCGGCCCGGGGCCAGCCGAACCCGGCGGGGCTGATAATCCGCACCGGCGAGCCGGAGCTGGTGGTCAGGCCAACGAGGATCAGCAGGACACACGCCGCCAGCGCGGCCACGACCATTCGCATTCCCCGGTGGGGTCGCTCGACGGAGGGTTCCCCGGCGTTGGCCGAACGCAACCGGACGAGGTGCTCTTCCAGCACATCGGGCTCAGGCTGGCGGAGGTAGTGGCTCCGGAGCTGCTGAACCTGTTGTTCCTCCCAACGCGTCAGCAGGGTGTCGTTGAACCAGGCGTCGCCGCCGTCGCGGCCGCCCGAACCGGGACTCATCATTGGAGTGTCACCTCCGCGGCACTCGGCCGGAACTGGCTGTCGCCGTCGGGTTGCATCTCCCGGCGGAGGGCGGCCAGGCCACGGCTCTGGAGGCTCTTCACCGCCGCCACCGGGCGACCGACGATCGCCGCCACATCCTGGAGGGACACATCAGCCACGAAGCGTAGAGCCAGGACCTCCCGCTGAGCATCGGTGAGCCGGGAGAACGCGGTGATCAGGTCTTCGTTGACCGCGATCGCCTTCAACTCCGTGATGTTGTTCGGTGACGGTCGCTGCTGCATCAGCTGGGGGTCGATCAGTTCATGGGGATTCCGCATCGAGCGACGCCGCTCGTCGACCAAACGCCGGTGGGCGATCGTCATGAGCCAACGACGGAAATCGGCCTGCGAGCCCTCGAATCGGGTCAGGCCCCGCAACATGCCGAGAAAAACCTCGGACGTCACATCCTCGGGGTCGACCGCTCGGCACGCCCGCAAATAGCCGTACACCATGGCCACATGGTTCAGGTACAGCACCGAGAGCGCATCATCGTCTCCGGATTTCGCCCGATCCATCGTCTGGTCGAACGTCCGGAGGGTCCCATCCCCCGCCGCCCGGCTCACGCCCATCCCCACAACCTCGTTCCCGCCGATCCGCGGAGCTACCTTAACCAGCCGTCAATCTCGTGGACCCCTGCTTAGGGTGTTCAACTCCCCCCCGTTTGCCGGGGGTTCGGGTCCGTGGGGAGCGGTCGAAGAAAAAAGAAGAAAATTCGCCGCGACCCGAATCCTCTGCCGAGCGTCCGTCGATTACTTGGGTTGAATGCCGACGGAGGCAGTGAGGTTGCGCTCCGAAGGTGTTCAGGGCGAAGCCGCCATGTTGCTGAGGGTGGAAGGGCGAAACACCCTCGGCAACATCGGCCCCAGCCCGAATGTTCTTCTGTCATTCATTCATCCGTGAGCGGTTCGTTCCGAGCCGCCCACGTCACTATTCGAGAGCGGTCCGTGTCTGATGACCGAGCGGTTCAGGGCGACCCGCGAGGTCCTTCCGCCGCCGGACACGGGCCGCTCCCGGAACCCCCTGGTCGGTCATCCACCTACGCCGCCTCTTGGCCGACCAAACCCCCCGGGCCGCCGCTGTCAGCTTGCCCGGGGGGTGGGGGCACTCCTGGCCGATCGCTTGAGATTCAACGCCGGCGCCTCCACCAGGTACCACGACAGGGTGCCGAGCAGCACGGCGGCCGCGATGGTGATCAACCCCGCAGCGGCGCCGGTGGCCAACGCCCACTGGACGATGACGTTGATGACGAGGCCATGCCACAGGTAGACGCCGTACGAGATGTCGATTGGCGGCCGGAGCCGGCGAATGACGGCGTTACCGCTGAACGCCAGCGCGAACGCGGGGCCCAGGAGCAGCAGGTTGGCCACCCCGAGGGCGGCCATCGGCGCCGAACCGCCCCCGGCCTCGTAGCGCCAGTACACCAGCCCTCGCGCCGCCAGGAACACCACCAACCACCATCCGGTCCGGTTGCGGAATGCGGCCAGCACCGTTTCCTGGTGCCGCCGCATCAGTGCTCCGGCCACGAACAACCACAGGTAGGGAGCCGGGGAGTTGACGACCAGCCGCCCGAGGAGGGGCAGTCCGTCCTCGACCGCTGGGTCACCCCATCCGGCCTGGATGACGAAACTGGCCGCCGCAACCAGGAGGAGCAGCACATCGAGCCGGCGAGCGGTGCGTACCAGGCGGCGGCCGCCGAGCAGCAGGATGGGCAGGGCGATGTAGAAGCCGACCTCCACCCGAATGGTCCACAGCGACATGTTGGGGGTGTCGGGCGCACCGAGTCCGAACGTGTCGATCGGGCTCGGCGCCCAGGTCTGGCCGATCGTCAGCTGGGCCAGCACGAAGGCCACCAACCGGTCCGGCGGTAGGCGGAACAGCAGACCGGCCGCGGCCAGCACGGCCATGGTGACCAGGACGCACACCCACAAGGCCGGGAACAGGCGGAGGACCCGGTTGCGCGTGTAGTCCCGCAGATCGGGGCGACGTTCCAAGGAACCGGTGAGCAGCCAGCCGCTGAGAGCGAAGAACACCGGCACCCCGGGGAACCAGCGGAGCACGACATACGCCGGGGCCAGCCAGGACGGCACGGTGATGTCGAGGAACTCGACACTGTGGCCGATCACCACCTCCAGGGCCGCGATCAGGCGGATCAGATCGAAGTTGTTGAGCCGGTGCGCGGCCGGCATGGCGTACCTCGGACGCGGGTCCCGATCCGGCGGGGTTGCGACCGTGGGCGAAGCGGTGCGTTCAGCAGAAGAGGTCATCGACAATGGGCGCGTCGCATCACCAGGCTGCTCGGTCCCTCACCGTGCGTACACCTCACGCCGCGCGTCAGGGGCAACCTAGGCGCCCCTCCGTTTCCCGCGACCCGGATAGGCGGGATTACCCGATGGCCCATCCCCTGTTCAGGTTACCCCAAGCCAGGGGCACGATCGTTCGCACGCACGATCCCACAACACTGATTCGCCTCGGACATCATGGCCCCATGGATGCAGCCGATTGGGACGACCGATACCGGACCTCGGAGCTCGTGTGGTCAGCGGGTCCGAACCAGTTCGTGGAGGCGTTGGCTTCGGCGTGGCCGCCGGGGCGGGCCATCGATGTGGCCTGCGGTGAGGGCAGGAACGCGATCTGGCTGGCCGAACACGGCTGGGACGCCGTCGGCGTCGACTTCTCCGCCGTCGCCATCGACAAGGCTCGCCGAGCGGCCGACGAACGGGGCGTCACCGTCTCGTTCGAGGTGGTCGACGTCGCCTCGTTCGGGGCCGATCCGATCCCCGACCAACCGCGGTTCGATCTGGTGCTCGTCGCCTACCTGCAACTCCCGTCCGGTCAGCTCGACCCGGTACTGTCCGCCGTGGCCGGCATGGTCGCCCCGGGAGGTCATCTGCTGGTCGTCGGCCACCATGTCGACAACCTCGAACGGGGCTACGGCGGCCCGTCGAGCCGGGACGTGCTGCATGATCCCGTTCGCCTGGCCCGCACGGCCGAGGCGGCCGGCCTGGTGGTGACCACGGCCGACGACGTGCTCCGTACCGTCATGACCCCCAACGGGCCGAGGGACGCCGTCGATGCCCTGGTCGTGGCCAGGCGGGATCCACGGTGACCGGACCGGGGTGGCGGGCCGGACCGACCCGTCAGGCCGGCTCGTCGGCCGGGCGCATCGGGACGGGACGGCTGTCGGTGTTGCCGGTCAGGGTCGCTTCGTAGCTGCCCGAACTCGACCAGTTGGCCACGAAGGCGTAACGGTCGCCCCGCACCACCGTCTCACGGAACTCGACCATCCAGTCCGATTCGCACGCCCACCGGAAGATCCGGAACACAGGCTGTCGGGCACCGAGGCCGAGGAGTTCACGTTCCTCCTGAGAGGGCAGTTCCGTTCCGATCCGTTCGGTGCCTCCGGTGAGCCGCACCCCGCAGCGGGCCTGGAGCTCGTCATAGAGCGCCGTGCGGCTGAAGTCGACACCGAGCAAGGGGCGAGCCACGTCGGCCGGCATCCACGAGGTGTCGTGGGCGAGCACCGCTCCCCCGGCCAGCCGTAGGCGCTCGAGGCGCACGAACCGGGTGTTCGGATCCAGTTCGAACCGTTCCGCCACCTCGGCGTCAACCTGCTCGGACAGGTCGAGCACCTCGCTGCGCTGCTCGATCCCCTGGGCCTCGATCTCACGGAAAAGGCTGTAGATGGCGCCGGTCGCCTGCTCGATGGACGGGGCCCGCACGAAGGTGCCCCGCCCCCGTTCCCGGCTGACCACGCCCTCGTCCTGGAGGCGTCGGACCGCCTCGCGGGCGGTGTGCCGGGAGACGCCGTAATAGGAGGTGAGTTCGATGTCGGTGGGGAACTCGTCGACCAGTTCTCCGGCATCGAGACGACGGCGGAGATCGTCGAGAACCTGGGCCCACAAGGGCATCGGGCTCGTTCGGTCGACCTGGGCCATCGTCTCAGCACCTTACCGACCCGAGAATAGATCTGTGGGAACGAATCAGGGCCGGCAATGGGATCGAAATACGTGACCGTCGGGTCGGCCTGGGGCCGGATCGGTTTGCGCTCGAACCGTTCGCCGGTCGACGCTCGCCGCCAGTCCCAGGGGAAGCGTCCCTTTACCCTGTGGGAATGACCGATGCCGTGATCTTCGACATGGACGGACTGCTCACCGAATCCGAGAGCCGATGGAGGCAGGCCGAGCAGGAGGCCTGCAACCGACTCGGCCTACCCATGGGCGAAGCCGACTTCATCGCCACCATGGGGATGCGGATGCGGGAGGTGGCCCGGCATTGGTTCTCCGCCCATCCCTGGACGGGCCCCGACCCCGACACGGTGGCCGAACAGGTGGTCGACCGGGTGATCGAGTTGTGCGCCGATGCCGTGCCGTTGCCCGGTGTCCTGAGCACGATCGACTGGTTCGCGACGGCCGGTCATCCACTCGCCCTGTGCTCCTCGTCCGATCACCGGTTGATCGACGCCGTCCTCGAGGCTTTGGGCCTCACCGACCGGTTCGTCGTGGTCCACTCCGCCGCCGATGACGAACACGGCAAACCACACCCCGAGCCCTATCTGGCCACCGCGGCCGAGCTCGGGGTGCATCCCCGCCGCTGCCTGGTGTTCGAGGACTCCGTGGCCGGATGTGTGGCCGCCAAGGCGGCCGGGATGCGGGTGGTGGCCGTCCCCGCGCCCGAGGAGCGGGGCAGCGCCCGGTTCGGTTTCGCCGATCTGGTCGTCGAATCACTCGAACAGTTCGAGCCCGAGATCCTGGCCGCCCTGGGCGCCGGAGCGACCCCGCCGACCCTGTCGCGCCCCCGGTTCCACCTGGCCATCCCCGTGGATGATCTGGACGCGGCCCGAGCCTTCTACGGCGGTGTCCTGGGAGCCGGGGAGGGTCGCAGCACCGAGGAGTGGGTCGACTTCGACCTGTGGGGTCACCAACTCGTCACCCACCGGACCGACCGGCGCGCAGACCCATCGGATGCGGTGGGCCAGGTCGACGGCGAGCGGGTACCGATCCCCCACTTCGGCGTCATTCTGCCGCTGGGCGCGTGGCGGGACACCGTGAACCGGCTCGATGCCGCCGGGGTCCCGTTCCCCGCCCCTCCGGCGGTTCGCTTCGCCGGACGGCCGGGTGAGCAGCACAGCTGCTTCGTGTTCGACCCGGCGGGTAACGCGATCGAGCTGAAGGCGTTCGCCGACGACCGGGCGGTGTTCACCCTTCAGGTATAGACGCGCCCGGATCCACGCTCGTTGACGACCGGACCGGAGCAGCCGGGCCTCGCCGTCGGCATCGGCCGGCGCTCGTTTCGGCCTCGATCAACGCTGATAGAAGGCCAGGAAACGATCGACCACATCGTCAGCGAAATCGACGATCGCGGCCACGTCATCGTGGAAGGCGGCGAACATCAACGGCCCGACGATGAGGGCGATCACCCGTTCGGGTTCCAGATCGGCCGGCACCAGACCTTCGGCCACACCGACATCGATGATGGACCGCAGCTGATCCACCCGGTCCCTTTTGCTGGCGTCGGCCAGCCCGGCCAACTCCGGCTCCTGCAGACGCAGGACGAACAGTGACGGGAGGATACGAGCCCACTCCGGGTCGGCCAGGGTGGCCGCGGCCTGGCGGGTGACCGAACGCAGCGCGGCCTCGAATCCGGCCGCGAGATCCGGGGTGTCCACCGGCGGCATACGACTTCGGAGGACGTCGACGAGGAGCTCGGCCCGAGATCCCCAGTGCCGATACATGGTGGACTTGGCCACGCCGGACCGGTCGGAGACCGAGTCGACCGTGACGTGACGGGGTCCTCCCTCCACCAGCAGCTCGGCGGCGGCGTCGAGCACCCGGGCCCGACTTCGGGCGACTCGGGGGTCCATCCGGTCCGGTTCGGATGCGGTGGCAGCCATGACCAACATCATACTTCACTACAAGACCGTTTCGTACCGATACTGGTTAGTATCGAAGCCGAGGTGCGGTGTGAGATCGGTCACGAACCCGCCGAAACCCGGAGCCTCGACGCACCACCGGCAGCCAATCCCCCTCCCCGGAGTAGTCCATGTCCGTAGAATCCCCTCCACCCGGCGGCGCCGGGCCCAGCCTCCACGAGACCGACACGGCGCTCGCGCTCGACAAGACGAGTCAGCGCAACATCCTGATCGCCATGATCACCGCCCTGGTGGCGGTCATTGCCTCGGTGTCGGGGTTGAACGTGGCCCAGCAGCAGCTGGCCATCGATCTCGGTGCCTCCCAGGGCGGCGTCCTGTGGATCATCAACGCCTACACCCTGGCCCTCGCCGCCCTCCTGCTCCCGGTGGGCGCCGTCGGCGACCGCTGGGGTCGTAAGCCGGTCCTGCTGACCGGCTTGGGCGTGTTCGCCCTCGCCAGCCTGGGCGCCGGCCTGGCCACCTCGGTGCCGATGATGATCGGCGCCCGGGTCCTGGCCGGGGTCGGTGCCGCCATGATCATGCCCGTGACCCTGTCGGTGGTCACCTCCAGCTTCCCGGCCGAGGACCGGGCCAACGCCATCGGCATCTGGGCCGCCTTCGCCGGCAGCGGCGGCCTGATCGGGCTGTTCGTCTCCTCGTTCATGGTCGACGTGTTGACTTGGCGCTGGCTGTTCGTCCTGCCCATCGCCCTGGTTGCCGTGTCCATGGTGATGACCCTGGCCACGGTGCCCAACTCCCGGGAACACAAGGAGCACCCCTTCGACCTCGGCGGGTCGGTCCTGTCGGCGCTGGCCATCGGCGGTCTGGTGCTGGGCATCCACGAGGGCCCGGAACGGGGCTGGACCGATGGCCTGACCGTGGCCGGTCTGGTGGTCGGCGTGGTCGGACTGCTCGCCTTCATCGCCTGGGAACGGCACCACGCCGACCCCCTGCTCGACATCTCCGCCTTCACCAACCGGGGCCTGGCGTCGGGCTCCCTCACCCTCGTCATCGTCTTCGCGGTGATGTTCGGTATCTTCCTCGTCCTGTTCCCGTTCTTCCAGGCCGTGGTGGGATGGTCGGCCCTGCGGTCCGCCGCGGCCATGCTCCCGATGGCGGCCCTGATGATGCCGATGTCGACCATGGCGCCCCGGATCGCCGCCCGGATCGGGACCCGACTCACGATGATGATCGGCGTGGCCACCTTCATGACCGGCCTCGCGACCCTGGCCCTGCGGGCTTCGGTGGAGGGCGGGTACTTCTCGGTGCTGCCCGGCCTGCTCATCATCGGCCTGGGTATGGGCCTCACCATGACGCCGGCGACGGCGGCCATCACCGAGACCCTTCCGGAGGACAAGCAGGGCGTGGCCTCGGCGTTGAACGACACGTCCCGGGAGCTCGGCGGCGCGATCGGCGTGGCCCTGCTCGGTTCGGTGCTCAGCTCCGGCTACCGGGAGGCCATCGCCCCCGCCCTGGTCGGGTTGCCGCCCCAACTTGCGGCGCCGGCCGGGGAGGGCATTGGCAGTGCGTTCGGTGTGGCCGCCCAAGCCGGTGAGCAGGCCCCGCTCATCATCGACGCGGCCAAGCACGCGTTCGTCGACGCCTGGGTGGGTTCGATGTGGGTCGGTGTGGCCCTCGCCGGCGTCGCCCTCCTCTACCTCGCCGTGCTGGGGCCACGCCGGGCCACCACCGGCCGCGACGACGCCGCGGTGCCGGCCGACGGCCCCACCGACCTGGCGCCCACGCCCGGCGGCTGAGCGTCAACCGGGGAACGCCGGCTCCGCCGGTTTCGGGCCGTCGGCACGGCCCGGACCGGCGGTTTCGCCGTTTCGGGGTCGTATTCGTTGGGCTTCGGGGACTCTTGGGAGCAGCTTGAGGTAGGCCGGAACGGCGGTTGAACACCGGGGACTTTCATGATCCCCATGACCGTCGTCGCCATCCAGCCCAACGCCGCCAGCCACACCTCGTCCCCCGGCACCGGGTGGACGGCTCCCGTCATCCCCCTGCATCCCACCGGCACCGTCCCGATCGCCCGTTATGTCGCCCCGGTCCGCTTCGACGTCCACGCCCTCGCCGCCTTCGATGCCTGGGCGACCGATCAGCTTGCCGCCGGACACGATCTCGTGGTCGACCTCCACAGGGTCGAGTTCATCGACCTCCGCGCCGTCGCCTCGATCCGCGACCTGACCGACCGGGCCGCTGCCCGTGGCCGGTCGGCCATGACCCAGGATCACTCCCCCGCCGCCCACCTCACCTTCGAGCTCATGGACCGGGTGGCCTGACATGGGCGTCGGTGAGCTCCCGTCCCCGCCGGCCGGCGGCCCGGTCCCGGCGACCGCCATCCAGGACCACGGTCGGTTCCCGACCGTGACCGTGGTGCGTCGCATCGAGGACGTCGACGACGACCTCCACCTTTCGGTGGTCTGTGACGCCGAGGGCGACACCGTCGGGGTGCGTGGGGAGCTCACCGTGGCCACGGCCGGGCGGCTCCGGCTGCTGAAACTGCGTCGGGACCCCACCGGGACCCGACCGGTCCGGATCGACCTGGCCGGTGTGAGCGCGCTCGACGCCGCCGGGGTGGCCGCGGTGACGGCGTTTGCCCGCCAACCGATGCTGGCCGGGCGGCCATTGACGGTCATCAAGCCGGTGAAGCCGGGCCCGGCGGGGATGGTCGCCATGACCGGGGTCATCGACCTGCTCCACACGGTCCCGTCGGACCCCCAGGACCGTGGACCCGACCGGCCGCGAGACCGACGACGAGACCAACGATGAGGGCGACGATGAGACCGATCCGGCCGACAGTGCCGGCGGCAAGTTCGCGGCCGACCGGGGGCTCGGGGCGGGTGGGGGCCGCCACGCTCGTCGTGGCACCGGCCACCGCCCTGGCCGGTGCGGCCAACTACGCGACCAACGCCTGGCTGGCCCACTCCCTCTCGCTCGAGGCGTTCGGCGACGCGGCCCTGATCGTCAGTTCCCTGCTCCTGTTGAGCGCCACGGCGACCGCGGTGCAGCTCGCCGCCGCCCATCGACGGGTCCGGGACGAACCGGCGGCGTTGAACGCCCTGCGCCGCTGGGTGACGGGGATCGCCGCGCTCGTGGCGGTGGTCATGGTGGCCACCGCCCGACCCCTGGCCGCGGCGCTCCACAGTGGCTCGCCGACCTCGTTCGCCGTACTCGGCCTCTCCGTACCCGTCTACCTGGCGATGTCGATCGACCGTGGGGTGATGCAGGGGGAGCAACGCTTCGGCGACCTGGCCGTGTCGCTGATCGTCGAATCGGTGGGCCGCCTGGTGGTCACCGGGGTCGGAGCGGCCTGGCTCGGGGGACCGACCGCGGCGGCGACCGGGATGGGGGTGTCGTTCGCGCTGGCCGCCGGTTACGCCCGGGCCCGCCCCGGGACCGACGTGCCCGACGACGCGGCCGCATCGGCCCGACAGGTCGCGGTCGGCGTGCCCCTGGTGTTGCTGTTGTTCAGCCAGGTGTTGATCGCCAACGGTGATGTGGTGGTGGTGTCGGCGACCGCCCCCGGAACGGCGTCGGTGTTCGCCGCCGTGGCCCTGCTGGGCCGGATCTCGTTCCCCCTGGCGTGGGCGATCGTGATGGTCGCGTTCCCGAAGCTGGCCGACCCCGCCCACGCCGACCGGGTGGCCCGCACCACGACCCTGCTGGTGGGCGGGGTCGGAGCGGCAGCCACCGTGGCCACCTGGATCGGGGGGCCGCCGGCGGCCCGGCTCCTGTTCGGCGCCCACGCCGACGAGGTCATCCCGTTCCTGGTGCCGTACGCGGTGGCCACCGCGGCGTTCTCCCTGGCCTGTCTGGGCGCCGTGAGCGGCGCGGCCCGGGGCCGTGCCCGGGGGGCCGCCGTGCTCCTGGCCGCCGGGGTCGTCCAGACCGCGCT
>JBKDZN010000114.1:0-4160 GCA_047971245.1 Acidimicrobiales bacterium
GGGGTCGGGCCGGGCATGCTCCGCTCCGGCCCGCCCCCACGACCGATACGGCAACCCCCGCTCTGGCCCGTCACCGTGGACTTGCTGGACGCCCTGCAGGTGGTGGCGTTCACCCTCGACGCCGACCTGAGCCCCGGTCTCGATCCGGGCTGGTTCGTCAACGGCGCCCTGGACATCGTCTGTGAGGGCCTGAGCGTCAGCGCCTGGCGGGGCCGGGCGGGCTGGACGGCCCTGCTGGCCGTGCCGTTGCTGCCATTGTGGGTGGCGTTCTCGGCCGCTGATATCGGCCGGTTCCCGGGCTCGGGAACGGAGGACGTGGTGCTCACCGAACCGGGGGCGGCCACCGAGATCGAACACGGTTACGGAGACCTCCGGGTCCGGGTCGAGCCGGAGGCGGTTCCGGCCGGGTCGACGGTGGAGCTGGTCACCGCAGCCACCGCAGGGACCACCATCATCGAGGTGCCGGACTCGGCCACGGTGGTGGTCCGGGCCGACATCGGGTTGGGGGAGCTGAGGGTCCAGGCCGACGACTGGTGGACCGTCAATGAGGCCCTGGTGATCGACCGGGTACGCGAGATCACCTACGGGCCGGTGCGCAACGAGTGCCACCCCTCGACGATGTCACCGACCGAGATGTACGCCCGGTACGGCTGGGTGTGGCAAGAACTCGGCCTGACCGTGTCGGTGGACGACCTCGCGGACCCGGCGTTCCAGATCCCCGCCTCGGTGGCCGAGCGGATCACCGCCGTCGGGCTGCCCGAGCCGGTCTGGGCCGACACCGGTGCGCGGTGGCAGACCGGCGCCGACGAGTTGGGCCGGCCCTGCGACCCCGATGCGCCGGCCGCGCTCGACCGCGGCACGGTGGAGATCGACGCCACCATGGGGCTCGGGACGGTCAGCGTCGAACGGTTCGACCCGTCCGGCGCCGACCTGGAGTTCATGGACGTGACCCGACCGCAGCTGGTGCCCGGTGGGCCAGACGGCGAGGTCCTGATCGAGGAGTGGCCCGGTGACTGAACCTGGACACGGCGACGACCGTTCCCCCGACCTGCCCCCCGGACCGGACGGCGGCACTGACGGCCCCGACGGCCCCGACGGCACTGACGGCCCCGACACGGCCGATGGTTGGCGACTGCTACCGCTGATCCTCGGCGGGGTGCTGGTCGCCTTCGGGGTGTCGGGACTCCTCGATGACAGCGGGCTGGCCCCGCACGCCGTGTGGGTGGTGCCCGTCCTGGCCGTTGTCGTCGCCGCCGGTCTCGTGGCGGCCCGGACGTTGACCCGGCTCGACGCCGATCGGCACCGATCCGGGGTGTGACGCGAACTTCTCCGTCGGACCGCGAACGTATCCGCCTCGCGCGTCGTCTCCGAAGGCAGTGGGCAACCGCTCACCGCTCGTGCCGGTAAGGAGACGACCGTGACCACCGATGAAACCCCGCACACCCGGAGCACACCCGCCACCATGCGGCAGCCCCCACCCAACCACATGAACTGGGCCGTCCTCACCATGGCGTTCCTCTGCACCCCGCTCGGGGGGATCGCCGTCTTCTTCGCCAGCCGGGTGAACAAACGGTGGCTGGCCGGCGACGAGGCGGGCGCCCTCCGGGCCTCGATGTGGGCCAAGGGGTTCGCCACGGCCGGGACGGTGTTTGGCGTGTCGCTCGTGTTGTTCGTCTTGGCCGCCTCTTCCGGTGGTCCGTCCTGACCGGATCAGGGCTTCAGGGCGTAGGTGAGGATGGCGTTGCCCGCGGGGGAGACGACACTGTCCACCAGGTCGAGGCGGGTTACCGGGACCGACTCGTCGAACAGGCGGCGGCCGGTGCCGGTGACGGCCGGGTGGATGGTGAGGGTCAGGGTGTCGATCGCCCCGGCCAGGAACAGCGACCGGACGGTTTCCACCCCGCCGGCCACGACGATGCCGCCCTCGGCCCGGTCTCGCAGCTTCTCGACGTAGGCGACCGGGTCACCGTCGATGACCACACTGTTCCAGCCGGGGTCACCGCCGAGGGTGGACGACACCACATGCTTGCGGACCGGGTTGATGAAGTCGCCGAAACCGTCGTCGGTGTTGGCAGGCCAGTACTGCGACCATTCCGACCACAACTTCCGGCCGATGACCACGTCGGTCACCCCGGCCAGGGTCTTGGCCATGAACTCGCCCTCGGTGGGGCCGAAGGTGTCGAACTGGAACAGGTGCGGGCTCTCCGAGACCCCGTTGAGGGAGGAGAACAGGTGAGCGGCCACCGTGCTGGTCATTCGGCTGCTCCTTCGGTTCGGGGCGCCGGGTGCACCCGTTGCCCCCAGTATCACCGGCCGCCGCGGAACGCGCGCGACACCGACGCCGCCGGCCGGGAGCCACGGCCTCCGGCCTTGAGTCCCCTCACCGGCGGGGGTTAGCGTCCGGGCACGTCGAGCGAGGAGCATCCCATGACCAGCAACGCCGCCCTGCCGGAAGCCGCACCGGAATCGGTCGGCATGAGTGCCGAACGGCTCGGCCGCATCTGGCCGATCATGGAGGACTATGTGACCGGTCGGGGAGTGGTGGGCGTCTCCACCATGGTGGCGCGCCGCGGTCAGGTGGTGCACCGGGGCCAGTTCGGCTTCCGTGACCGGGAGGCCGCCAAACCGATGGCGGCCGACACCATCTTCCGCATCTATTCGATGACCAAGCCGATCGTGTCTACCGCCCTGATGCTGCTCCACGAGGAGGGTCGCTTCCAGCTCGAACAACCGGTGGCCCAGTACCTGCCCGCGTTCGGGGCCACCAAGGTCCTGGCCGGGGACGGAACCCTGGTCGACCAGGTCCGCCCGATGGACATCCGTGACGTGCTCTCCCACTCCAGCGGACTCACCTACGACTTCATGGCCGACAACCCCGTGGCGCAGCAGTACCGCGACCATCGGATCATGAACGATGCCACCCGCACCCTCGAGGAGGTCATCGACGAGCTGGCCACCCTCCCCCTCGCCTACCAGCCCGGGGAGCGCTTCCACTACAGCGTCGGCATCGACGTGGCCGCCCGCCTCATCGAGGTCATCAGCGGCCGGCCGCTCGGCGATTTCCTCCAGGAGCGCCTGTTCGACCCCCTGGGGATGACCGACACCGGCTTCGGCGTGGCCGACGACCAGCTCGATCGGCTGTCCGCCATGTACGGCCTCCCCGACCTGGTGGGCGACGACTACTCGGTCGTGCAGCTCACCGAGGCCGCCCTGGCCGGGTTCAACGAGCGGATCGACGTGTCGGCCACCTACCCCACCGGCACCCCGAAGGTGTTCCAGCGGGGCGGCCTCGGCCTGTTCTCCACCGCGGACGACTACATGCGGTTCGCGGCGATGCTGGCCGCCGACGGTCGGGTCGGTGACCAACAGATCATCGGTCGCAAGACGCTGGAGCTCATGCACAGCAACCACCTCCCCGCCGATCTGCTGCCGATCGAGCTGCTCGGCCTGCCGGTGCCGGGCATGGGGTTCGGGCTCGGTTCCCGGGTCATGCTCGACGTGGCCGCCTCTGCCGGTCCCGGTTCGGTGGGTGAGTTCGGCTGGGCCGGTGCGGCCAAGACCTACTACTGGGTCGACCCGGTTGAGGAGCTCGTCGGGCTGTTCATGACCCAGTACATGACCGGCGTGCTCGGACCCGACCGGGACTTCCGCAGCCTCGTGTACCAGGCCATCATCGACTGAACCCGGGCACGGCCGGTTGAGCCGCCCACGGCGCGCGTCGAGCGGTGTGGGTTCGGCCGGTAGCGTGGCCGGGGTGGGTGCCGAGACCCCTTCCGCCCTCGACGGGTTCAGCCCGGCCGCCGCGGCGTGGTTCTCCTCCACGTTCCCGTCCCCGACCCCGCCCCAGAGCACGGGGTGGCCGATCATCGCCGCCGGTGACCACACCCTGATCCTGGCTCCCACCGGCTCGGGCAAGACCCTCACCGCCTTCTTCTGGGGCCTCGACCAGTTGACCCGGCGGCCCCGGCCCGAGGAGAAGACCCACCGCACCCGCATCCTCTACATCTCCCCCCTGCGGGCCCTGGCCGTCGACGTGGAGAAGAACCTCCAGGTCCCGCTACAGGGGGTTCGGCGGGCCGCGGCGCGCCTGGGTGAGCCGTTCCACGAACCCTCGGTGGCCGTCCGCAGCGGCGACACCCCGGCCAAGGCCCGCCGCCGCC
>JBKDZN010000115.1:0-9497 GCA_047971245.1 Acidimicrobiales bacterium
ACCTGGGGACGCCGCCGCTCCACCATCCGCTTGGCCGACTTGATGTTCTGGGCCAGCTCCTGGTCGACCAGGCGCTTCATCACGAACGGCTTGAACAGTTCGAGGGCCATGATCTTGGGCAGGCCGCACTGGTGGAACTTGAGGGTGGGGCCGACCACGATGACCGAACGGCCCGAGTAGTCGACCCGCTTGCCCAGCAGGTTCTGCCGGAAGCGTCCCTGCTTGCCCTTGAGCATGTCGGACAGGGACTTGAGCGGGCGGTTCCCGGGCCCGGTGACGGGCCGGCCGCGGCGACCGTTGTCGAACAGGGCGTCGACGGCCTCCTGCAGCATCCGCTTCTCGTTGTTGACGATGATCTCGGGGGCGCCGAGATCGAGCAGACGCTTGAGCCGGTTGTTCCGGTTGATCACCCGGCGGTACAGGTCGTTCAGGTCCGAGGTGGCGAAACGGCCACCGTCGAGCTGGACCATGGGGCGCAGCTCCGGCGGGATGACCGGCACCACGTCGAGGATCATGGCCCGCGGGTCGTTCAACCGGCGGCCGTTGTCGTCGCGGCGGTTGAAGGCGGCGACGATCTTGAGCCGCTTGATCGCCTTCTGCTTGCGCTGGGCCGACAGGGGGCGGGTGCCGTCCTCGGGCTCGATGGCGGCCCGGAGCTTCTCCTCCTCGGAGTCGAAGTCGATCCGGTCGATGAGCTGGGCGATGGCGTCGGCCCCCATACCGCCCTCGAAATAGTCACCGAAGCGGTCTTCCATCTCCCGCCACAGCATCTCGTCCTCGACGATCTTGCGGGGGAACAGCTCCTTGAACTCCTCCCACGCCCGATCCAGCATGTCGAGTTCGAGCTCGTACTGCTCGCGGATCCCGGCCAGGTCCTTGTCGACCGAGCGCTGGCGGGCCCGGATCTCGGTGTCCTTGGCCCCGTCGGTCTCCATCTGGGCCACTTCGGCCTCGAGCTCGCTGTGCCGTTCGGCCAGGCGAAGCTCCATCTCCTTGATGATGGTCTCGCGTTCGCCGATGACCTCGGCCTCGAGGTTGGGCAGCTCCTCCTGCCGCTTCTCCTCATCGACCCAGGTGACCAGATTGGCCGCGAAGTAGATGACCTTTTCGAGCTGCTTGGCCTTGAGTTCCTCGCGGGGTTCGGTGCCCATGAGCAGGTAGGCCAGCCAGGAGCGGGTGCCCCGGAGGTACCAGATGTGGACGCACGGGGCGGCCAGCTCGATATGGCCCATCCGCTCACGCCGCACCTTGGAGCGGGTGACCTCGACCCCGCAGCGCTCACAGATGATGCCCTTGAAACGCACCCGCTTGTACTTGCCGCAGGCGCACTCCCAGTCCTTCTGCGGGCCGAAGATCTTCTCGCAGAAGAGCCCGTCCTTCTCGGGCTTGAGGGTGCGGTAGTTGATGGTCTCCGGCTTCTTCACCTCGCCGTTCGACCACATGCGGATCGAATCCGCGGTCGCCAGTCCGATCTTCAGCTGATCGAAATCGTTGACGTCAAGCATTCGTGATTGGCCTTCTTCCTCGATCGAACCGAACGGTCAGCGACGGGTGCCGGCAGCACGGGCCGCGTCGTCTTCATCAGAGCCCCGCTCGGGTCGGCTCAGATCGATGCCGAGCTCCTCGGCGGTGCGGAACAGCTCGTCGTCGAGCTCGCGCATCTCGATCTCGTTGCCGTCCTCGGCCAGAACCTCCACATTGAGGCACAGGGCCTGCATCTCCTTGATGAGCACCTTGAAGCTCTCGGGAATCCCCGGTTCGGGGATGTTCTCGCCCTTGACGATCGCCTCGTAGACCTTGACCCGGCCGAGGACGTCGTCGGACTTGATGGTGAGCAGCTCCTGCAGGCAGTAGGCGGCGCCGTAGGCCTCGAGGGCCCACACCTCCATCTCGCCGAAACGCTGGCCACCGAACTGGGCCTTACCACCGAGCGGCTGCTGGGTGATCATCGAGTACGGGCCGGTCGACCGGGCGTGGATCTTGTCGTCGACCAGGTGCGACAGCTTCAGGATGTACATGATCCCGACCATGATCGGGTTGTCGAACGGACGACCGGTCTGCCCGTCGTAGAGGGTGGCCTTGCCGTCGGATCCGATGAGGCGTTGCCCGTCGACCGATTCCGGATTCAGGTTCTCGAAGATGGTCTGGATGGTCGGGTGCTTGCCCGCCCGTTCCGTCTCGTCCCACTTGGCCCCGTCGAACACCGGGGTGGCCACCAGGGTGGCGGGGGTGGTGAAGGGCCGGGTCTTGGTCTCGGTGCCCCGGAGGGGGGCCTCACCGACCTGCTGCCCGTCGACGTTCCAGCCCCAGCGGGCGGCGTAGCCCAGGTGCGACTCGAGCACCTGGCCCACGTTCATCCGGCTCGGCACGCCGAGGGGATTGAGGATGATGTCGACCGGGGTGCCATCGGCCAGATACGGCATGTCCTCCACCGGGAGGATCCGGGAGATGACGCCCTTGTTGCCGTGGCGGCCGGCCAGCTTGTCGCCGACGGCGATCTTGCGCTTCTGGGCCACGTACACCCGGACGAGCTGGTTGACCCCGGGGGGCAGCTCGTGGCTGTCGTCCCGGTTGAACACCTTGACCTCGATGACCTTGCCGGTCTCGCCGTGGGGCACCTTGAGGGAGGTGTCACGCACCTCCCGGGCCTTCTCACCGAAGATGGCCCGCAGCAGGCGCTCCTCGGGGGTGAGCTCGGTCTCGCCCTTCGGGGTCACCTTGCCCACCAGCACGTCGCCGGCGCCGACCTCGGCGCCGACCCGGATGATGCCCCGCTCGTCGAGGTCGGCCAGGATGTCCTCGGACAGGTTGGGGATGTCCCGGGTGATCTCCTCCGGGCCGAGCTTGGTGTCCCGGGCGTCGATCTCGTGTTCCTTGATGTGGATCGAGGTGAGCACGTCGTCGCGCACCAAGCGCTCGGAGAGGATGATGGCGTCCTCGAAGTTGTAGCCCTCCCACGGCATGAAGGCGACGACCAGGTTCTTGCCCAGCGCCAGTTCCCCGTTGTCGGTGGACGGTCCGTCGGCCAGGAGATCTCCCTCGGCCACCCGGTCACCGGCGGAGACCCGGGCCTTCTGGTTGATGCAGGTGTCCTGGTTGGACCGGGCGAACTTGAGCAGCCGGTGGATCCGCTTGCCCAGCTTGGCGTACTCCACGGTGATGGCCCGGCCGTCGGCGTCGATGACGATGCCGTCGTCCGGGGCGACCAGGGTGTCGGCGGCGTCCGAGGCGGCCCGACGCTCGATGCCGGTGCCGATGTAGGGGGCCTCGGCGGTGAGCAGGGGGACGGCCTGCCGCTGCATGTTGGCGCCCATCAGGGCCCGGTTGGCGTCGTCGTGCTCCAGGAACGGGATGAGCCCGGTCCCGATGGACACAATCTGCTTCGGGGAGACGTCCATCATCTGGACCTCTTCCCGGGGGACCTGGGAGATCTCGGTGGTGGCACCGAAGAAGACGTCGCGCTCCAGCTGGAGCTTGAGGTCACGAAGCGAGGCGGCCTGGGGCGACCGCCGGGCGAGGACCCGTTCGTCGGCGAAGCTGCCGTCCGCGTTCAACTTGGCGTTGGCCTGGGCGACGACGTACTCCTCCTCCTCGTCCGCGGTGAGGAAGACGATCTCGTCGGTGACGCGACCCTCGACCACCTTGCGGTACGGGGTCTCGAGGAAGCCGAAGGCGTTGACCCGGGCGTAGCTCGACAGGTAGCCGATGAGGCCGATGTTGGGACCCTCCGGGGTCTCGATCGGGCACATCCGGCCGTAGTGGCTGAAGTGGACGTCCCGGACCTCGAACCCGGCCCGCTCCCGGCTGAGACCACCCGGGCCGAGCGCCGAGAGACGACGCCGGTGGGTGAGCCCGGACAGGGGGTTGACCTGGTCCATGACCTGGCTGAGCTGGGAGGTGCCGAAGAACTCCTTGATCGCCGCCACCACGGGACGGATGTTGATCAGGGTCTGGGGGGTGATGGCCTCGACGTCCTGGGTGGTCATCCGCTCCCGGACGACCCGTTCCATGCGGGACAGACCGATGCGGACCTGGTTCTGGATCAGTTCACCGACGGAACGGACCCGCCGGTTGGCGAAGTGGTCCTGGTCGTCCAGGCGGTAGCCGGGCTCGGCCACCATGAGGTGGAGGAGGTAGGTGGCCGAGGCCAGCACCTCACAGCGCGACAACACCGGCTGATCCGATTCGGGCCGATCGAGATCGAGCATGGGGAACAGCTTGGCCAGCTTCTCGATCTCCGGGCCGAGCTTCCGGTTGAGCTTGTAGCGGCCGACCCGGGAGAGGTCGTACCGGCGGCTCTCGAAGAAGGCGTTGCGCAGGTAGGTCCGGGCCGCCTCCAGGGTGGGGGGCTCACCGGGCCGGGCCCGCTTGTAGATCTCGATCAGTGCCTCGTCCTGGGACGGGGCGATCTCCCGATCCTTCTCCCACTGCCCCTCGAGGAAATCGAAATGGCGTACGAAGGCCTCCAGGAAGCCCGGGGCGTTCTCCTCGTCGTAGCCCAGGGCGCGGAGCATCGTGAACAACGACAGGCGCCGCTTGCGGGCCACCCGGACCCCGGCCGTCGGGTCCTTGCCCGGCTTCTGCTCGACGTCGAACTCGATCCACTCACCTCGGTAGGGGTGGATGGTGCCGGTGACCATCTGGTGCTTGGCCAGGTTCCGAAGACGGAACCGCTCACCCGGCTGGAAGATGACCCCCGGGGATCGGACGAGCTGGGAGACCACGACCCGCTCGGTCCCGTTGATCACGAACGTGCCCTTGTCGGTCATCATGGGGAAGTCGCCCATGAAGACCGTCTGTTCCTTGATCTCGCCAGTGCTGGCGTTGATGAATCGGGCCCGAACGAAGATCGGGGCCGAGTAGGTCATGTCCTTTTCTTTGCACTCCTCCACCGAGAACTTGGGGTACGGCTTCAGATCCTCGTCGTGGGGGTCGAACTCGAGCTCCAGCTGGAGGGTTTCGGTGAAGTCCTTGATCGGACTGATGTCCCGGAAGGCATCGGACAGGCCTTCGTCCAGGAACCAGCTGAAAGAGTCCCGCTGTACGGCGATCAGATCGGGGAGGGCGAGTGCCTCCTCGAGATTGCCGAAGGAATAGCGGTCGCGAACGACAGTACGTGCAGGCAAGAGGCACCACCAGATTCACCACGAGGAGCAACGAAGCGTGCGTGCGCGCGGCTGACTGGAGGGCAGTGGGAACCGGAACAGCAGGGGCGAGCAAGCACGGCTCCAACCAGCATACGGGGCGCCTGCTCCACCAACAACCACTGCGGTCGCGGCATGGTACGAGAAGCGCTGCTGGAGGTCAAGCCTTCTCCCCCACCGAGTGACCATCGCCGCAGCAGGGCGACGGTGATCATGGCCGGGTCGAAACGGCCCGGATCCCTACGGGCGAGCCGGGTGTACCGGGCTGCTGCCGTAGGGATCCGGGCCAGGGTCGGCGACCGCGGGGATCGCCTCCGATGTCCGTGCCGGCCGGTTGGCCGGCCCCCGATCGTCGGGTGATCAGGCGAGGTCGGCGGCGCCGCCGGCCTCTTCGATCTTGGCCTTGGCGGCCTCGGCGTCCTCCTTGGAGGCTCCTTCGAGGACGGGCTTCGGGGCGCTCTCCACCAGATCCTTGGCCTCCTTGAGGCCGAGGCTGGTGAGTTCCCGCACGGCCTTGATGACGGCGATCTTCTTGTCGCCGGCCGAGGTCAGCACGACGTCGAACGAGGTCTTCTCCTCGGCCGCCGCGTCGCCGTCGTCGGCGCCACCACCGGCGGGGGCGGCCACGGCCACCGGAGCCGCGGCAGTCACGCCGAACTTCTCCTCGAAGTCCTTGAGGAGTCCGGAAAGCTCGAGCACCGACATGTTGGCGATGGCGTCGAGGATGTCGTCTTTGGTCATGGTCGCCATGGTTCAGTCTTCTTCCTGATCGGGATTGGTATCGGATGGGGTGTCCTCGGCCGGGTCGACCGGGACGGCGTCGGCGGGAGCCGGCGCCGTCGGATCGTCGGCCGGGTCGACCGGGACGGCGTCGGCGGGAGCCGGCGCCGCGGGATCGTCGGCCGCATCACCGGCCGCATCGTCGGCGGCGGGGCTGCCGCCACCGGCGTCGATGAGGGCGGCCAGGCCGTAGGCGAGGTTGCGGGGCAGCGCCTGCATCAGACCGGCCAGCTGCTGCATCGGCGCGGCGAGCAGGCCGGCGAACTTGGCCAGCAGGACCTCGCGGGATTCGAGATCGGCCAGGGCCCGGACACCGCCGGCGTCGAGCGGGGCCCCGTCGAGGAGCCCGCCCTTGATGATCAGTTCGGGGTTGTTCTTGGCGAAGTCCCGGAGGACCTTGGCCACCCCGACCACATCCGGCGGGGTGCCGTCGGGGGCGGTCTCGGGGAACGCCAGTGCGGTCGGGCCGGTCAGATGCTCGGTGATGGCCAGACCATCGGCATCGGCGGCTCGGCGTACGAGGGTGTTCTTGTAGATCCGGTAGGACCCACCGATCGGGCGCAGTCCGCCCCGAAGTTCCTGCAGTGCGCTGACGCTGAGGCCGCGGTACTCCGTGATCAGAACGGTTCCGGTGGCGCCGATGCGCTCTCGGACCTCGTCGACGACCGCAGCCTTTTCAGGCCTCGGTTCGTGCATCGTGTCCCCACCTCCTTCCTGTGCTCGGTATTGCTCGGGTGTGCGTGCGATTCGGTTCTCGGGTCGGTTCCCACTGCCACCGACCGGACCGTCGCCGCCACCCTGCCGCCGGGCCCCGATCGATGGGGCCCGCGTGGGCTGCGAGCTGCTGAGGACCGCCTCGTCGGGATTTGCGTGCCTCGATCCGGTTCCGGCCCGGGGCCGGGGATCGATCACCACCCGAGGTCTCTGGCGAGAGGGATTCGATTGTCGAAGGAAACAGGCTACCGGCCCGCCCGACGATGCGGCGCGGGCCGGTGGGCTCGGCTCAGGCCTCCGCTGTGGTGACCTCGTCGAGCCGGGCCGGGTCGACCTTGACACCCGGCCCCATGGTGGAGGAGACCGTCACCTTCTTGATGTACTTGCCCTTGGCCGAAGCCGGCTTGGCCCGATTGATCTCGTCCACGAGGGTGCCGAGATTGGTTTCCAGCGCGGACGGCTCGAAACTGGCTTTGCCGATCGAGACGTGGACGTTGCCGAACTTGTCGGTGCGGTACTCGACGGTGCCCCCCTTGAACTCGGCCACCGCTTTGGCCACATCGGGGGTGACGGTGCCGGTCTTGGGGTTCGGCATCAGGCCGCGGGGGCCGAGGACCCGGCCCAGGGCACCGACCTTGGGCATCATGTCGGGGGTGGCGATAGCCAGATCGAAGTCGAGCATGCCGTTGGAGACCGCTTCGACCAGATCATCCCCGCCGACCACGTCGGCGCCGGCCTCGGCGGCCGCGTTGGCCTGCTCACCGTTGGCGAACACGGCTACCCGCACGTCCTTGCCGGTACCTGCCGGCAAGGCGACGGTGCCCCGGACGATCTGATCAGCCTTGCGGGGGTCGACGCCGAGGCCGATGGCCACGTCGATCGACTCGTCGAACTTGGCCGACGACAGGCTCTTGACCAGTTCGAGCGCCTCGTCGGGACCGAAGAGGTGGTCCCGGTCGTAGCGACGGGTCGCGTCCGCGTACTTCTTGCTCTTCGCCATGATGGCTCCCTCGTGTGGTTGGGCCGACGGGCGAGGTGGTCCCGATCGAGCCGTGGGTGGATGGATCCGGTCGGCGCGAGGGGCCCCGGGAGACGGGACCGCCCGGCGCGGCGACCGGGGATGGCGGGGCTCAGCCCTCGACGGTGACGCCCATCTGGCGGGCCGTGCCCGCCACCTGCAGCTTGGCCGCGTCGATGTCGTAGGCGTTGAGGTCCGGCATCTTGATCTCGGCGATCTCGGTGAGCTGGGCATCGGTGATGCTGCCGGCGTGGTCCCGCAGGGGGTCACCGGCACCCTTCTCGATGTTGGCCGCCTTCTTGATCAGTTCCGCGGTGGGCGGGGTCTTGAGGATGAACGAGAACGTCCGATCCTCGAACACCGTCACCTCGACTGGGACCACCTGGCCCCGCTGTGACTCGGTCCGAGCGTTGTATTCCTTGCAGAAGTCCATGATGCCCAGGCCGTACGGACCGAGCGCGGTACCGACGGGCGGGGCCGGCGAGGCCTGACCGGCCGGGATCTGGATCTTGACCACTGCGAGAACTTGCTTCTTGGCCATTACCGTTCTTTCTCTTCTTGCTGACGATGAGGATCGGATCTCGGAGATCAGATCTTGCCGACCTGGGCGAACTCCAGCTCGACCGGGGTTTCCCGGCCGAAGATGTTCACCAGCACCTTGAGCTTGAGCTGCTCCTCGTTGATGTCGACGATCTCACCCTGGAAGTCGGCGAACGGGCCTTCCTTGACCCGGACCGTCTCGCCCATCGAGTACTCCAGCCGGGGCCGACCCTTGCGGGTGGGCTCCTCCCCGTCCTCCTTGACGACCAGGAACGATTCGACGTCCCGGCGGGGCAGCGGGGACGGCTTGTTCCCGGCGCCGACGAAGCCGGTGACCCCCGGGGTGTTGCGAACCACGAACCAGGAGTCGTCGTCGAGCCGCATCCTGACCAGCAGGTAGCCGGGGAACACCTTCTTCTGAACGACCACCTTCTTGCCGTTCTTGAACTCGACCACGTCCTCGACCGGGATGACGATCTCGAAGATCCGCTCCTCCATGTTCATGGACTGGGTGCGGGCCTCGAGGTTGGACTTCACCTTGTTCTCGTACCCGGACTGGGTATTGAGGACGTACCACCGGCCGGGGCGGTCATACGGTGATTCCCGCTTGACCGGCGGGGGCGCCACCTCGACCATCTCGTCGGCGGGGGCATCGCCGACCTCGGCGTCATCCGCGGCCGTATCGGCCGCCGCCGTCTCGTCCACGGGGGTCCCGTCGGCCGGGTCCGTCGTGGGGTCGGCTGCTGCGACCGGCTCGTCAGCGGAATCCTCGGCGACGCCCTCAGGGGCCGCAGGGTCCGCCACCGCACCGTCCGCCGCGGGAGGGTCTGCCACCGCAGGGTCCGTTCCGACACCGTCCGCCACGGCACTGTCGGGGGTGCCGGGGTCGCCGGTCTCGGTGAGGGTGGGCACCGTTCCGTCGGGGTCCGGGCCGGCGGCAGCTGCGGGGGCCAGTGTTTCGATGGTGTCGTTCTCGTTCGTCATGATCCCAACTTCAGGAGCTGGAGGATTCCTTCGGCAAAGACATAGTCGAGCAAGGCCACCAGACCGGTGGCCACCAGAATCGTGACCAGCACCACGATCGTGTAGTTGACCACCTCGGACCGAGTGGGCCAGTTGACCCGCTTCATCTCGGCCCGCACCTCGGACACGTATTCGCGAGGCGAGGACCGCTCGTGCGCCTGGACCGCGCGCGGCGCCTCTCGAGATGCGGCAACCGGGTTGCCGTCGCTGTCGAGCTGGCCCTGCTTCTGCAGGAGTCGACGCTGTTCGCGATTCATGGCCATGGTGTGGAGCCTCGT
>JBKDZN010000116.1:0-20117 GCA_047971245.1 Acidimicrobiales bacterium
CGGGGGCGACGGGCTCGACCCTTCGTGGGATCGGCCATCGATAGCCTCCCGGGCTACGGCGTCCGGCCAGGATTTCTCCCTGACTCGGACTGAAAGAGTAGCGGGCGGAGTTGTGGGGCAGTAGCACTCTCTCTGCCTCCCGGGAGGCAATCGATGAACGATTCCGGCTATCGGGGTTAGCCCGGACGTTCCTTTCTGAGTCGGTCTGATCAGATTCGGCCTGATCAGGTTGGGTTGGTGCGGTTTGGTGAATTCGTTTGGTTGTGTCGGTGCGGTGATTTCGGGCGATTTCGGAAGCGGCGGCGAGGTGAAACGATGCCGGAGGAACGGGGCGGCCGATTCAGAGGCCGAGCCGGTTCACCGTCTCGGCCAGCTCGGCGGCCGCCTCGTCGGTGTTGAGATCCTCGTTGTAGGTGTCGGCGGGCCAGATTTCGACCCGATCGAACAGGCCGCTGACCACGACTTGTGAGCCGAGATCCAACTGACCGGTCAGTTCCTTCGGAAGGGTGATCCGACCGGCCGAATCGAGTTTGACCTCGCGGACGCTGTTCATGAGTTTTCGAAAGACCCGCATCGAGATGCGGCCTGCTTCCAATTCGGTTTTCCACTTCTCGGCCACAGCCCGGAAGTCATCCGGACCCCAGAGGCCAATGCAGCCGTCGAGGAGCGTGACATACCCCTTTTCGGCGACCTGAGCGCGAAACGGCGACGGCAGTACGACTCGACCCTTGTCGTCGAGAGCGTGTTCGTACTGGCCGACGAACAAGGTGTCACCCGTCTCCCATCAGTGTCGTGCTTGTTGCTCGATATTGCTCTGTCATTTCGGAATTGCTGCGTTGTTGCTGCGTTCCGGCTTGCGATGTTGCGAACTGGGAGTGTCTCCCACTGCGCCACACTTTATGACACTTCGCCCCACCCTGCAACCGCATCACTCCCCTACGTGGACAAATACACACTCTACGTGAGAACAAATGTTCGTAATTACCGATCTGTAATTTCTTGTGACCAGGGAAAACATGTCCCGGATGCCGGGGTGGGGCGAAGTGGGGGGTGGTGGGGCGATTCGGAGCTGCCCGCCACGGACGGGCGTCGGCGCCGTCACCGGTCGGGGTCGTGCGGGCCGGGCGGCGGTAGACCGGGGGGCGAGGACCGAGCCGTGACCGCAGACCAGCCCACAACCCCCGACGACGCCGCGACCGCTGACCGGCCGCCCACCGACGACCGCACGGACGCGGACGCCTCCCGCATGCCCCGGCCGGGGGCGCCCGGCTGGACGGTCACGACGACCACCGGCACGGCCGCCGACCTCCACGACCGGGCCGAACCCGAACCGGCCGACCATCGGGTGTGGATCCACACCATCACCGCGCCCGCCCTGGTTCTCGGCAGCACCCAGGACGCGACCGTGGTGGACCGCCGGGCCGCCACGGCCCACGGGGTGGAGATCTGCCGACGCCGGACCGGCGGTGGTCTGGTGGATCTGGTGCCGGGTCGGCACTGCTGGATCGACGTGATCATTCCCGCCACCTCGCCCTGGTGGGAGGCCGACGTGGGTCGGGCGTTCCATTGGCTGGGCGAGGTGTGGGCACGGACGGTCGCCGATCTGGTCACGGCCGACCACCAGGTCACGGTCCACCGCGACCGGCCCCGCCGTCGTGAGGCCGGTCGCGTGATCTGTTTCGCCGGGGTCGGTGCCGGGGAGGTGATCCTCCGCCCGGCCACGCTCGATCTCCCACCCCACCCCACTCCCCCACCCCGCCCCACACTCCCGGTCGGGGCGAAGGTGGTCGGGGCGAAGGTGGTCGGGCTCAGCCAACGGCGGTGGCGAACCGGGGCCCGGTTCCAGGGGGCACTCCTCTGGGACTGGACCCCGGAGCTCCTGGCCTCCTATCTCCACCCGGCCGCGCTGGCAACCGACGGCATCCGGTTGGACCAGCTCGCCATCGGCCTGCCGGCCGGCGCCGGCCGCGGTCCGCTCGACGCCGACCGGGTGGCCCGGCGGTTCCTCTCCCATCTCCCCGATCCGGACCGACCCACCGGCGGCGAACCCCAGGTGACGGGCGGGAGGACCACGAACGAACCGGACGGAAACGGTCTCTCCCGGATCCCGTCGACGGACTAGGTTGTCAGGATGTCTCGGGCGCTGGTACTCAACGCCACCTACGAACCAATCGGGGTGATCTCGGCCCGGCGGGCCGTCGTCCTCATGCTCGACGAGAAGGTCGATGTACTGGCCGACGCCGGGCAGCGGCTCAGTTCGGCCCGGCTCCAGGTGACGGTGCCGTCGGTGGTCCGGCTCCGGTACTACGTGAAGGTGCCGTACCAGCGAACCGCTCCGCTCAGCCGGAGGGCGGTGTTCGCCCGTGACCACAGCACCTGCCAGTACTGCGGGGCTGCGGCCGAGAGCATCGACCATGTGATTCCCCGCGCCAAGGGCGGAGCCCACAGTTGGGAGAATGTGGTGGCGTGCTGCCGGCGGTGTAACACCGCGAAATCCGATCGGCTCCTGGAGCACACGAGCCTGGAACTGAACACCGTGCCCGCCGCCCCCCGCCAGTTCGTGTGGATCAAGGTGGCGGCCGGATCGGTGCCGGACTCGTGGACCCCCTGGCTCGAACGGCAGGCCGCGTGACCCCGGCCGCCCGGTCCGAGGGCCGGGGTCTGGTGGCGGTGGCGGGTGCCCTCCTCGTGCGCCCCCGGCTCTGGCTCGAGGCGGCTGCCGCCGCCTGGTCCCTGGTACCCCGCCGATGGTGGCGCCGCCGGCCCTTCCTGCCCATCCCGGATCGCCGCTGGCTCCGATTCCGCACCGTCACCGCCTACGGCGGTTCCGGCGGCGCGCTCGGGGCCGAGGACGTGATCACCTGGCTGGAGTGGCGTCGCCGCTTCGGGGACGGCCGCTCGGCCTGACCCCGCCTACCAGGCGATCCCGATGTCGACGCCATGGTGCCGCAGGCCGACGGCACCGGCGCCGATCAGGGGACCCTCGTCACCGCAGCCCGCGGGTTCGATCCGGGCCCCCCGGCTGTGGTCGAGCCGGCAGACCCGGTCCATCTCGGCCTGGGCCGCGGTGAAGAACGGCTCCCCGAAGCCCAGGGCCACCGACCCGGCCACCACCACCAGGGGCAGATCGAGCAGGTTGGCCACCGAGCCGGCCGCCCGGCCGACCAGGGTCCCGACCCGGGCGATCTCCGCCGACGAGGCCTCCGCCGCCGGCCGGCCGGTGTGGACGGCGATCGCGGTGCCCGACGCCTCGGCCTCCAGCACCCCTCGGACGTGGTCGGCCAGGCGGCCGACCACGGCGTGTCCCGGCCAGTCGACCACCATATGGCCGATATGACCCGCGTTACCCGAACGACCGGACAGGAGCCGACCGTCAAGCACGATCCCCCCGCCCACACCGGTGGATATCACCATGGCCAGGTAGTCGGGCTGCCCGGCGGCCGCACCCACCCAGCCCTCGGCCAGCGCCAGGGCCTTGGCGTCGTTGTCGACCTCCACCGGCACGCCCACCAGCTCGGCCAGGCGGGCCCGGAGCGGGAACCTGCGCCAGGCCACGAGGTTGAGCGGCGACACCAGTTCGGCATCGGCCGTCATCGGCCCACCACAGCCGACCCCACACACGGCGTGGACGTCATAGGGGGCGAACGGGGCCAGCAGCTCGGCCAACACCGAGAACACCTGCTCGGGGTCATCGGTGACCGGGGTCGGGGTCGACGCCCGGGCCCGCAGCCGGCCGGCCGCATCCACCACACCGGCGGCCAGCTTCGTGCCGCCGACGTCGACGGCCAGCGCGGTGGGCCGGGCGTCCGGGCAACACGCCACCGGCGGGGGGCACGAACCCCCGTGACTCATCGCCGCCCCGCCCGCGGGCACGGCACCTGGCCGATGGCACGACTCATAGCGGACGCTCCGAACCGGTCGCCCGTCCGGCGACCTTGCTCATGAACTTCCACGCTAGCTCGCCCGGCCCGGCCGGTGGGGCTTTCTCCATCACCCGGTACCACCAGGGTTCCCGTCCTCCGCCGCGGATCGGCCCGAGCCGACCCGTCCGATCAGCAGACCCGGCGATAGCCTCGCCAGAGAGACCCCGGCCGATCCCGAACGGTCGGCCGATCACCTAAGCGAGCTACGTGACTGTGACCACCCGCGCGGCCCCCATCCTCGACGAGACCCGGGCCCATCAACTGGCCGCCGCCTTTGCGGCAATCCGAGACAACGTGGAACGGGTGGTGCGAGGCAAGCCGGCCGAGGTCACTGAGATGCTGCTGTGCATGATCGCCGGCGGCCACCTCCTCATCGAGGACGTCCCGGGGGTGGGCAAGACGACCCTGGCCAAGGCGTTGGCCGCCTCGGTCGGTGCCCGGCTGGGCCGGATCCAGTTCACGCCCGATCTCCTCCCGGCCGACGTCACCGGCGTCAGCGTCTGGAACCGGACGAACTCCACCTTCGAGTTCCGGCCCGGCCCCGTCTTCACCGAGATCGTGCTGGCCGACGAGATCAACCGGGCCTCACCCAAGACCCAGTCCGCCCTGCTCGAGGCCATGGCCGAATCGCAGGTCACCGTGGACGGCACCACCCGCCCCCTCCCGGCACCGTTCATGGTCCTGGCCACCCAGAACCCGATCGAGCAGGAAGGCACCTATCCGCTCCCCGAGAGCCAGCTCGACCGTTTCCTGATGAAGATCTCGATCGGGTACCCGTCCCGGACCGACGAGCTGGCCATCCTGGAGACCCACGAGACCGACGGGCTGGTCCAGCGGCTCGAACCGGTGGCCAACCTCGACGACATCCTCGCCATGGCGGCGATGGTCACCGAGGTTCACATCGCACCCGAGCTGCGCGGCTACCTGATCGACCTGGCCGAGGCCACCCGCCGCCACCCGGCAGTGGCCCTCGGCATGTCACCTCGGGCCACCCTGAGCCTCCAACGGGTGTCACGCGCCCGGGCGGCCTCCCAGGGCCGGGTGTACGTCACCGACGACGACATCAAGTCGGTGGCCCGGGGGGTGATCGCCCATCGGCTCATCCTGCGGCCCGAGGCGGTGCTGCAGGGCACGAGCAGCGACGCCATCCTGGGTGATGTCCTCCGCTCGGTGCCGGTGCCCTACGATCGCGTCTGATGCGCGCCACCCGGGCCGGCGTCGGTCTCCTCGTCGTCTCGGCCATCTGTCTCGTGTCCGGCCGGGTGTTCGGCCTGGTGGAGCTGTACGTGCTGGCGACCATGGGTCTCGCCGCCACCGCCCTGGCCGCGTTGGCGACGCTGAGCGTCCGCCTGAACCTCGATGTGGGGCGGGTGGCGTCACCGACCCGCCTCCGGGTCGGCTCACCGGCCCGTGTGGACCTGTCGATCACCAACCGGTCACGGCGCCGGACGCCGGTGATCTCGGCCCACGACGAGGTGGGGGGATCACGCGGTGCCACCCTGCTGCTGGCCCCGATCGCCGCCCGGGCCACGGCCCGGATCGCCTACCGCCTACCGGCCCCCCACCGTGGCGAGCTGGCGGTCGGCCCGCTCAACCTCGTGGTGGGTGACCCGCTCGGCCTCACCCAGCGCCGGAGTCAGGCGGCCTCCACCACTGTCCTGTTGGTCCACGCCACCCTGCTCGACCTGGCCCCCCTCGTGGCCACCGCCGGCCAGGATCCGACGGCGGAACGGCAGCAACACCGCGCCCTGGCCATCAGCGGCGACGAGTTCTTCGCCCACCGGCCCTACACCATCGGCGACCCGCTCAAACAGGTCGATTGGAAGGCCAGTGCCCGGGCCGACGACCTGATCATCCGGCAGGAGGAACGACCGCGGGCCGGCCGGGTGACGGTGATCCTCGACCGGCGTCGCGAGGTGTACGACCCCGACGGTTTCGAACGGGCCGTGTCGGCCGCGCTCAGCGCCTTGTGGGCCGGTTGGCGGGGCGGAGACTCGCTCACGTTCATGACGTCCGCCAATCCGGCGGTGACGGAGATCCGGAGCCGGGCCGATTTCGACGGCGTCGACGAACAGCTGGCGGTGACGAACTGGACCGAATCGGCTTCGCTGGTGGCCACCCTCGAGGAACGCACCAAGGTGACCCGGGGCGGGACGCTGGTGGTCATCACCGGCCGGCTGGCCCCCCGGGTGGACACCGCCCTGAGCCGGGCCGGGCGGGCGTTCGGACAGGTCATCGCCGTGTCGACCGACCCGGTCAAGCCCACCCCGAGCTGGGTGCTCCGTCACGACGGCCACGCCGATCTGGCCGCCCAGTGGCACCAGGTCGTGCCCCGCACCCACACCCCGTTGTCGAGCACGGCCAGCGCCATGGCGATGGGGGTGTCATGACCGCGACCCGCGACCAGTCGGCCCCGGCCCCACTGATCCTGGAGGTCGCGGCGGCCGTCCTCGTTCCCGCGGCCTGCATCGGTCTGCTCCGGGTGTTCGACTCCGGCGACGCGGTGGCCACCGTGGCCGGCACCGCCCTGCTGTCCACCGCCGTGGCGGTGACCCTGCGCCGGCTCCGGGTCGGCCTGCTCCCGGCCAGCCTGATCTCCATCGTGGTGCTGGGCGTCCTGCTGATGAACCGGTTCGCGCCCGGCACGGCCCGGCTCGGCCTGATCCCGACCGGGGACACGGTGGACGGCTTCCGGGCGCTCGGCGACGAGCTGGTGGCCAACTTCCGGGAGTTGAAGGCGCCGGTTCCCGCCGTGGACCCGTTCATGGCCGCGGCGATGGTAGCGGCCTGGTCGATGGCGATGCTGACCGACTGGGGGGCGCTGCGGCTACGCCTGGCGTTCGAGCCCGTCCTGCCGGCCGGCCTCATCTTCGTGTTCTCGTCCCTGCTCGGCGCCGGGAGCCGTCCGGTGGCCGCCACCGTGGTGTTCGGGGCCACGGTGGGCTTCTGGGCGGTGACCCAGCGGACCGCGAACCTGGTCGCATCCAACAGCTGGCTCATCAACGAGCGACGCCGGGGGGCCCGCTCGCTGGCTGTGGCCGGCGCCGTGTTCGCGGCCGCGGCCGTCATCGCCGGGGCCGTGGCCGGACCCCATCTCCCCGGGGCCGAGGCCGAGCCCGTGGTCAGCTTCCGTGAGGCCGACGATCCCACCCGGGAGGTGGTCACCCCGTTCGTCAGCCTCGAGTCCCGGCTGGTCGAGCAGGCCGACGTCGAGCTGTTCACCGTGGCCGCCAACCAGCCGTCCTACTGGCGTCTCGCCGGGCTGGATCAGTACGACGACTTCCTGTGGACCGTGACCGGCAACTTCACGCCGGAGGACAGCGACCTCCCCAGCCTCGACACCGTGGGCGGCACCCGTGACCTCGTCACCCAGACCTACACCATCGAAGCCCTGGACGCGATCTGGGTCCCGGCCGCCTTCACCCCGGCCCGGATCGTCGACACCTCCACCCAGATCACCTGGAACGCCGAGACCTCGTCGTTGACGGTGGCCAATGGGGTCAACAGCTCCGACGGCGCGGTGTACTCGATCGAGTCGATGGTGCCCCGGTTCTCCGCGGCCGAGCTCGCGGCGAGCCCCGAGGGGCCGCCGCCCCCCGAGATCGCGGCGCGTGACCTGGCCCTGCCGCAGATCTCGCCGATGGTCGGCTCGATCGCCCTCGAGGTCACCCAGGACGCGCCCACCCGGTACGACAAGATGCTGGCCCTGCAGGCCTACTTCCGGGAGTTCGAGTACAGCGTCGACCTGTCACCCCGGGCGGGTGACCGTATCGAGCAGTTCCTCACCGAGCGAACCGGCTTCTGCCAGCACTTCGCCGCAACCTACGCCCTGATGGCCCGATCGCTGGGGATCCCGGCCCGGGTGGCCACCGGATTCACCTGGGGCGACCCGATCAGTACCGACCAGGAGGGCCAGACCATCTACCAGGTCACCGGGCGTCAGGCCCACGCCTGGCCCGAGATCTGGTTCAACGGCATCGGCTGGGTGCCGTTCGAGCCGACGCCCGGCCGGGGGGCACCCGAGGCCGTCGGCTACTCCACCGTGCCCGCCGTCCAGGACTCCCTGGTCCAGCCGGACAATCCCGGCGCTGCGGTGACCACCACCGAGACCACGGCGGCGGCCACGCCCGACACGACCATGCCCCTCACCGAGGACCCGCTGTTGGGGGCCGATGACCTGACCGAGGCCGGAGCGACGCCGGAGACCGAGGATGTGGGCGCCTGGCCAAGCCTGGCCACGGCGCTGAAGATCCTCGGCGTGCTGGTGCTCCTCGCCCTGGCCCTGGCGGCGCTGCCGGCGTTGTACCTGATCCGCCGACTTCGGCGCCGTCAACAGGCGACCACCCCGGCCGCCCGGGTGGAGGCGGCGTGGGCCGACCTGTCGGAGGATCTGGAACTGGGCTTCAACCTGGTCCGCCGGCCCGCCGAGACCCGCCGAGAGTTCGCCCAGCGGCTCCACCGGGACACCCGGATCCCGCAGGAGGCGTTCGCCGGCACGGCCGGACTGGCCACCACCGCCCGTTATGCCCCCGGTCTGCTCAGCGAGCACGACGCCACCGCGGCCACGGCGTGGGCGGCCGAGGTCGACGCCGTCGTCCGGCGACGGGTCGGCCTGATCGGCCTGGGCCGCCGGCTGCTCGATCCTCGCCGGGCCCTCGGTCGGCGGGCCCGGCCGGTCCCGGTCGGCCCACCACGCCCGCTGGTGGCTCCCGACCACACGGCGGCCCCCTCAGATCTGGTCGACGCCGGGTCGGACTCCCGCCCATGAGGGTCGGATCCCTCAGTCATCGATCGCTCGGTTCTGGACCGCTCAGTCGTGGACCGCTCAGTCGTCGATGCTGGGGCCGCCCCGACGGTTGACGTTCGGGTTGGCGGCGCGGAAGGCAGTGGAGACCTGTCGCATCCCGGCCCGGCCCATCAATCGGAGGTTGCGTTCGAAACCGAGCGCGCTGACCAGCATGATCAGGAACCCGATGAAGGCCACCATGAAGTGGATCTGCAGGGTGGCCACCATGACGGCCAAGCCGACGATCAGGCCGACCACGGACCACTTGATCGAGCCGAGTGCGTGACGGTATACCGTCGTCTCGCCGACCTCTCGCGCCAGACGGGGATCGCTCTCGTGCAGATTCTTCTCGATTTCGTCGAGAATGCGCTGCTCATCTTCCGACAGTGGCATCCGCTCGTCCTTCTGGCCCGTGCTCCACGCCTCAGTCTCGCGCATCGCAGCGATCGCGACAACGCGCCAGACCTGAGATTTCTCTACTGGCACCGGAGCATCCGGTCAACGATGGTCTCCGTTCTCCATCGGCGAGGATGGCCCGGCGGTGGAGTCGTTTGCCCCTGATCCCGATGCGATTGCCGTGCCCACCGGCCGCGACCAGGCAAAATCACCTGCTCTCCGGCGGGATTCGCCGTTCACCGTTCGCTGCCCGGACCCCAATGTCCGGGACGGTCACCCTCCGGCTCGCCCGGCCGGGCCCCGGTCCCCGCCCCGGGGCCGGTCCCGGGCGGCCGAACCAGAGCGGCCGGTCCGATGGCGTCGGCACCGAATCGGCGGCGGATGTCGTCGACGGCGACGTCGGCCTCGGCGGTGGCCGGCGCGGCCAGGAGATCGTCGAACGACAACTGCTCCGCCACCTCCTCGGTGAGCGAACCGACCCCCACGCCGAGGAGCCGGACGCCCGGCCGGAGATCCACCGCGTCCAGGAGCCGGATGGCTGTGGCCGTGATCAAGCTGCCGGCATCGGTGGCGGCGCCCAGCGTGGCCGACCGGGTCAGGGTCTCGAAGCTTGGGTACCGGACCTTTACGCTCACGGTCCGCCCCCGGAGACCGGCCGCCCGGAGCCGGGACGCCACCGAGTCGGCCATACGGACGATTTCCCGGTCGAGGTCACCCCGTTCGGTGAGGTCGGCGGCAAAGGTCTCCTCGTGACTGACCGACTTCGTGGGGCGGTCCGGTTCGACCGGTCGATCGTCACGGCCGTTGGCCACCTCGTGCAGGTGCCGGCCGTGGGCCTCACCGACCGCTCCGATGAGGCGCCGGAGCGGCAGGTCGGCCAGGTCACCGACGGTGACGACGCCGAACCGGTCCAGACGCTCCGCCGTTCGGGGGCCCACACCCCACATGGCCCGCACCGGGAGGGGGCGCAGGAACGCGGTCACCCGCTCGGGAGCCACCTCCACCACCCCGGCCCCCGGTTCGATCCGCCGACCGGCCACCACCGGCTTCGCGGCCTCGGAGGCCAGCTTGGCCACCAGTTTGGACGGGGCGATACCCACCGAGCAAGCCAGACCATGGTCGGCCGCGATCGTGGCCCGGACCCTATCGGCGATCTCCCGACCGTCGCCACGCAGGCGCCGTGACGCGGTCACGTCGATGAAGGCCTCGTCGAGCGAGATCGGCTCCACCAGGGGGCTCTCCCGACGGAGTATCTCCATCACCTCGCGACTCACCGCCCGGTACCGCGGATGGTCACCGGGCAGGAAGATGGCGTGCGGGCACAGGCGCCGGGCCCGGACCGACGGCATGGCCGAACCGATGCCGTACACCCGGGCCTCGTAGGAGGCCGCGGCCACCACCCCCCGGGGTCCGTCGCCGCCCACGATGACCGGTTTGCCGGCCAGCGACGGGTCCCGGGCCACCTCGACCGACACGAAGAAGGCGTTCATGTCGACATGCAGGATGGTGCGGACCGGGCTGGCCGGACCGATCACAGTCGCTCGATGGTGCGGTCCTGACGCGTGGCGCCGGTCATCCGGTAGCGGAACACGCGGCCGTCGTCCACCCCGTCCTCGATATGGGCCAGCAATGGTTCGGTGACCCACGGTTGGGCCGTACCCAGCCGGTTCCGCACCCCGGTGCGGTGGACATAGTCGGCCGCCACCACGATCCCGTCGGGGTCGTCGATGTGGATCTCCCCTTCGACGGCGACCCCCAGGTGGGCCTCGACCCGGAGGAAGAAGCCGGCATCGGGGGCGTGCACCTCGACCCGGTACAGGGGACCCTGCCACTGCAACACCCGGAGCCCGGTCTCCTCCTCCACCTCCCGGGTCAGCCCGACCAGGGCGGACTCGCCGGGATCGACCACCCCGCCCGGAGTCGACCAGTCGATCAGGCCACCCTTGCGTTGGTTCTTCACCAGCAACACCCGGTCGTCGCCGGAGACGATCACGCCCCCGGCGACCTGCCAGTGACGGAGCCCGTCCTCGGAGACGGGAGGAAGGTACGGCCCGTCCGCGCTCATGACCCATTGTTACCCCATCGACGGCCCCCATCGGTACCTGGTGGCAGACCGGCACCTCCGGCCGGTGATCGGGCTCTTGGCCGCCTACCCGCTCTACGCTGGTGGCATGACCGGCACCGGAGAGCAGGCACCGATCGAACCGCGTTCCGCCGAGAGCAGCCCGCTCCCCTTCGCCGACCTCGACGCCCCCCAACCGATCCGGGCCACCCCTCCGGCCCCCGCCCGGTGGCTGGCGTTCGGCTCGATCATCCTCGGCGGGCTCCTCGGGGCCATGATCGGCTTCGGCACGGCCGACCTGATGACCGGCTCCTCGGCGGCGGCGGCCTTCGGCGCCCTCCTGGGCGGCGTGGTGGCCGCGGCCGGCGTCGGCGTGGTCGCCGGGCTGACCCTGCGGGCGATGAACGAATGGCGCACGGTCCGCCACCCGGAGGCTGCGCCGTCCGAGAACAGGCGATCCCGGCTCCGACGATGACACCACCGCCCGCCTCGGGGTCCGCCGCTCCCCTCCACCACCAGCTCGGGCTGGTGTCGGCGGCGATAGCCCTGGAGGCGGGACGCATGGCGGCCGCCGAAGCCCATCTCGCCCGTTCCACGGTGCGGACCAAGGCCACCCCGACCGATCTGGTCACCGCGGTCGACACCGCCACCGAGGCCCTGGTGGTCGACCGGCTGCAGACCAACCGTCCCCACGACGGTCTGGCCGGTGAGGAGGGTGCCCGGCGGACCGGCACCAGCGGCGTCACCTGGCACATCGACCCCATCGACGGGACCACCAACCTGGTGTACGGGGTGGGCGGATTCGCGGTTTCCATCGCCGCCGAGATCGACGGCGAGATGGTCGCCGCGGCGGTGTACGACCCCACCGGCGACCGCCTGTTCCGGGCGGTTCGGGACGGCGGGGCCTGGGCCAACGATGTCCCGATCTCCTGCCGGACCACCGACCGGCTCGACACCGCCCTGGTGGCGACCGGGTTCGCCTACGACGCCGAGGTCCGCCGGAGCCAGGCCGAGACCCTGGTCGAGGTCCTGCCCCGGGTGCGCGACATCCGCCGGTTGGGTTCGGCCGCCCTGGATCTGTGCCTGGTCGCGGCCGGGGTCTTCGACGCCTACTTCGAGCGGAGCCTGAACCTCTGGGACTTCGCCGCCGGTTGGCTGATCGCCACCGAGGCCGGCGCCGTCGTCACCGACCTTCATGACGGCCCCCCGTCGTCCGACTACCTGGTGGCCGCCGCCCCCGGCGTGTACGGGCCCCTCATCGAGCTGCTCCGCGATCCCGGCCGCGGCTGCCATGACGCCGGTTCCGGGTCCGAACCGGCCGGTTGAGGCCCTCCACCCAGCGGATTTTCTTTCCTTATGCCGCCGCCGAGGCGTCACGATCGGGCACCATGCTGTTGTGGGAACGAAGATCCTGACCGTCGAGGACGACGAACGCATCCGACAGGCCGTCACCCTCGCCCTCGAAGAAGAGGGGTGGGATGTCATCGAGGCCGACACCGGTGAGCGGGCCCTGGAGACCTTCGCCACGAGCCCGGCCGATGTGGTCCTGATCGACATCATGCTGCCCGGAATCGACGGGTTCGAGGTGTGCCGCTCGATCCGGCGGGCCAGTGACGTGCCGATCATTATGGTGACCGCCCGCGCCGACACCCATGATGTGGTTGCCGGCTTGGAGGCTGGCGCCGACGACTACCTGACGAAACCGTTCGCCCCGAAAGAACTGTCGGCCCGGATCCGGGCCATGCTGCGCCGGGCCCGGACCTCCGAGCCGGGCGACATGGAGCGGATCAAGGTCGGTGAGCTGGAGATCAGCCCCGAGGAGGGGCTGGTCCTGAAGAACGGCAGCGAGCTGCATCTGACCAAGACGGAGTTCAAGCTCCTGGTCGAGCTCGCCTCCCAACCCGGCAAGGTGTTCAGCCGCGAGGTGCTGTTGGAACGGGTGTGGGGCTACGACTACTTCGGCGATGGTCGGCTGGTCGACGTTCACGTCCGGCGGCTCCGCACCAAGGTGGAGGATGACCCGGCCAGCCCTCGTTATGTGGTGACCTCACGAGGACTCGGATACAAGCTCCAGCCCTGATGGCTGAGCACCGGTGGTGGCGATCGCTCCTGGCCCGGGTGACCGTGGCCTACGCCATCGGTGCCCTCCTCCTGTCATCGACCATGGCTGCGGCCAGCTATCTGCTGGCCGAGAACCGGCTGCTGTCCGAGGCCCAGCTCCAGCACCGTGAACAGGCCTACTTCAACGCCATCGACGTCCGCCAGGCCCTGCTGCCGTCGTCGCCGTTCCCGTCGACGGAGTCGGCCAACACCGCGTACCGGGCCGCGCTCGAAGGGTTGAGCCGACCGAACCGGAGCCAGGTCGGCCTCCTCCCCGCCGACCGGGTGGTCCGCTCCCCCACCGGCCTGACCCGAGACCAGTTGCCCGAGGCGCTGCTCAACCACAAGAGCCAGGCGGTACAGATGATGTACCGCTCACCCGGCGGCGAGACCATGTACGGCGTGGCCATCGACCTGCCCGGGGTCAACGCCACCTACATCGAGGTGCTCCCGCTCGGCGATCTCGACAGCACCCTCGGCTCCCTCCGGGTCATCCTGCTCGGGGTGGCCCTGGTGGCCAGCGTCGCCGGGGCCGGTCTCGGCTACTACTCGGCGCGGCGCGCCCTGGCCCCGGTGGCGAGGGTGTCGTCCGCGGCCTCGGCCATCTCCGAGGGTGATTTCACCACCCGGCTCGATCTCCAGGCCGACCGGGATCTGGCCCAGCTCTCGACCGCGTTCAACGACATGGTGGACGCCGTCGGTCAGCGCATCGACCGGGAACAGCGGTTCACCTCCGACGTCTCCCACGAGCTCCGCTCCCCCCTGATGACCCTGACCGCGTCGCTCGAGGTGCTGGAACGGCGGAAGGAATCACTGCCCGAGGTGGCCCAACAGGCGGTCGAGCTTCTCAGCCAGGACCTGGAACGATTCCAACGCCTGGTGGAGGACCTGCTCGAGATATCGCGGGCCGAGGCCGGGGCGCTGCAACTCGAACCCAGCGAGTTCCGGCTGGCCGAGTTCCTGGAGAACGTGTTGGCGACCACCCACAACGTCTTCGTCCCCATCGAATACCCACCCCGCCTCGCCGGTCTGGTGGTCTCGGCCGACAAGCGGCGCCTGGCCCAGGTGGTGGCCAACCTGCTGGACAACGCCAACAAGTACGGCGGCGGCGCCACCCGGGTCAGCTATGACATGGTCCCCGGCGACAGTCTCGACCTGGATGCCGGTAGTTCGGCCGCCGACCGGTTGCCGGACCGAGTCCAGATCGTGGTGGAGGACGACGGCCCGGGCGTGCCTCCCCACCTGCGCGACCGGATCTTCGAGCGGTTCGGCCGGATCGACTCCTCGGCCGGTAACCGGTCGGCGGCCACGGGGTTCGGACTCGGGTTGTCGTTGGTGGCCGAACACGTCCGCCTCCACGACGGCACCGTGTGGGTGAGTGACCGTATCGACGGTCGCCACGGCGCCCGGTTCGTCGTCGAGCTCCCACTCGATGAGCACGCCCTCGGCGAGGACGAGGAGATGGCGGAGCTGGCCGCCCCGGTCGGTGCGGCCCGTCCCGGCGGGCCACGCACCTCCGGCCCGCAGGTCCGTTCGGCCGACGAGCCGCTCATCGGCGGGCCCGAGCCCGACGGGGGCCCACCGCCGTCCGACCCGTGCCCCGCCGACGCCACGTCGTCCGAGAAGACCGCTTCCCCCGAGACCTCGACCTTCGACGCTGCATCCTCCGAGACCACGAGGTCCTCGCCGTGAGCACCGTGCCTCCCCGAACGACGGTCGGCCATCACGAGACCGTGCGTCCCCGCGGAACCGAGTCGGCCGGTGGCCCGGCCGGGTGCGGCCGGTCTCGGCCACGCCGGGGCCGGCGGACGACGGCCGCCCTGGTGGTCGGTCTGGCCATGATCGCGGCCGGCTGCGGACTCCCGCAGGACGAGGAGGCTCGCGCCATCACCGACCTCCCCGAGGAGCTGTACTCGATACCGGACAGTGAGACATCGGGCGAGGGTGACCCCAACAGCCGGTTCGAGGTCGGCCTGTTCTTCTTCAACGACGAGGACTCGACCCTGGTCCGCATCGACCGGGCCCGCGACGATCCCCCGACCCTCCAGTCCGCGCTCGACGAGCTGGCCCGACCCCCATCGGCCGAGGAACTGTCCGATCTGCCGAACCTCGTCACCAAGCTCCCGGCCAACCTCGCCCCGCAGATCACGGATCTGGCCGACGGGGTGGCCCAGGTCTCGGTCAGCGACGAGGGCGGCCTCCGCACCTTCGAGGCCGAGAATCCCGAGCGGGTCCAGCAGGTGTTTCGCCAGGTGGTGTGCACCCTCGTCACCCTCGACCGGCAGGTCGAGGGGGTACAGATCGCCGACAGCAGCGGCCCGATCCGGGTTTCCGGGGTGGAGGGCGTGCCGATCGAGCGGGCGGTCACCCCGGCCGACCTGCCACCCTGCGAGCCCGCCCCGTCCAGTACCTCGACGCTGAACGGGACCAGCACGAGCAGCCCCCGCCGTACCACCGCCGGCACCAGCCCCCGGCCCGGCGGTGTGGAGCCGTGAGTCCGACCGGCCGGTGAGGCCAGGGGCGTGCCTCCGACCCGCCGATCAGGCGAAGAACTGACGGGCGGTGTCCCAGAGCTCGTCACTCACCGGTTTGAGTTCGGCGACCGCCTCGGCCAGGGGGACCCGGATGATCCGGGCACACTGCAACGCCACCATCTGCCCCCAGGCGTGGTCGTGAACGGCATCGATGGCGGCCACCCCGAACTGGGTCGACAGCACCCGGTCGTAGGCGGTGGGGCTCCCCCCGCGTTGGACATGACCGAGGATGGTCACCCGGGTCTCGTAGCCGAGACGGGACTCGATCTCGGCCGCCACGAGATTGGCGATACCCCCCAGCCGGATATGGCCGTAGTCGTCGAACTCGTCCGGAGGCAGGTCGATGGTGCCCGGGGTGGGTTTGGCCCCTTCGGCCACCACCACGATGGAGGCGAAACGACCCCGCTCGTGCCGCCGCTGCAGAGACTCGCACACGTCCTCGATGTCGAACGGGATCTCCGGGATGAGGGTGACCGTTGCCCCACCGGCAATCCCGGCCCAGGTGGCGATGTGGCCGACGTGACGTCCCATCACCTCGACGACCATGACCCGGTTGTGGCTCTCGGCGGTGGTGTGGAGCCGGTCGATGGCCTCGGTGGCGATCGTCACCGCGGTATCGAAGCCGAACGTTCGCTCGGTTGCCCCGATGTCATTGTCGATGGTCTTGGGCACCCCGACCATGGGAATACCGTCGTTGGCCAGCTCACTGGCGCACGACAGGGTGCCCTCACCGCCAATGGCGATGACCCCGTCGAGCTCGTACTTGGCCATCGTCTCCCTGACCCGATCCACCCCGTCCGGGAACATGTAGGGGTTGATCCGGCTGGTCCCGATGATCGTGCCGCCGCGGGGCAGGGTGCCCCGCAGGTCGTCAATGGTCAACGGCTGCACATCGTTCTCGATCAGCCCGCGATAGCCGTCGCGGAATCCGACCAATTCGTCGTCGTAGTGACGAACCCCTTTACGGACCGCGGCCCGGATGACCGCGTTCAAGCCTGGGCAGTCGCCCCCGGCGGTGAGAACCCCGATACGCATGGCGCTTTGCTCCCTCAAGTGCTGGCAGTTCGGTACGTGCTGGCTGGTCGCTTGGGTACGAGTCAGTGGGCCCGCCGGGCCCCGGACCTTGCCCCTGGTCATGAAGACGGCGCGAGGCCCGGTACGCGACGATGCGTGTTGACGGACAGTGCGAGTGAATCGGTCGGGGAACGACGCTGTTCGCCGTTGGAACAACCAGCTGTCAGCTTAGGAGCTGCGCGGCTGGGCGCAGCTCGGAAGATGTCACTCGGCGCTTCGGCCGACGCCTCATCACCCAGGCCCGGGGTCGGTGGACCGGCGTCGACGGGCTCCGCGCTCGGCCCCTATGGTGACCTGCCATGTCGATCGTGCTGTCCCTCGATGCTGGAACCACCGGAGTCCGGGCCCTGGCGGTGGACAACTCGGGGGAGATCACCCGAGTCGCCTACCGTGAGCTCACCCAGCACTTTCCCCGACCCGGCTGGGTGGAACACGATCTGGACGAGATCTGGCGCCTGACCGTCGAGGTCGTCGGCGAGGTGGTGGCCGGGCTGGACGAGCCGGTGGCCGCCATCGGGATCACGAACCAGCGGGAGACGGTGGCCGCGTGGGACGCCCGCACCGGACGGCCCCGCCACCGGGCCATCGTCTGGCAGGACCGCCGCACCGCGGACCGCTGTGCCCGCTACGAACAGGACGGCCACCTCGAGACGGTGCGGTCGGCCACGGGTCTGGTGCTCGATCCGTACTTCTCGGGAACCAAGTTCTCCTGGCTCCTGGGCGAGGGTGGGGTGGAAGCCGACCAGCACCTCCGGCTCGGGACCATCGACACCTGGCTCATCTGGCAGCTCACCGGCGGCGCCGTCCACGCCACCGAACCATCGAACGCGTCGCGCACGATGCTGTTCGACATCCGCACCATGACCTGGCACGAGGACCTGGCCGAGCTCTTGGGGGTCCCGGTCCAGGCGCTTCCCGACATCCGCCCGTCGAGCGGCCGGTTCGGGGAGACCGCGGCCACCACCGCCGCGGGCGCCGGGATCCCGGTGTCCGGGGTGGCCGGGGACCAGCAGGCGGCCCTGTTCGGTCAGGCCTGCTTCTCACCGGGCATGGCCAAGAACACCTACGGGACCGGATCCTTCGTACTGTTGAACGTCGGCACCGAGTGCCCGCCCCCGGTCGACGGGCTGCTCACCACCGTGGCCTGGACCCTGGCCGAGGGTGGCCCGGCCACCTACGCCTACGAGGGGGCCGTGTTCGTGACCGGGGCCGCGGTCCAGTGGCTGCGCGACGGGTTGGGCATCATCGAGTCCGCCGCGGAGGTCGGACCATTGGCCGCCCAGGTCGACGACACCGGCGGTGTCTACCTGGTGCCCGCATTCACCGGGCTCGGCAGCCCGTGGTGGGATCCCCACGCCCGGGGCACCATCGTCGGGCTGACCCGGGGGTCGGGGCGGGCCGAACTGGCCCGGGCCGTGGTGGAGGCGATGGCGTACCAGACCCGCGATGTGGTCGACCTGATGACGGCCGCGTCCGGTCAGACCCTCACCGAGCTGCGGGTCGACGGCGGCGCCTCGGTGATGGACCTCCTACTCCAACTCCAGGCCGACCAGATCGGCGTGACCGTGACCCGGCCGGCCAGCACGGAACTCACCGCGGTCGGCGCGGCGTTCCTGGCCGGCCTGGCCGAAGGAGTGTGGTCGTCGACCGATGACATCTCGGCGATCTGGTCGGCCGAGCAACGGTTCGTGCCGGCACCCGATCGCGCCCCGGCCGACGCCGCCCACGCCCGCTGGTTGGAAGCGGTGGAGCGCAGCCGGAACTGGGCTCGGGACTGACGGGTTCGGCCGCCGGCGTCAGCGCAGCTCGGGCAGGGCCCGACGCAGGTTGCGGACCGCCTGCAGGGTCCGCTGCTCGTTCTCGATGAGGGCGAAGCGCACGTGGCCTTCCCCACCGGGGCCGAAACCGACACCAGGGGATGTGGCCACCTTGGCCTCCCGGACGAGGAAGGAGCTGAACTCGAGCGAGTCCATCCGCTCCCGGTAGGCCTCGGGGATCGGGGCCCACACGAACATGGTGCCCTGCGGTCGTTTCACGTCCCAGCCGATCTGGGCCAGGCCGTTGCACAGGGTGTCGCGACGGCTCTGGTAGACGTCACGCACCAGCTTGGGGTGCTCGGAGGCCTCGTTGAGGGTGACGGTGGCGGCGATCTGGATCGGCTGGAACGTGCCGTAGTCGAGATAGCTCTTGAGCTTGGTGAGGGCCGCCACGACGTCCCGGTTGCCGAGCAGGAAGGCGACACGCCAACCGGCCATCGAGAACGACTTCGTCATCGAGTACAGCTCGACACAGCGGTCCTTCGCCCCCGGCACCTGGAGGATGGAGGGCGGGTCGTAGCCGTCGAAGCCGATGTCGGCGTAGGCATTGTCGTGCACCACGATCATGTCCCGTTCCGCCGCGAACTCGACCACCTGGGTGAAGAATTCCAGATCGACGCAGACGGTGGTGGGGTTGTGGGGGAACGAGATGACCAGCACCCGGGGCTTGGGCCAGGAGTACTCCCAGGCCCGGGCCAGGTTGTCGATGAACGCCTGCCCTTCGGCCAAGGCGACCTCGCGGATGGCGGCACCGGCAAAGATCGGACCCCAGATGTGGATCGGGTACGACGGAGCCGGGACCAGGCACGCATCCCCCGGTTGGAGCAACACCCACATCAGGTGGGTGAAGCCCTCCTTGGCCCCGATCACGTTCAGGACCTCGGTTTCCGGTTCGAGTTCGACCCCGAACCGGTTGCGGTAGAGGTTGGCCACCGCCTCACGCAGCTTCGGGATCCCCTTGGATGCCGAATACCGGTGGTTGCGGGCCAGGTGGGCGGCCTCGGTCAACTTGTCCACGGCGACGTCGGGCGACGGCAGATCGGGGTTACCGAATCCGAAATCGATGACGTCCTCACCAGCTCGCCGGGCGTTGACCTTCAGCTCGTTGATGATCGAGAAGACGTACGGTGGCAGGTGGTTGATCCGACGAAACTCCATCGACATCACCCTACCGGTGGTCGGACGGGACGGTGACGGGCGCCGCGTGGCGAAGCGGCCGACCGCGCCGACCGGGGGTCCGGCCCGCGTTCGGCTCAGGCGGAGGCCGCGAGCAGGGCTGCCCCGACCGCGCCCGCGGCCGGCCCCAGCCGGGCCAGGACCACCGGCACCACGGGTCGATGCCCGGCTCCCATCGCCCGCCGGTTGGCCTCGGCCGACACCGCCTCGACGAACCAGGAACCGGCCGAGCTGAGACCGCCACCGAGC
>JBKDZN010000117.1:0-9523 GCA_047971245.1 Acidimicrobiales bacterium
GTCGTCGGCCAGCGCCACCGTGCCGGTGGTGCCGTCATCGCAGGCGTAGGTGATGGGGAAGGTGGTTCCCTCGGGGGCGCCGGTGGCGTCCTTGGTGATGGCCAAGCGGCCGACCGCAGTGTTGGTGAAACTGACGGTGCCGTCGTCGGCGAAGCTCTTCGTGCCCTCGTCCACGACGAAACCGGCCGCCGACTGTTCGGTGGCGGTGCAGGTGGCGTCGGCGGGCACGGTCACCGTGGCGGTGCCGGGGGCGCCGTCGCCGGCGTCGATGGTGACGGTGGCCGGATCAGCGGCGACCGGGTTCCCGTCCGGGTCGGTGCAGCTCAGGTCGAAGGTGAAGCTGCCGCTCCCGCCCACCGCGGTCTTGGTGATGGTCAGGTCCTTGTCAGGGGCGGTGTACCGGTTGGTGACGGTGACGGTCGGGGCCGCCGCGCCGACGGCGGGCATGGTGAACGGATTCTCGGGGTCGACCGATTCCAGGGTGAAGTTGTCGGGAGGGGTCTCGGTCACCGTGCAGGTGGAGGTGGCCGGGGCCAGGATCGTGGCCGACTCCCCGTCGAGCAGGGTCACCGTTCCGGGGTCGGCCAGGTTGTCCACCCCGTCGGCGACCAGCTTGCACTCGACGCCGATCACGAACTCGGTGCCGGCCGGAGCCTCCTCACCGACCACGGTTTTGGTGATCGTGGCCGAGACGTACGGTTCGAGCAGGGCGCAAATGGCGAACTGCGAGAAGTTGCCCGACTCCGGGTCTCCGTTGGCGTCCTGGACCAGCAGTACGGGAGACACGGCCCCCAATTCGAACTCCCACTCGGGGTTCGAGCTGGCGGCGCCGCCCACGGCCCCATCGAAGTAGACGGGGTTTCCAGCCTTGTCGTACACGGCCAGGATCTGGAAGGTCCCGTCGCTGCTCGAGGCGTAGTCGGCCGTCCATTTCGGATTACCTGAGCTGATTTGGCCCTCCTGGTTGTCGCCACCGCCGGTGGCGAACTTGACCCACCGTTCGCCGTTGTCGCCACAGGTTCCACTGTCGGGAAGGTTGCCGGCTTGGCCCACCGGGGCCAAGCCATCGGTCGTCTGCCCGGAGGCCGGCGACGCCGGCACGAGGGCCGAAAGCGCCAGGATCACGGTCTCGTTCACGCATGTCTGCTCATTTCGAGGTCGCCCAACAGATGCACGCGGTACCGGAGTGCCCTCCATGCCGCGATCCGCACGCTAATAGGTGCAGCTGATCGCAGTCACCTTCGTGAGCCTCTTTGTGAGCATGCACCCACCCAAATGGCACGCAACGTGACACGACTGATTCAATCGCGCGGAACGAAGTTTCAGTCGTGTTGACGTTTCACCCGACGTCGGGAAATGGCCGGCTACCCGACGTCGCGACGTGCCGTCCGGACGGCACCGGCGGCGAGGGGGACCGCCACCCAGAACAAGACCGACACACAGATCTGCAGGACGTGACCGTCCCAGTCGTTCTCCAGGACCCAGTTCCAGACGGACATGTCGATCCACTCCGCCACCAGCGTCGATGCCGTGCCGAGGAGGGCCAACGTGGCCGGGAGGGCGAAGGCAGCGGCGATGGCCATGGCGGAGCTCTGCAGCAGCGCTCCGAGCGCGACAGCGGCGAGGACGTTGAGGACGATGAACACCAGGTAGCCGGCGACGGCCCCGACGGTCAGGTCGGCCTCCAGGGCCCGCCCCGAGACGGCCGCCAGTCCGAGGCCGGCGACGGCGGCCAGCCCGCCGAATCCGGCACCGAGGGCACTCAGCACCATCGACACCGCCAGCTTGGCGTTCAGGACCCGGATGCGTCGCGGTTCCTGGGTGAAGGTGGTCATGATGCTGCCCTGGCTCCACTCCCCGGTGAACAGCAGGATCGCCACCACCGGCAGGAGGACGGTCAGCCCGAGCGCAGCCACGCGGAGGTAGCCGGCGTAGGTCTGATCGAAGGTCGTCGGGACGAGGACCGGTACCAGCATCATCCCCGCCGTCCACAGGGCGGTGAGGGCGAGGAGCCAGCGGGCGGCCCGGGTGTCGGTGGCCTTGACCCACTCGACCCGGACGAGCTGGGCGAACGGGATGGGTCCGGGGGCCGACCGGGCGGTTTCGCCCGCGAGGGTTCGGGGGGAGAACGACGTGGTCATGCCGCCACCTCGTCGATCGGAGCCGCACCGGCGGCGGTGAGGGAGAAGAACAGCTGCTCCAGGCCGGCGGCCTCGGACGCACGCAACTCGGTGAGCAGGACCCCGTGGTCGCGGGCGACGCCCGCCAGCACCTCGGTCGTGATCCGACCGTCGCCAACGTCCACGGTGAGCGCGTCGCCTGGTCCGGCGATGTGCTCGATCCCCTCCGCCCGGAGCGCTGCGGCCAGGGCCGCGGTGTCGGGGCTGCGCACGAGGATGGTGGAGCTGGCGAGGAGATCGTCGAGCCGACCGGCGGTCACCACCGCCCCACCGGAGATGACGACGAGATGATCGGCCGTGGCCTGCACCTCGGCCAGCAGGTGGCTCGACAACAACACCGTGCCGCCCCGGTCGGCGAAGTCACGCAGGAGGGATCGCATCCAGGCGATCCCCTCGGGATCGAGCCCGTTCGCCGGCTCGTCCAGGATCAGCGCCGCCGGTTCCCCGACGAGGGCCTGGGCGATGCCGAGGCGTTGGCGCATGCCGAGGGAGTAGGTTCCCACCCGTTTCTCGGCGGCACCGGTGAGCCCCACGAGGTCCAGCAGATGATCGACCCGCTGCGGGGGCACACCGGCCAGGCGGGCGGCGATGGCGAGCGTCGAGCGGCCGCTGCGCCCGGGATGCATCGCCGACGCGTCGAGCAACAACCCGACCACCCGCGTCGGATTGGGCAGCTCGACGAACGGTCGCCCGGCGACGGTCCCGGTGCCTCGATCGGGTCGCACCAGCCCGACGATCATCTTCAGCGTGGTGGACTTGCCGGCGCCGTTGGCCCCGAGGAATCCGGTGATGGTCCCCGGTTCGCAGCGCAACGAGACGTCACGCACGACCGGCACCTTTTTGTAGCTCTTGGTCAGAGCGGTGGTCGTGATCATGGGGTCAGCCTGAACCGGCCGGTTCCGCCGCCGCATCGGGCGGACGGCCACGATCCGATGTCCGAACGACGGCCGGCTACGGCTGAGAAATGGGCTTTCGTCGGTGGGGATGTCGACCTTCGTCGATGTCGCCGGCCGGCGCTGAGACGTACGCTGGCACCATGTCCTGGCTTCGCAGATGGTGGGCACTGACCGCCCCCACGGCGATGCTCGCACCGGGCGACCCGGCTCCTCCCGGCCAGGTGCTGCCCAGGACGGCACGCGACTGGTCCGTCGACACCGGCGCCTTCGTCGTCGCCACCGCGCTCGGCGCGCTCACCCTGAGCATCACCGTGGACGACCACGCGGTCGGGATGACCTCGGGGCAGGTGACCGTCGACGCCGCGCTGGGAGCCCTGTGCTGCGGCACCCTGTGGTGGCGGCGGCGCTGGCCGTTCGCGGTGGCCCTGGTGTGCGTCCTGTTGGGCGCGTTCTCGACCTTCAGCTCGGTGGCCGGCCTGCTCGCCCTGTCCTCGCTGGCCTTGCATCGCCACGTCCGGCCGGCGGTGCTCATCGCCGCCCTGTTCGTTCCCTCCGCCGTGGTGTGCTCGATCTGGCTCGGGCGAACCAACACCTGGTCGGTGATCCTGCCGACCGCGGCACTGACCGCCGCCGCGATCGCGTGGGGCATGTTCATCCGCGCCCGCCGCCAGCTCCTCGCCACCCTGCGCGACCGGGCTCGACGGGCCGAGGCCGACCAGGTGGTCCGGACGGAACGGGCCCGCTTGGCCGAGCGGACCCGGATCGCGCGGGAGATGCACGACGTGCTCGCCCACCGCATCTCCCTGGTGGCCCTGCACGCCGGGGCGCTCGAGGTCGCCCTCGACCTACCGCCCGACCAGGTGCGGGAGAGCGCGGCATTGTTACGGTCGACGGCCCACCAGGCGCTGGGGGAGTTGCGGGACGTGATCGGCGTGCTGCGAGAGGAACCGGGCCAGGAGCGGCCCTCGACGGTGCCCCAACCGACGCTGGCCGACATTCCCCGCCTGGTGGAGGAGACCCGCCGCTCCGGCGCTCAGATCGAGTTCGAGATGCAGGTGGACGAGGCCGGCACCGTCCCCGGCGCCCTGGGTCGCGACGCCTACCGAATCGTGCAGGAGGCGCTGACCAACGTCAGCAAGCACGCCCGCGGCACCCTGGCCCAGGTCCGGGTGGCGGGGGCGCCCAGCCGCGGCCTCCACGTCTGCGTGCGGAACCCGCCCGCCGTGGGTCCCCACGATCGGCCGGCCCCGCCCGGCTCCGGCACCGGCCTCCTCGGTCTGCAGGAGCGGGTGAGCCTGGCCAACGGTGTCCTGGTGCACGGCCCGGACGCGTCGGGTGACTTCGTGGTCGAGGCCGACCTGCCGTGGTGAACATCCGGGTGCTGCTGGTCGACGACGACGCGTTGGTGCGGGCCGGCCTCAAGATGATCCTGTCGTCGTCGGACGAGCTGGAGGTGGTGGGCGAGGCCGCGGACGGGGCCGACGCTGTCGCCGCCGCCCAGGCCTGTCGACCCGACGTGGTCCTGATGGACATCCGGATGCCGGGCGTGGACGGCATCGCCGCCACGTCCGCCCTCCGCCGCTTCCCCGATCCGCCCCACGTAATCGTCCTGACCACGTTCCAGGCCGACGAGCACGTCATGAACGCCCTCCGGGCCGGGGCCGACGGATTCTTGTTGAAGGACACCCCACCGGCCGAGATCGTCCGTGCCGTGCGCCTCGTCGCGGCCGGAGAGGCCATGCTGTCACCGTCGGTCACCCGCACCCTGCTCTCCCACCTCGGCAACGACGAGATGACCGACCGCCGCCGTCTCGCCGCCCAGCGCCTGGCGTCGCTCACCGACCGGGAGCGGGAGGTGGCGAACGCGGTGGGGTCCGGCGCGTCCAACGCCGAGGTCGCGGCCGCCCTGTTCATGAGCGAGGCCACCGTCAAGGCGTACGTATCGCGCCTGCTCACCAAACTCGCGGTCGCGAACCGGGTCCACATCGCCATCCTCGTGCACGACGCCCAGTCGTGACCCCACCGGACCAGGGGTGAGAGACCAGGGGTGAGGAGGTCCGGCGACGTGACGTATGATCGCCGGCCATGCCCCACACCGATCACGCTCACGACCTGGCCTCACCGTGGTGAGGCGGGTCGGGTCCCGCTGCCGGTCAGCGGCTGCCCTGTTGTGTGGGGTACTCGGCGTGATGCTGACCACGGTCGGGCTCACCGGACGGTGGGTGCTGCGCACCGCCGCCGACACCGACTGGGTGGAGGCCCAGGCGGCCGCGGTGCTGCGCCAGCCCGAGGTGTCCGACGAGCTGGCCACCGGCCTGGTCGACGAGTTCGGCGCCGCGGTCGACATCGACGCCCTGCTCGCCGAGTCGCTGCCACCCGATCTCGATCGGGCCGAACCGGTGCTGCGGTCGGCGGCCCGCCGCCACCTGATCGACGCCACCAGTTCGCTGCTCAGCTCCGACCGGTTCATCGCCGTCACCACATCGGCCGTCGGCCTGGCCCATCACGATGCCGTGCTGGTCCTGACCGGTGATCCACCGTCGACCAGTCGGGTGTCGGTGGCCGGCGGTGAGGTGCAGGTGAATCTGGTTCCCCTGGTCCCGGCGGTGGTGGCCGCGGCCCAGGAGATCGGGTTGTACCCGGGGGTCACGGTGCCCACCCTCGATCCCGCCGCCACCCCGGCCGAGCAGATCGATCAGGTCAACGCCGCCCTCGGCACCCGGCTTCCCCCCGATTTCGCCCAACCGGTGGTGTTCCGGGGCAAGGCGGTCGACCAGTTCGGCACCACCGTGAACACCGCCCGGTCGGTGGTCCTGTGGGCACGCCGTCTGGTCTGGCTGCTGCTGGTCGCCGGTGTGGCCTTCGCCGCGGCGGCCGTGTGGTTGGCCCGGGCCCGGTTGCGGGCGTTGGCGGTGACGGTGGGGGCGTTCGTCGTGGCCATGTTGGCAGTGCGGTGGGTGGTGGGCACCATCAGCGGCAAGATCCCCGATGTCATCACCGGACCAGGGGCGGCCGCGGCCGTCCGCCAGGTGACCGACAACGCGGTGTCCACCCTCACCACCTGGTATGTGGCGAGCGCCGTGGTCGTCGTGGGGGGAGCGCTGGCGGCGTGGTGGCTCAGCACCCGTCGGAGCGCCCCGGCACCGATGTCGGCCCCGTAACCACCCGCGCCGGCCGGCCGATTCTCTGGTCCAGGCGATCGGGGGAGTCGTCAATCGACGATCGAATCCGACCCCATGAGCACCCCCACGGTCACCGACCCGGCCGACTCCCCGGTTGCCGCCCGCCTCTCGGCCCTCGACCGCTACCTGCCCATCTGGATCGGTGCCGCCATGGCACTCGGCATCGGCCTCGGCAAAGCCGTCGACGGACTCGACGACGCCCTCGACCGGGTGAAGGTCGACACGGTCTCGCTCCCGATCGCCATCGGCCTGCTGGCCATGATCTACCCGGTGCTGGCCAAGGTGAAGTACCGCTCGATCGGCCAGGTCGTCGACCGCCGATCCCTCACCCTGTCACTCGTCCTGAACTGGCTGATCGGGCCGGCCCTCATGTTCGCGCTGGCCTGGATCTTCCTGCCCGACCTGCCCGAATACCGGACCGGGTTGATCATCGTCGGCCTCGCCCGCTGCATCGCCATGGTCCTCATCTGGAACGACCTCGCGTGCGGCAGCCGTGAACTCGCCGCGGTCCTGGTCACCATCAACTCGATGTTCCAGATCGTCGCCTACAGCATCCTCGGCTACTTCTACCTCGAACTCCTCCCCGGCTGGCTCGGTCTCGACTCCGACGGCATCGACGTCACCGTCTGGGGCATCACCAAATCCGTCCTCATCTTCCTCGGCATACCCCTCGCTGCCGGGTTCTTCACCCGCCTCATCGGCGAGCACCGTCGCGGCACCGACTGGTACGAGAACACGTTCCTCCCCCGCATCGGCCCCGTCGCCCTCTACGGCCTGCTGTTCACCATCGTCATCCTCTTCGCCCTTCAAGGCGACGCCATCACCAGCAACCCCCTCGACGTGGCCCGCATCACCCTCCCCCTCCTCGCCTACTTCGCTCTCATGTGGACCGGCGCCTTCGCCGCCGGGCTCCGCAGCGGCCTCGACTACCAACGCAACACCTCCATCGCCTTCACTGCCGCCGGCAACAACTTCGAACTCGCCATCGCCGTCGCCATCGGCGTGTTCGGTGTCTCCTCCGGCCAAGCGCTCGCCGGTGTCGTCGGCCCCCTCATCGAAGTCCCCGCCCTCGTCGGCCTGGTCTACGTCGCCCTGTGGGCCCGACGCCGCTACTACCCCGATACCCCCGCCACGGCGCCAGGAGCACCGTCATGACCACACCCGAGACCGGAACCTGCATCACCCCCGGCCCCGCACCCGGCCCCGTCGACCCACCCGACGACGGCACGCTCGCCGCCATGGCCAAGGCCCTCGGCCACCCCGCCCGCATCGCCATCCTCCGCCACCTCGCCAACCAGGACACCTGCGTCACCGGCGACCTCGTCGACCACCTCCCCCTCGCCCAATCCACAATCTCCGAACACCTCCGCATCCTGCGAGAGGCCGGCCTCGTGCAAGGCGAAGTCGACGGACCCCGAACCCGCTACTGCCTCGATCGAACCGGCCTCGCCACCCTCCACGCCGGCGTCAACACCCTCTGACCAAGTAATGAGCCAGGCCCAGGCGAGCGTGGTGTCGGTGCTGGCGCGCCGAGGCCGTCGGCGCCGTGAGGCCGTAACATGAGGTGCCAGTGACTATTGCCCTTCTCCGGCGGGCTCAACCCGTCAAACCAGTGGGCGGCGACCTGGGCCGCGGCGGGTAATAAGGAGCAGCTGTGTGGGACTGCCCCGAGTCCAAGCGCCGGTTCGGACGGACCAACCAACGGCACGAGTGCACCACAAGCGAGACGGTCGCCACGGCCGGCCTCCGGACGGCTGAGCTGCTCATGGCCGAAGGTCGCTTCGCCACGGCGATGCGGGTGGCTGACGAGGTTCTCGGGCGCTTCCCCGAGGCGAATCCCGAGCTCGGAGGCGACCTAGCCCGGCTCGCCCACCTCGCGGCACGGTTCTCCTACGACTTCGATCTCGCGGAGGCTCGGCTCGAGGAGGCGGCAGGGTGGTACGCACGAGCCGGCTCGGCCGTCGGCGAGAGGGCACTCCTCACGAACCGGGCGGAGTTGCTGGCCTGGTCCCAGCCGGACGCCGCACTACCGGCTGCCAACGACGCGATCGCTGCTCACGCAAAGCACGGTCCCCAGCAGGAACTCGGCAAGTCCTACACTGCGCTCGCGCTCGCTGAGCTGAGATTGGGCAACCTGCATCGCGCCGAGATCGCCTTGGACGCTGCCGACAAGGCACTCACCAAGACCCAGCACCGGTCAGGTCTCGCCATGGCCGGCTTGCTACGTGCGTTCCTCCTCGCCAGACGGGGTCGCCTCGACGATGCAGCGGACCGCGCTCGCGCTGCTGTCGCCGAGTTCGTCAGTGCTCGTGCCCACCCAACGATGATGCTCCTCGCGCAGGAACTGCTCGAGTTGATCGGCCTACCCCACCGTGGCGTCGCGACGGAAGCCGACCACGCCCGGTCGCGACTCGAAGCCGACCTCACCGGCCACACGAGGGCCGCGTCTGCTGCTCTGCTCGGCCTCAACCCCCGGGAACTTCTCCAGACCGCGTTGAACGAGCACAGTCCCTCGACGGGCTACTACAACCGAAACGTACGGGTTGACGATCTTCTGGTCCGGATTCGGATTTCCGGTGCCCCGACCATGGACCTCCAGATCTGGGAAGAGCACATGCTTCTCGCGTCCATCCAGGAACGACTCGTGCCTGTCCCCAGGCTTCGTTTCGCCTCCCGGTCCCCCGCTTTCCAGGTCCACGACTACATCGAGGGCGCCCGCCTCAATGACATCGCCCACCCCGGCCAGCGGGCGCCGGGGGCGTTCCTCGATGCTGTCGCTGCGCTCCTCAGGGACTTCACCGACATCCGAGACGGCCTCCCCCCGCTCCCGGAACACTGGCCGGCGTCGGGCGACACGAACGGTTTCGCCCATCGGTTGCGAGAATTGACCGAGTCGGTGCACCGGTCGTACCGCTGCTCATTTGCGACGATGTTCGAGCAGCTGGGCGTCCCGACAGATCCCTTCGCCGCGCTCGCCGAGGTGTAGTCTTCGTTCACTGCCCGGCCGTTCTGCCTCGTCCACTCGGACATCCACCGGAAGAACGTCATGGTGAAGCCTGACGGAACCAGCATCTTCATCGATTGGGAGTTCGCGCTGTTCGGCGACCCCGTCTACGACCTGGCGGTCCATCTTCACAAGATGGGATACGACCCCGCCGATGAACAAGGACTGCTGCACCGTTGGATTGCCGTAATGCCGAGCGAGATGGTCGCCGGGTGGCAAATCGACATCCAGGCGTACCTGATGCACGAGCGCATCAAGTCA
>JBKDZN010000118.1:0-18797 GCA_047971245.1 Acidimicrobiales bacterium
CTTCCTCGGTCACCGTGATGACCTCGACGCCCTGCTCCCGGCCTGCGACCTGTTCGTGCTCGCGTCGCACCGGGAAGGGCTCCCCCGGGCGGCAATGGAGGCCGCCGCCTGCGGTCTGCCCCTGGTGGCCACCGACATCCGGGGTTGCCGCCAGGTGGTGGCCCACGGGATCAACGGGCTCCTGGTCCCGGCCCGCCGCGTCACCCCCCTCGCCCGGGCCATCCAGCGGCTCGTGGCCGACCCCGGGCTGCGGCGCCGGCTGGCCGATCGGTCCCGACCCAAGGCGGAGCAGGAGTTCGACCAGCGTGACGTCATCCGCCGCCTCTTCGACGCCTACACCGAACTCGGCGTCCCCGGCCTCGTCTGAGGTCGCCGGCCCGCGTCAGGAGGTGGCGCCGCGGTAGCGCCGCCGGTTGAACCGGTTGCGCAACACCCCTTCGAGACGCAGCCCACCACTCGCCTTGGCCCGGAACCACCGGCTCCGGTCGGCCCGCTGGACCGGGATCCGGTCGAGACGGTGGGGGTCGGTGGTGCCGTAGTGGTTCACGGTCGCACCGGCCAGGGCGGCCGACCGGGAGTGGCGGGCCACCACCCGCCCGATCGCGGGGCCCCCGTAGACCCCCTTGGGGTAGGCGAAATGGTCGGCCGGGCACCCCAGCCTGGTCTCGATCAGGCCGGCGGCCCGGCGGAGCTCCTGATCCGCGCCGACCGGGTCGAGCTTGTCCATGACGGCGTGGTTGTGGGTGTGGGAGCCGACGGTGACCAGCCGGGTCGACATGGCCTCGGCCAGGGCGCCCCAGCTGAGCGGCCGGCCGCCGTCGGGGAACCGGCGTTGTTCCTCGACGAAGCGGGTGGCCACATAGTAGGTGGCGGGAATGCGGTGCCGGACCAGGATGGGGAGGGCGTGCTCCACGAAGTCGGCTGTTCCGTCGTCGAAGGTGACCACGACGGTCGGGGGCCCGCCGTCCCGGCCGAGCTCGTCAACGGCCCGATCCAGGCTCGTCACCCGGGCCGCCCCGGCCAACCAGGCCATCTGTTCGTCGAATCGGCTCGGGTCCAGGTCGATCTCGAGGCCTGAACCTCCACCGACCCGGTGGTAGGCCAGGACCACCACCCCGGGGCGTGGCGGCCGGACGCAGTCGTACCCGTAGGCCGCCCCCTTCACCACCACTCGGAGCCCCCGACCCGCCCACGGACCGACCCGGGCTTCGGCTGTCCTCACCCCCACGAGGTGGGATCTTAGCCGGGATCCGCCGGCCGCTCCGGGCTCCGGCAGCCGACTCCTGGAGTCAGCTCGTCGTCCGATGTAGCCTCAGGGCGAGGCGCCGACATGGGGGACCGGAGGGCGACCGTCCCCGGGCCGCGACCATGGCGCCGAGGATTGGGGGGGGACATGTGTGAGGTTGATTGGGGTGTACCCGCGCTCGCGGACCAGGGCTGCGGGAATCCGGCCCATCCGCCGGATTCCGGCCCGGTCGTCGGTGGGGGGTGGCGGACGTGATGCGGGATTCCCTCGACGTGATCCGGCGGCGACGGTGGCTGATCCTGGCCATGGTCCTCCTCGGGGCTCTGGCTGCCCGTATCGCCGGCGGCTCGATCGATCCGTTGGCCCGGAGTATCCGGGCCGAGGGAAGCCTGGCCCTCGCCCCCGACGAGGACCCCGAACAGGCCGAGCTGTACTCCTACATCGCCGACGGCACCGACCAGATCCGGGTCGGGGTCGAGGAGGCGATGGGCCACCCGCTCGACGGCGAGGTCACGGTCGATTCGGTGAGTTCCATCGGCGCTCTGCGGATCGTCGCCTCCGGCCAGCCCGACGAGGACACCGCCCGGGAGGTGGTGGAACGGTACGGGGCAGGGGTCCGCGCCTATGGGGTGGAGCGCCGTATCAGCCAGCGGGACGGACGCCTGGCCGAGCTCGACACCCGGGCCGCCGAGCTCCGTGATCAGATCGCCGTCCTCGACGCCGAGCTCGATCAGTTGGAGGCCGACGCCGGTGACGTCAACCGGCGCCGCCCCGTCGACCAGCTGAAGGAGGTGGAGCTGGCCGCGGCCTCCGAGGAGCTGACCGAGGTCATGCGGGAGCAGACCGCCCTGCGGAATCAGAGCGACGACGATCTCAACCCGTTCCTCCCCCTCGGGTTCGTGTCGGTGGTGGACGAATCGGGGCGCCTCGATCCGCTCGGGCCGAACGGTCGCCTGGCGGTGGGTGTGGTGCTCGGTCTCATCGTGGGCCTGGCCCTGGCGTACGGGCTCCACCGGTTCGACACCCGGCTGTTCTCCCGGCGGGACGCCGAAGTGGCGTACGCCATGCCGGTGTTGGCCGAGATTCCCCGCGTCCCGTGGCGACACCGGCGCGGCGAACGGATCATCGCCGCCGATCGCCCCACCGACACCGCCAGCGAGGCCTACCGGATCCTGCGGACCGGGGTGGATCAGGTCCGCCGGCGCCGTGACCACAACACGGGCGGCCCGATCGTGGTGGTCACCTCGGCGTCGGCGGCGGTCGGCAAGACGAGCACCGTCGCCAATCTGGCCGCCACCGAAGCCATCGCCGGCAACTCGGTGCTGGTGGTGAGCGCGGATCTGAGGATGCCCACCATCCACCACTACCTCGACGTCGACGGTGGGGTGGCGGGGCTGACCGACGCGGCCCGGGCCCTGCGCTCCGGCGAGTGGGTGGACCTGGCCGACCATGTGGTCCACACCCGGCTCGACGACGTGGACCTACTGCCCCACGGCACCCCGGCCCCGGGTCCGGGCGAGATCCTGGCCGACGTGGGGCCCCTGCTCATCGATACGAAACGTCGCTACGACATCGTCATCGTGGACACGCCTCCCATGGCGGCCGGCAACGATGTCGACGAGCTGCTCCCGGCCGCCGACCTGGTCCTCCACGTGGCCCGCGCCGGCCGGACCACCCTGGAAGAAGGCGAATGGACCGAGGAGCTGATCCGCCGTATCGGCGCCCCCACCTGCGGTCTGACCCTGATCGGGTCCCGCTCCCGTATCGAACGGCGGAGCACGGCCCGACGCTCGGGTGTGCAGGCCCGGGCCCGACGACGGATCGAGGAGTTCCTGGCTCCCTCCGGTCCACTGGCCCAGCTCCTGAGTCGCCGGGCGGGAACCCCGTTGCCCTCCCTCGATCGGCTGGACGGCGACCCCCTCGACGGGGTCGAGACCGGTGCCGACGAGTCCGATGACGACCAACCCGGCGACGACGTCGCCGAAGCCGGCTACTCCGACGACGACGCTGCCGGCGAAGCCGCCACGGATACCGCGGACGACAGCGTGGACACCGATGACACCGCAGAGCCCGACACCGTGGAGCCTGACACCGTGGAGACAGACGACGGCCCCACGGCCGCCGACGCGCCCGACGCGGACGCGCCCGATACCACGGAGCCTGGCGGGGAAGCCGCGGCCGCCGACCCGCCCGACGCCGGCGAGGCCGATCGGGACGGCTTGGCCGCCGGCGCCGATCGGCCACAACCTCCGCTGCCGCCGGGGATACCGGGTCGCCCGTCCCGGCGGCGAGCCCGGGCCACAACCCGGTCCCAGGTCGATGCCTGACCCGGGGGAGTGGCGGTGACGGCCCCGGCCCGGTGCCTGTGGTTCACCAAGGGCCTGGGCCGGGGTGGTGTCGAGCAGCTCATGGTCGACATGTTCCCCCTCATCGACCCGGAGCGGTTCCGGATCGACGTCGCCTACGTGCTGCCGTGGAAGGATCTCCATCACCAGGCCCTCGCCGACCGGGGCGCCGCGGTGGTCTGTCTCGGTTCGAGCCGTCCCGGCGATCCCCGCTGGTTCGGCCGCCTCCGCGGCCTATTGGACGGCGGCCGCTACGCCCTGGTCCACACCCACAGCCCCCTGCCGGGGGTGGCCGCCCGGACGGTACCGGTCCGGCCCCGGCCGATCGTCGTGCACACCGAACACAATCTGTGGGATCGGTACCGGTGGCCGACCAGGGTGCTCAATGCCGCCACCTTCCACCGGAACCGGGCCGTGGTGGCGGTATCGGACCGGGTGGCCGCCAGTATCGACCCGCCCCTCCCGCGCCACCGGCCACCGGTGGTCACCATCCACCACGGAACCACCCCCGACGCCGCGGTGACCCTGACCCCCGCGGCCCGGAGCGACGCCCGCCGAGCCCTCGGGCTCGATCCCGACCGACCGGTGGTGGGAACGGTCGGCAACCTGACCGCCAAGAAGGACCATCGCACCCTGCTCCGGGCGGTGGCGGATGAGCGGGTGGACCCGGGGGTCCAGTTGCTGATCGTGGGATCGGGGCCGCTCGATGCCGAGCTCCGCCGGTACGCCGCCGAGCTCGGCATCGACGAACGGGTGTGGTTTCTCGGCACCCGATCCGATGTGTTCGCCCTCCTCGCCCTGCTCGACGTGTTCGTGCTCAGCTCCCGCTTCGAGGGGTTCCCGATCGCCCTGGTGGAGGCCATGGTCAGTGGGGTCCCGGTGGTGTCCACCGCGGTGGGCGGCGTACCGGAACTGATCGTCGACCACGACAACGGCCGGCTGGTGCCACCCGGCCGACCGGGTCCGCTCGGCGCGGCGATCACCGATCTCCTGACCGATCGGGCGGCCGCGTCGAGGATGGCCGCCGCCGGCCGCGCCGCCGGGGAACGGCTCGATCTGCGACACGCCGTCACCGCGCTCGAATCGTTGTACACCGAGGCCCTGGCCGGGAGCCCCCGGTGACGGCCGCCGCTCCGGCCACCGACCGACCCGGCGCCGAGGCGCCACGCCCCGGGCCGACGCACCGGCGACGCTCCCTCGACCGGTCGGGGGCGAGCACCGCGGGCCTGGTCGTCATGGCGGCCGCCGTGGCCGCCCCGGCCTACCTCCTCCTCACGATCCACCTCATCACCACCACCGGCTACGACACCTGGGGTGGGGTGCTGATCGCCCCCGCCCTTCTCACCGTGGGCCTGCTGGCCCTGCGGCGCCTCCTCGCCCGCCACGAGCCGGACCGGTGGATCCGGGCCGCGATCTCGCTGGGCCTGGTCACCAAGCTGACGGCGTCGTTCGCCCGCTTCTACGCCAACGAGTACCTGCTCGGGCCGGGCGACGCGTTCGGCTACCACCTCCACGGCGCCGCAGTGGCCGCCGAGCTCCGACGGTTCGTCATCGGCGGCCCGGCCTACCGCCTCGCCCTTCCGGACCTGTTCGGCACGGAGTTCATCCGGCTGCTCACCGCCGGTCTCTACACCGTCATGGGGCCCAGCCGTACCGGCGGGTTCGTGGTGTTCGCGTTCCTGTCGTTCTGGGGTCTCTACCTGTTCTACCGGGCGTTCTCGATCGCCCTGCCGGGCGGCGACCGGCGCCGCTACGTGGTGCTGGTGTTCTTCCTCCCGTCGATGCTCTTCTGGCCGTCCAGCCTCGGGAAGGAGGCGTGGATGATCACCATGATCGGGTTGGCCTCCTACGGCCTGGCCCGGATCCTGACCGGCCGGCCGCTCGGTTACGCCGCGGTCACCGCCGGCGTGGCGGGGATGGTGATGGTCCGGCCCCATGTGGCTGGCATCTTCGCCGTGGCCGCCGCCGTGGCGTTGGGGTTGCGGCGCTCCACCGGCCGCCGGGGCCTGGCCCGCCGCATCGTCGGCCTGGTGTTCGTGGTCGTCATGGCCGGGTTGGTGATGCGGCAGTTGCAACTGTTCTTCGGGCTCGACAGCGGCCTGGACGCCGGTGACGTTCTGGCCCTCACCACCAGCCGGAGCACCCAGGGCGGCTCCCGGTTCGACGCCGCCGACGCCGTCTCCATCGCCACCCTGCCGTGGGCCGCGGTCACCGTGCTGTTCCGGCCCTTCCTGTTCGAGGCCGGCAGTGTGACCATGCTGATCAGCGCCATCGAAGGCTCCCTCCTCCTGATCGTCTTCGGGCTGGGCGCGGCCCGTCTGGTGCGCCTGCCATCCATGGTGTTCCGCCACCCCTACGTGGGGTACGCGGCCGCGTACACCCTGGTGTTCGTGGTGGCGTTCTCCGCCATCGGCAACTTCGGCATCCTGGTGCGTCAACGGACCCAGCTCTACCCGTTGGCCCTGGTGGCGGTGACCGCCCCGCTGGACGGGCTCCGCCGGTCCCGGAACCGGAACGAACGGATGGCCGACCGGGCCCGGTCAGAACAGCTCGATGGTGCCGAGATCGAGCGCCAGATGACGCCGGTCGGGGACGGTGGCGGACGCCAGCGGACGCCAGGTGAGCCGGGGTCCGGCGCCCGGTAGCGGGGCCAGGCCGGCCGCCAGCAGGGAGGCCACCGGTCCGGAACCGGCGGCCAGCACCAGATCGGCCCCGGTCTCGGCCATCACCTCCCCGATCGTCGAGCGGACACCCCGGCTCGTGGGCGTGAGCACCGTGTGCAGCAGGCTGAGTTGGCGCAGCCGGCCCCGTTGCCGGACCCGGAACACGATGAACCCGTCCTCCAGGCTCGGCCCGAGGGCGACGACCCGGCAGGCGAGGGCCGGGAACGAGGTCCGCCACCGCAGGTAGTCGACGCCCAACGAGGTCGCCCATCCCCGGGCCGGCCGGGCCGCCCGGAGGGCCCGGCCGAGCGGACCGGACGGTGCGAACGCGTCACCCGGGTCGACGCCGGCGGTGGTTCGTTCCCCCCACCGCCCGGCCGCCACCCGGGAGCGGGCCATGGCCGCCACCGTCGACGGTCCCCCGGTCAGCGTGACGCGAACCCGGGCCAGCACCGGCACCCGCCCCACCAGGCGCCAACCCAGCTTCAGGTAGCCGGGGCGGCTCCGGTCGTTCGGGGTGTTGAACACCGCCCGGATACCCGCCGCGGTGAGATCATCGACGGCGACGCCGGTGAGCCGGCGGAAGATCCCCTGCCCCTGGTAGGCGGGTAGGGTGGCGGTGTCGACGGCTCGAACCACCGGCCAGGGCGTCCCGTCCGGTGCGGTCAGACCCCACCGCATCATGGCCCGCACCCCGACGATCGGGTCCCCCGGCTCGCCGGTGTCGACCGCCACCCAGATCGGCGACGGCCCGAACGGGTTCTGCTCGTGCTTCCACCGGAAGAAGGCCTCGTCGGTGCGGTTCCCGTCCCAGCCGAGAGCCTGACCGCACACGGCGATCACTCGTGAGAACTCACCCGGAGCGGCCCGGCGGACGAAAATGGTGATGGTCACAGCCAACCGGATGGAACCGGCGAAGAAAAGCCCCACCCGGAAATCGACAACCCGGTCCCGAATCGGCGCAACGGGCGGGGCTCCGCCCGAGAACATGGCCGTTCCTATTTCAATGGTTCGCCCCCCGAACTAGGGTCGGTACCAGGAGGGGGCGGAGTCCGGATGCGTGTCGGGGAGCAAACCGACCGGTACCGGCGTCGTATCCCCTCCGGTGGAGGGGGGACCACTCATGGGTGAGATCGCGGGTATGCACCGCCGACCATCTCGGGTCGGGCGCGCCGCGGCCCGGCTGGTGAGGCACGGCGCGGCACGACACCGGGCGGCCACGCACCGGATACGGCAGCGGGTGGTGCCCACCCGTCGCTGGTTGATCACCGTGGCCGACCTGGCCACCTGGGCGGCCGCGTTCGTGGTCACGGTGATCATCGGCCGGGAGTTCGGCCTCGATCCTGCGGACGGTCTGACCCTGGTCGGCTTCGCCGTGCCGGTGGTGGCGGCCCAGGCGGTTGCCGGACACCGCACCGGCCTCTACGTGGGTCGGTTCCGGGTCGGGGCGGCCGACGAGGCGGTGGCTCTGGCCACGGCCTGGCTCCTGGTGGCGGCGACGGTGGGCGCGGTCCAACTCGTGCTGCCGGCACGGGCGTCGCTGCCGCCGGCTGCGGTGGCCCTGTGCTCGGCGTTGGCCCTGGTGGCCATGGGCTACCTGAGACTGTTGTGGCGCCGGGTCGTCGAATGGGACCTGCGCGCCGGCGGGGGCGACGACGATCGGGAACCGGTGGTGGTGGTGGGAGCCGGCGAGGCGGGACAGCTGATCGTGCGGGCCATGCTCACCGACCCGAGCTGCCCGCTGGAACCGGTGGCCCTGCTCGACGACGACCCCCTGCTGCGGCAACGATCGATCATGGGGGTTCAGGTCGAGGGCCGGATCGGGGAGCTGGCCACCGTGGCCCGCCACCACCGGGCCCGCCGGGTGGTGATCGCCATCCCGTCGGCCTCGTCGACCCTGATCGGCCGGGTGATGGACCGGGCCGTCGAGGCCGGCCTCGACGTCCGCACCCTGCCCGCCACCAGTGAACTGGCCGGGCCGGTGACCCTCAACGACGTCCGGCCGATCACGGAGAACGACATTCTCGGCCGGGCCGAGGTCCAGGTCGACCTCGACCGGATCGCCGCCTGCGTGACCGGGAAACGGGTCCTGGTGACCGGCGCCGGCGGCAGCATCGGCAGTGAGCTGTGCCGCCAGCTCCACCGGCTCGGCCCGGCGGCCCTGTTGATGCTCGACCGGGACGAGAACGGTCTCCACGCCACCCAGCTCTCGATCGAGGGTCGGGCCCTGCTCGACTCGCCGTCGCTCATCGTGGCCGACATCCGGGACCGGCCCCGGATCCGGGCCGTGTTCGAGGAGCACCGGCCCCAGGTCGTGTTCCACACCGCCGCCCTGAAACACCTCACCCTGCTGGAACGGCATCCGTGCGAAGGGGTGAAGACCAATGTGTTCGGCACCGCCCACGTCCTCGACGCGGCGCGGGCGGTGGGCAGTGAGCGGGTGGTCAACATCAGCACCGACAAGGCCGCCGATCCCACCAGCGTGCTGGGGGCCACGAAACGCCTGGCCGAGCTGCTGGCCGCCGAGAGCGCCCGGCACGACCCGGGGGTGGTGGTGAACGTCCGGTTCGGCAACGTGCTCGGCAGCCGCGGCTCGGTCCTCCCCACCTTCCTGTCCCAGATCGCCGCCGGGGGACCGGTCACCGTCACCGACCCGGGGGTGACCCGCTACTTCATGACCATCCCCGAGGCCGTGCGCCTGGTGCTCCAGGCCGCCGTGATCGGTCGGGACGCCGAGACCCTGATCCTCGACATGGGGGAGCCGGTCCGGATCGTCGATCTCGCCCGCCGGCTCATCGCTCAGCACGACCCGTCGATCCGGATCGAGTTCACCGGGCTCCGACCGGGCGAGAAGCGGCACGAGGTCCTGATCGGCCGGCAGGAGGTCGGCTCCGTCCGTGAGCACCCTCGGATACTCCATTGCCCGTCGGGCTGTACCGCCGGCCTGCCGGACCGGATCGCCTATCTGGTTGCGTCACCGTTCCCGACCGCCGCCGAGGTGGTCGCCGTGGCCGTTGCCCCCGAGCCACCGGAGCACCCCCGGCGCGTGGTGTCACCATCGAACCCGGAACCGGCCGCCACCGTGGCCGCCGTCTGAGCCCGGGCCACCACGCCTGACCCGGGCTACGGCCCGGGCGGCCGAGGCCGTCCTCCCCCCGGCGGCCGAGGCCGTCGCGGCCGGCACCACCCGGCCCCACGCTCAGCTGAGGAACGGGACGGCAACCAGGTAGGCGGCGACGAGCACGACCCCTCGGTGCGACTCGCCAGGTGCCCGCTCCGCATCATCACCATCGCGGCCAGGCCGAGACCGGTGGCGACCAGGACGGTGGTCACCATCCCGGCCGAACCGATCACCGTCGGGCTGATCAGGCCGGCCACCCCGGCGACGGCCAGCGCGTTGAAGAGACACCAGCCCAGGAGATTCCCGACGATCAGGTCGGTCTCGCCCCGGCGAGCCGACTGGACCACGGTGACCAGTTCGGGGAGGGAGGTGCCCATCGCCACGATGGTGGCACCGACGAACCCGCGGCGACCATGGCGGCCAGCAGGGCGGCGCCGGTCACCGTCCCGACCCCCGGGCCGAGCACCACGGTGGCCAGGGCCACGGTGGCCGCCACCGTCAACGGGATCTCGCGGCGGACCACGGTGGAGCTGACCGTCAGGGGCACCATGACCGCACCCACCCCGAGCAAAAGACTGAGATTCGCCAGGTCGGAGCCGACCACATTGCCCAACGCCACCGCGGCCTCACCCCGACGGGCCGCCAGGGCCGACACCAGCAGTTCGGGGAGGCTGGTACCGAAACCGACCACGACCACGCCGACCGCGACCCCCGACAATCGGCGCAGCAGCGCCACCCGGGCGGCAGCCAGGACGAACTGAGCGGCCGCGGTGGCCAGGAGCGCGGCCCCGGTGGCCAGCGCGGCCAGGGCAATGAACATGGGGGAAGTCTGGCGGGATCAGCGCCAGTCGATGCGCACCCCGACCAGGTCCGAGCTGGAACCGGCCCGGTCCTCGTCGAGGGAGGCGATGGAGACCCCGGAGATGCCTTCCCCCCGGTGGTCGGCGAGGGGAACGAACTGGACCCGGCTGCCGTCGTCCATCACCAGCTGATGGCCGGCGTCGGGCCTGATCCCGAGCAGGTCACCCCACACCACGGCGCGCTTCTCCGGCTCCTCGGTCTGGATCTCGACCCCGAGCAACGAGCCGGCCGGGCCGTCACCCACCGCCGTCTCCCACTGGCTGCCCGCCCAACCCCACGAATCGGGCGGCACCGCGGTGTCGATCGACAGGATCGCGCCACCGAGGTCCCCGGGGTGGAAGTGGGTTCCGACGATGGTGGTGCCATCATGCGTGTCCGACGCCTGCCACACCTCGCGGATCCCGGCCGCCGCGGCCCGGGCCCGGCACCCCGCCCGCTCGTCCTCATCGGCCTGGAGCAGGACCATGTAGCCGCCGTCGCCCCGGCGCCGCTGGAGGTAACGCCCGGCCGCGGTGTCGGCCGCGATCGGCGACACGATCTCGCAGAAGGTGTCACCGATGGCGAACAGGGCGTTGCGGAGGCCGAACGCCCCGACCCCGGGATCGCGGAAGCACACCTCGGCCCCCAGGGCGGACGACATCTCCTCCTCCGCAGCGTCGAGATCCTTGGCCACCCAGGCCACCTGCCGCAGTCTCATCGGCCCACACCCCCGTGTCCGCAACTCGCCGTCGGCGAAACCTCGGGGGACAATACCCCCAGGGCCTGCCCTGCTCAAAGGATTCTCTCCGGAACCGTTCAGATCGACCGTCGACACCGGTCGATCCCGTCCCGCCGGGGGATCGTGGAGCAGCGCCGGAACCAGATCGGACCGACCGTCGATCGGTCGGGGAACAGGGGATTTCCGCATGACGGACATACGAACAACCGGCACGACGACCAGGCCGGTGCGGCTGCCATTGCTGGACATGCCGCCCGTGGACTACGGACCGGACCAGACCGCCATGGTCGCCTACCGGGATCGAGGCACCCGGCGGGCCCTCGAGCTCGACAATCGGGGACCCCTCCTCGTCGACGCCGACGGCGGGATCGATCCCGCCATTCTCGACGCCTACGACCGGCACGGATTCTACGTGTTCGAGGCGGTCCTCTCCGACGGGGAGCTCGACGACATCGAAACCGACGTGGCGATGCTGCTCGACCGGTTGCCCACCGGTATCGACGCCACGGTCGACCATCTCGGCCGCCCCGCCCTGGGCGCCGGTCTCCAGGGCCGCAACCTGAGCTGGGTGCGCCCCCTGTCCGACCCGTTGGGCGGCACCGGCGCATCCCACGGGCGGCATCCGGCCAAGATGACCGAGCCCATCCCCCCGTCCGGCGCGCCCGACCATGTCGTCCAACTGATCCTCGGGTCGCTGCAGTTCTCGACCGCCTGCCTGCGGGTGTACGGGCATCCCGGTCTGTTGGCCATGGCCGAGGCGGTGAACGGACCGGACTTCACCCCGTTCAACGAGGCGTTGTGGATCAAACATCCCCGCCTCGGCGGGTCGGTGGCCTGGCATCAGGACGGCTGGACCCATTGGGACCGTCCCGACCTCGACGGGCACACCCACGGCTTCAACTTCATGGCCCAGCTCTACGGCTGCGACGCCGAGAACGGCCTGTGGGTGGTGCCGGGCTCGCATCGGGGCGGGAAGCACGACATCGCGGCCATGGTCGCCGCCGCCGGATCGGACCGGCTGCCCGAGGCGGTCCCGGTGCTGTGCGGGCCCGGTGACGTCGCCATCACCAACCGGCAGTGCATCCACGGTTCGTTCGCCAACACCAGTGACCGGCCCCGGGTCACGGTCAACTTCGGTTTCCATCGACGGCGCTCGGTGCTCGATGTGGAGAGCGGGGGCATCCACAACCCGGTGACCGTGTACGACGCCGAGCACATCGAGCGACGGTCCGAGGTGATCATGTACGCCATCGACGCCCGGGCCCAGCGCTTCCCCGACGAGCACCCCTATCACTACGCCCCGTTCACCGGGCGGGAGGACGAGTTCCGGTTCGGACCGGGCGTGCTCGACCGGCTGGCCGACTACAACCTCCGGGATCTGGGGATCTGATCCCGGGCCGGGCCCCGAGCGGGCTCAGGCGATCGGTTCGTCGTCGTCGATGCGTTCGTCGACGGGGATGAACCGGCGCCGCAGCCACGTCTGCCAGCGGTGCCCGACCGGCTCCGCCGCATCCACGCCGGTCGGGTCGTCGTAGAGATAGAGCCCGACGCCGGCCGCCACCCGATCACCACCGGCGTCGAGGGCGACGACGAATCCGGTACCGACCGCCGGGTCGATCAGATCGAGGACGTACAGCCGCAGGTCGGGTTCGTCGATGACCTCGCTGACCGTGCCGGCCATGGTGGGGGCCTCGGCCCCGGTATCGACGGACTCCCCGACGGCGGCCGCGGGCGGCAGCTCGGCCGCCTCGCACAGGGTGGACCACACATCGGCCCGCGAGCCGTTCAGCTCCAGCCAGGCGACACCGGCTACGGCGTCCTGGTCCCGGAACCGGGCCAGATGCCGCCGGAGACCGATCAAGAACACCCGCGCGCATCGTTCCGCCGTCAGGCGGTGGTCGGTGTCGTCCGGCCCGAAGCCCGACACCGCCAGCCGCACCACCGTCTCGCCGGGTCGGGCCCCGGGCTCGAGGTCCCATTCCTGGCGAACCGAGGCGTTGCCGTTGGTCACCGACGCCCAGCCGACCTCCGGTTCCCACCGTTGGATGATCGCCCCCATCGACCCGATGGGGCCACCGAAGTCGTAGTCGACCCGGCCGCCGACGCGGCCGTCGATGACGGTGGGAACGCACCACGACTGGAGCCCGGCCGCTGTGGACAGGGCCGGCCAGACCTCGGGCAGCGAACCCGGCACGGTGGTGGACAGCACGAAGGCGTCGGGCGGTTCGATCACCCCGTCGGCGTCACCGGTCGGAGCCGCGGTACCGGGGGAGGGGATGCCGTGGTCGAGTCCTGAGCTCACGGCGCGAGAGTAGTCATCACCGGCGGATGACGCCGTTGTGACGTCGGCGACCGAAGCATGCTAGGACCAGGCCAGGGGGAAGGGCGGGGCCGGCCGCGACCGACCGTCCAACGTCCGAATGGGCACGACCAGCGAGTATGAGGGGGTTCACGGTGCTTTCGCCGTACCGGGTACTGGATCTGACCGATGACCGGGGCCATTTCGCCGGGTTCCTCCTGGCCCAGTTGGGCGCCGACGTGGTGGCCGTCGAGCCGCCGGGCGGCCAGCGGGCTCGACACCGGCCACCCTACGCCGGGGACACCCCGGACCCGGAACGATCCCTCCAGCACTGGGCCTACAACCGGGGCAAACGGTCGATCGTGCTCGACACGGGATCGGCCGAGGGGGCGACCACCCTGATGGACCTGGCCCGGGGGGCGGACGTGATCATCGAATCGGGGGCCATGCCGGTCGACCTCGACGCCCTGCGGGCGGCCAACCCGTCACTGGTCACCGCCTCGCTCAGCCCGTTCGGCCAGGACGGGCCCAAGGCCGAATGGCTGGGTACCGATCTGACCCTCGACGCGGCGAGCGGCCAGATGGCCCTGAACGGGTACCAGGACCGGGCTCCGGTCCGGATCTCGGCCCCCCAGGTGTGGCTGAACGCGGCGGCCGAGGCCGCCTGCGCCGTGCTCCTGGCCCTCACCGACCGACGGACCACGGGTGCCGGGCAGCACATCGACGTGTCGGCCCAGGAAGCCATGATGCTCACCGCCCAGGGCTGGCTGGCGCCCAGCCTGTGCGACAATCCGCCCGCCCAGCGGAGCGGGGGAGGCCTCGAACTGCTGGGCATGGTCCGGTTCCGCTTCGTCTACGAATGCCTGGACGGGCACGTGACGGTCACCTACCTGCCCGGCGTGCTGGTCGGGCCGTTCACCAACCGCCTGATCCGGTGGGCCCACGACGAGGGCACCGTCGACGCGGAACTCGCCGATCTCGACTGGGCCGATCTGCTCACCGGGCGGGAACTGGCCGACGTGGCCGACATCGTCGACCGTACCGCCACGGGCCTGGCCGCCGCCCTGGCCACCCGGACCAAGGCCGAGCTGTTCGAGATGGCCCAGCGTGACAAGCTGCTGCTCGTGCCGGTGACCACCCCCGCCGACGTGCTGGCCAGTCCCCACTACCGGGCCCGGGGCTTCTGGGACGAGGTGGCCATGCCCGGATCGGAGGCACCCGTCCCGTTCCCCGGTCCCTGGGTGCACGGCCGTCCCCACGGGCTCCGGCGGTTGGGACGACCTCCCCGGCTCGGTCAGCACACCGAGGAGCTGCTCGACGAGCTGGCCGGGCCCGAACGGCACGCCCCGGTGGTCCCCGCCCAGGCCCGTCGGGCCGGCACCCGGCCGCTCGAAGGGATCCGGGTCCTGGACTTCACCTGGGTATACGCCGGCCCGTTCGCCACCCGGATGCTCGGCTACTACGGGGCCGACGTGATCCGCCTGGAGTCCGAGACCCGACCCGACCAGGTCCGATCCTCAGGGCTCGCCCGGGTCCCGGGAGACGACGGTCCCGAGGCCAGCCAGCAGTGGCACTCCATCAACGCCGACAAGTCCAGCCTGCAGCTCAACCTGAAGGTCCCCGAGGCCCGCGACGTCGTCCTGGACCTGGCCCGGGTGTCCGACGTGGTGGTTGACGCGTTCTCCCCCGGGGTGCTGGCCCGGGCCGGCCTGGGTCACGCCGACCTGCTCGAGGTGAACCCCCGCCTGATCGCCGTCTCGACCACCCTGTTCGGCCATTCCGGGCCCCTGTCGGCCACCCCGGGGTTCGGCAACATGGGCGCGGCGATGGGCGGCTACTACGAGCTGACGGGCTGGCCGGACCGGCTCCCGGCCGGACCGTTCCTGGCCTACACCGACGCCACCTCGCCGCGCCTCACCGCGGCGGTGATCCTGGCCGCCCTCGACTGGCGGGACCGGACCGGCGAGGGGATGACGCTGGACTTCTCCCAGGCCGAGGGCGGCATCCACTTCCTGAGCGAGGCCGTACTCGACCAGGCCGTCAACGGCTACGGCCAGACCCGCCTAGGCAACGCCGACCGGTGGGCGGCCCCGCACGGCGCCTACCCGTGCGGCGCGCCCGACGAGGACCGCTGGATCGCGGTGGCGTGCAGCACCGACGACCAGTGGCAGATCCTGGCCAAGCTGCTCGACCGGGGCGACCTGGCCGGTCTGTCCACCGGGGAGCGGTTGGCGCGCCGCGACGAGCTGGACGACCTCATCGCGGCGTGGACGGCGGGTGCGGACCCGGTCGAGCTCCAACAACGCCTGCAGGACGCCGGAGTCCCCGCCCACCAGGTCCAGAACAGTCCCGAGGTGGTCACCGACCCCCAGCTGGTGCAGCGGGACCACTTCCATCGCCTACCCCACCCCGTCTACGGTCACACCTGGGCCGAGCAGTACGGCTTCCGGATGTCCCGCAGCGACGGCACCCCCCGCCGGGCCGGACCGACCTGGGGAGAGCACAACTACGAGATCCTCTCCGAGGTGCTCGGCTACGACGGCGACCGGATCGCCGAGTTGGCCATCGCCGGCGTGCTGGAGTGACCCGAGCCTCCCGGTGGGTTGGGCCGCTGCTGCACCGGCGGTCAATCGGCCGGCTCGCCGCCGGTCAGGAGATCGCGCAGCACGACCGCCTGGTTGTGCTCGGTGTCCTTCGCCCCGTACAGGAGGGTGACGGTGTCATGGTCGTGCCGGATCGCCCGCAGGGTGTCGAACGCGGCCGATCCGTCGAGTTCGGCGCGATAGCGGGACGCGAACTCGGTGAACCGCGCCGGATCGTGCCCGAACCAGTGGCGCAGGGCATCCGACGGGGCCACCTCCTTCAACCACACGTCGAGCCGGGCCCGCGGCCGGGACACCCCGCGGGGCCACAACCGGTCGACGAGGACGCGGTAGCCGTCGTCGGGTGACGCCTCCTCGTAGACTCGCTTGATCCTGACCCCCGGAGCCGATCCCATGTCGCCACCGTACGCCCCCGGCCCCGATCCAGCCCGGCCCACCGGCTGGTATTTCGACCTCGACGGTGACCGGTTCGTGGGCACCGACCATGCTCGAGGCCCCTGGAACCCCGGCCACTGCCACGCCGGACCACCGACCGGCCTCCTGGCCCGGGCGGTCGAGCGGGCCCTGGCCGAGGCCGGCGTCGACCACCAGCTGGTTCGCCTCACCGTGGCGCTCACCCGGCCCATCCCCATGGCCGGCTTCAGCGCCACCGCGGTGCTCACCCGGACCGGGCGCTCGGTGAGCACCGCCCAGGCCGAACTGGTGGCCGGGGGCACCACGGTGGCCACCGCCACCGCCCTGGCCATCCGCCACGATCTCGACACCCCGGTACCGTCGACGGGCGCGCCGGACCGGCCCCGCCTGGACGAGGCCACGGCGGGCCGGTTCCCCCTGCGGCGCCTCGGCCACGGTCGGCCCGGTTTCTCCGAATCGACCGAGACCCGGTACCCGCCCGGAGAATCCCCCGACCGGGGGCCGACGACGGTGTGGATGCGCACCGTCCCCTTGCTGGCCGGCGAAACCCCCTCGCCGTTCCAGGCGATCTGCCCCCTGGCGGACTGCGGCAACGCCATCTCCCGCAACGCCGAGCCAGACGAGATCGGCTTCCTCAACCCCGACCTGACCATCGTGCTGCACCGCCCGCCGGAGGGCGAATGGTTCGCATCCCGCAGCCGCTCCTACTGGGAGCCGACCGGTGTCGGCCAGGCCGATGCGCTCCTGTTCGATCACCGAGGCCCGGTCGGCCGCGCGGTCCAGTCCCTCCTGCTCAGCCCCCAACCCGGCTACCGGCCACCGAACGAGGCCCCGACATGACCACCGATCCCGACCCGACGACCGATCCCACCCCCGGCCCGAACGCCCCGCTCCGGTACCGGCTCCTGACCGGACCCGACGACGCCGAGTTCTGCGCCCGGATCAGCGCCGCCCTCGACCAGGGGTATACCCTCTACGGGGGTCCGACCATGACCAGTCGTGACGGCCAAGTGATCGTCGGCCAGGCGCTGATCCTGCCCGACTGACCCCCACCGTCGATCCCGGTCGGCGTCACCGGACCGGGTCCACCGGCCAGCTATTCAACACCAAATCGTGGACAAGCGTAGGCCGACGTGTAATGGTGCGGTACCGTTTCGGCCGCTCACCGTGGGCGACCGACCGGACCCAAACCGGGGGAGGTACATCAACGTGCGATCTTGGCGCGTCCCGTTCCGATTCTTGACCCTGCTCTCCGTCCTCGCGCTGCTGGCGGCGGCCTGCGGCGGTAGTGACGACTCGTCCGACGGGGGCGGCTCCGAGGACACCACGGCGTCCGGTGACGGGGCCGACGGCGGTGCCTCCGGCGGCACCCTCCACGGCGCCTACTATGTGGGCGTCAGCCGCTGGGACCCCCACAAGGCCACTTCGAGCTTCGACAACACCCTGCTGTTCATCACTTATGACCGGCTGGTCCACCAGGCTCCCGACGCCTCGCCCGTTCCCGGGTTGGCGGAGTCCTGGGAGTTCAACGAGGACGGCAGCGTGCTCACCCTCCACCTGCGGGACGGGGTGACCTTCCACGACGGCGAGCCGTTCAACGCCGAGGCCGTCAAGGCGAACATCGAACGGGCCCAGACCGTGGAGGGCTCCGCGGTCACCTCCGAACTGGCCGTCATCGAGTCGGTCGAGGTCGTCGATGACCTCACCGTCAACATGAACCTGACCGGCCCGGCCGCCTCACTGCCCCTGATCCTGTCCGACCGTCCGGGAGCCATGATCTCACCGGCCGCGTTCGACAATCCCGACCTCGACACCAACCCTGTCGGGGCGGGCATGTCCACCGTGACCATCTACAGCGAGGGGGCGTCGGGCAGCTACGCGGCCTCCCCCGACTACTGGGATCCGGACGCGGTCAAGCTCGACGGCATCGAGATGCTGATCCAGCCCGACTCCTCGACCCGCCTGTCGGCCATCACCACCGGCCAGATCGACTGGACGTTCGTGGATCAGAACCAGGTCGTCGAGGCGGAGGGCGCCGGCCTCGAGATCCTGCCCACCCTGACCCTGTCGAACCAGCACCTCCAGCTGAACCGTTCGCGTGACTTCTTCGCCAACGCTCAGGTCCGGGAGGCCATGAATCTGGCCATCGACCGTCAGACCATCGTCGACACCCTCCTGTTCGGCCAGGCGGTGGCGGCCGATCAGATCTTCCCCGAGGGCTACTTCGGGTACAGCCCCGACGCGAAGACCTTCGAGTACGACCCGGACCGGGCCAAGCAGTTGCTGGCCGAGGCCGGCTACCCCGACGGCTTCACCTTCGAGGTCATCACCTCGGCCATCCCGGCCCGGGTCCAGATGGCCGAGGCCCTCCAGGGCCAGCTCGCTCAGGTGGGCATCACGATGAACATCAACCAGGTGCCCGGCGCCCAGATCGGCGACGTGTTCTACGCCCAGGAGCAGTACGACGCCATGTGGGCGTCCTGGGGTGGCCGTCCCGACCCGAGCCAGACCCTGGCCCTGCTCTACA
>JBKDZN010000119.1:0-35999 GCA_047971245.1 Acidimicrobiales bacterium
GATGCCGCCAACTGGCGGGCCGAGCAAGCGATACGCCCCGCCGTCGTCAACCGCAAGGTCTGGGGCGGGAACCGGACCTGGCGAGGCGCTGCCACCCAAGGCCGGATCATGACCGTCCTACGAACCGCCACCCAACAAGGCATCGACCCCATCGACTACCTCCACCCGCCTCGCCCGAGCACCCACCCCCATCCGGGTTGTTCGAGGCCCGAGGGCGCGGCGCTACCCATAGTGTGGGCGGGGGTCCACCACTCCCCCGGTGGCGGACCGGACACTGAGGCGGGCGCCAGGCGTGCCGGGAGGTTCGACGATGCGAGAACGGGACCCGACGGGGGAGCTCCCCGGGCCCAGGGCCACGCCCGGGTGGCCCCGGTCGGCCGGGTAGCACCATGCGGCTCGCGTTGATCCTCAACCCGGTGGCGACATCGGTCACCGAACGACTGGTCAGGGCGGTGGAAGACCTGCTGCGCCGAGATCACGACGTCCGGACCTACCCCACCACCGGCCGGGGCGACGCGATCGAGCTGGCCGCCCGGGCGGCGGCGACGGGGGCCGATGTGGTGATCGCCCTGGGCGGTGACGGCACCGTCAACGAGGTGGCCAACGGGGTCCTCGGCACCGGCTGCCCGATCGCCCCCCTCCCCGGTGGCTCCACCAGCGTGATGGCCCGATCGCTGGGTTACCCGAACGATCTGGTCGCCGCCACCCATCGGCTGCTGGAGGCGCTCGATCGCAACGCTCCGGTCAGCGCCAGTGTCGGTGTGGCCGGCGGGCGGGCGTTCCTGTTCAACATCGGGGCCGGGTTCGATGCCGCCGTGGTGGCCCGAGTGGAGCGACGCGGCCCGCTGAAGCGATACATCGGCCAGCCGTTGTTCGTCACCGCAACGGTGGCTACCTGGCTGTTCGATGTGGAGCGGCGACGGCCCTGGTTCACCGTGGAGATCGACAACGGGGGCGATCTCCCCGTGGCCGCTCCCGCGTCGGCCCTGGTGGCGCTCAATACGGGACCCTACTCCTACCTCGGCCCGAGAGCGCTCGACCTGGCCCCCGAGGCCGCCCTGGACCGGCCGCTCAGTGTCCTGACCCTCGCCAACCTGTCGCCGGCACTGCTCCCGCGACTGGTCCGGGCCGCCTTCGGCGACGAAGGACTGCCGGACCGGGCCGACAGCCACCACTGGCACAATGTCAACCGGGTGGCGATCCGGGGCCACCGGCCCTTCCCGTACCAGCTCGACGGGGAACTCCTCGGACCCGTCGACCATCTGACCGTGGCGCACCGACCGGACGCCGTGACCATCATGGCCCCACCGTCGATCGACGACCCCACTCCACGGCTCGGGTCCGCACCGCCCCATCACTGAAGGACAGTTCACCGTCAGATAACCGTCAGTTGCCTGACACCGAACCCCGCCGGGTATTCATGTGACGAAATTCATATTCATCGGATGTATCCGGTCTTGGACCGGATACCGAGCAGTGCCGTCGCACGGAGGAGCCGGCCGATCACCCCGACCGACCCAGGCGCGCCACCACCTCCGCCGGACGGTTCGTGATGATGCCATCGACCCCGATCCGCGCCAGCTCGTCGACCCGGGTCATCGAGTCAACCGTCCACACATTGACGGCCAGACCGGCCCGGCGACAGCGACCGACAAAGCTCCGATCGACCAGCCCCTCGTAGGGATGGATCGCCGCCAACCCGCGACCCGCGACCCGGTCGACCAGGCTGGCCGGATCCGCCTGGGCCCACACCAGCCAACCGAGCGGGATCTCCGGATCGACGGCCCGGATCCGGTCGAGGGCGGCCATGTCGAACGACGACACCAGCACCCGTGACGCCGCGTCGAACGCCCGCACCAGACCAGCCACGGCCACGGCTTGCCCCTGGTCAGCGTCATAATCGGGTTCTCCGGGAGAGTTCTTGATCTCGACGTTCAACCAGAGGTCGGCGCACGCCTCGAGGGCCTCGGCCAGGGTCGGGACAGCGGCTGGCAGGTCGTCAGCGGCCACGTCGCACACCGCCTCCCCCGAGCCCAGATGAGCGTCGTGGTGGACCACCAACACCTCATCGCCGGTGAGGCGCACGTCGAGCTCGACCCCGTGCGCCCCCTGATCGGCTGCGGCCCGGAACGCCTCGAGGGTGTTCTCCGGGTGCGTGGCCGAAGCCCCGCGGTGAGCGATCACACGAACCATGAGCGGGCCCTCCCTCGAGGATCTGCACCCGGCGACGATCCGACCCCGCCGGTCGACACCCGGACCGGATCCCGGCCGGATCGCCGGGACGCACCGGGTGGCAGCGCGGCCCCACGATGCCCGTACCCCACCACGGTTCCACCCCACCGTGAAGCGGCTGTGCAACGTTCGTGTGAATTTCTAGTGGCGCGTTCCTCGGTTGAACTCTTTACGAAGATCTAACCATTCGTCTATGGTGTCCGCCAAGGTGCGAGGGACCGAGCAGCCCGGAGGACAGCCCTCCGGAACGCTCGGTTCGCCGTACCTCGATCTCGGCGCCGCTGTGCAACGACGGACACGTCACACGAGGATCACCTTTTCGTTTCCATCGCCACTCCATGGGGAGGAGTACGTGGCAGCAGTAGTCCATTCCGCCGAGGTTCAGGTTCCTGACTTCGCCGAATTCGAACAGATCGCCCGCGGCCTGGTCGGTCGCCCCCCGGATCCCGATCCCGACCTCTCCTGGAGGGCCACGGCCGCGTGCCGTGACACCAGCCCGGAGCTGTTCTTCCCGATCGGTACCACCGGGCAGGCAGTCGACCAGATCGCCGCAGCCAAGCTGGTGTGCACGGCCTGCCCATCACGGGTCCCGTGCCTCGAATTCGCCCTGTCAACCAACCAGGACTCGGGAGTCTGGGGCGCAACCTCGGAAGAGGAGCGTCGCCAGCTACGTCGCACGTATCTGAGCCGTCGACGCTAGGTCGACGTAACTGCGTTCAAGCGGAGCCGGGCCCAGCACGCTGGGCCCGGCTCCGCGTTTGTACGGCCGCTGGGTCCCGGGCCGAGTTCAGCGGGCCTTGAGCTGGACGACGAGCTCGGCCACCGTCCCCGGATCATGACCACCGGCCGGGCGGACCACCAGCCGCCCTCCCAGCTCACTGTCCACCAGCGTATTGATGATGGTGAGACCCAGGCCGGTCTGCGCGGTGGCGTCGAACCCCTCGGGCACACCGACCCCGTTGTCGTGGACACTGACGGTCAGCTCGGTGGCATCCGACACCATCTCGACGGTGACCGCCCCGCCGGCTGATCCGGGCGGGAACCCGTGTTCGACAGCGTTCTGCACCAATTCGTTGAGGATCACGGCCAAAGAGCTGGCCGTACTGGCCGACACCACCGGGCCGTCCCCGACCAGGCGGACCCGCAACGGAACCACCGCCGCCTGCTCGGCCACCGCCAGGATCGGCCGCACGATCTCGCCCAGAACCACCTCGTCACCCCCGCCCCGCGACAGCATGTCATGCACCGTCGCGATGGATGCAATCCGGCGTTCTGCTTCGGCGATGGCCGCCTTGGCTTCGGGGGCGGTGGCCCGACGCTCCTGGATCCGCAGCAGGGAGGTCACCGTCTGGAGGTTGTTCTTGACCCGATGATGGATCTCCCGGATCGTCGCGTTCATCGAGACCATCAGCCGCTCCCGGCTGCGCAGCTCGGACACGTCGCGCAGCAGGACGAGGGCCCCGTCGACCACCCCTTCGGTGATCAACGGGACGATCCGGACCAGGATGGTCACATTGTCCGGCCGCTCCAGCTCCTCGACCACCGGGGTCCGCAACGAGAACGCGGTGCGGACGTTCTCGTTGCGGACCCCCAGATCAACCAGCCGCCGACCGACCACGGACCCGTGGTAACCGAGGCGATGGAAGGCCGAGACCCCGTTGGGCGAGGAGTACGCCACCGCGCCGTCCCGGTCGAGGATCAGGGCGCCGTCGCCCACCCGGGGCGACTCCTCGGTTCCGTTGTCCTCGTAGGGGAAGGGGAAGGTCCCGTCGCACACCATCTGGGCCAGCCGCTCCGACACCCCCAGGTAGGCGAGTTCCAGATCGCCGAGGGAACGGTGGCCCAGCTGGGGGGTTTCCCTCGTCATCACGGCCACCACCTTGCCCTGCCAGCGCACCGGTACCGCCACCACCGACGCCCGGATGTCCGCGATGGGCAGATCGAGCTCGGCCTCGGTGATCTCCCCCGATTGCAGGGCGGCGGCCACCAGGGGCCGCTCGGCCGCCGTGACGAACCCGCCGAGCTGGTCATCCCGGTACAGGGTCTGGGCCGTGGTCGGCCGCATCTGCGCCAGGACGATGAACCGTTGCCCGTTGTCGCCGGCGGGCGCGAACAACAGCAGATCGGCGAACGACAGGTCGGCCATCGGACCCCAGGAGCTCACCAGGCGACGAAGATGATCCCGGGCGTCGTCGTCGAGCTGGGTGTGACGGCGGACAATGTCCTTCAGGCTGGCCACGATGCACGGCTCCCTCTGGTCAGCGGGCCCGGGACCGATCGACCGGGACCATCCGGTCGATCCCCGGACCAGGCCCGATCGAGGCTATCCGCTCAGCTCGCGCCGGTGAGCAGGTCGGCCAGATCATCCGGGGTGGCCAGATCGGGGCGCCAGGGCAACCGGACCAGAGCGGGGGCCGGGGACGGCTGCCGGGCCACCAGTTCGGCCGGCCGGTGATCGTCGACGAGGAGGTCCTCCATCGCCACCCGGAGCTCCGGTTCGGCCACGGTCTCCACCGGCAACTCGTCGGTACCGACCGATCCGGCGCCCGGGACGGCCCGGTTGTGGACCACTGCCGCCACCGGGTGATGCCGCTCACCGAGGGCGCCCAACAGGTCGTCGGCCTGGGCCAGGGCACCGGCGTCCGCGGTGGTGATCAGCAGGTAGCGGGTCGAGGGATCGTTGAGCCGCTGCTTGACCGCCCGGGCCCGCTTGGCCACCCCCGGCTGGAGCTGGGAGAAGCGCCAGAAGAACTCCCCCACCTGGGCCAGGAACGGTCCGCCGACGACCCGCTCGGCCGCGGCCAGGAACGGGCGGGCGGTGAGCTGGGCCATCCGGCTCCGGTAGGGGGCGGTGAGCCAACGCAACAGCCAGCTGTCGAAGAAGTCGAGCATCCGGTCGGGGGCGTCGAGCACGTCGATGGCGTGAACCGACGGGGGCGTGTCGATCACCACCAGGTCGTACTGGTCGCTGTCGGTCAGATCGTGCAGCCGATCGAGAGCGATGTAGTCGTGGCTCTGCACGAACCGGCGGGTCAGGGTGTGGTACAGGGGATTGGCCAGCAGATCGTCGGCGGCCGCCCGGTTGGGCGCGTGCCGCACCACCAGCTCGTCCCAGGTGCGGGCCATCTCCACCATCGAGGCCCACAACGCGCCGCCGCCCGCCGTGTCCAGCTTGACCCGGGCCGGTTCGTGACCCAGCGGCACCCCGAGCGCATCGGCGAGCCGGCGGGCCGGATCGACTGTGACCACCAACACCCGACGGCCGTCCCGGGCCGCGGCTGCCCCCAAGGCCGCCGCCACCGTCGTCTTGCCCACACCACCGGATCCGACCACGAGCACCACCCGGGCCGAGCCGAGCTCATCGATGAGGGCCGCCGAAGGCTTCGCGGTCATCCGAGCACCTCGGCCAGGCTCTCCTCGGCGGCGTCGACCGGGTCCGCCGGCTCCACCACCTCGCCGATCCGGATCCGGTCGGGGTCGAGCCGGGCCAGGCGGGCGTCGAGCTCGGTCGCCCGCCGGTGACGGGTGGCGACCATGGCGGCCAGCGGGGCCAGCGGACCCGACCCATCGGCCAGCCGGTCGGCTTCACCGAGGGCCGGTTCCGCCAATGATCGGGGCACCCGGTTCACGATCAACCGTTCCACCCGAAGCTCGGTGTCGGCCTCCAGACGGGCCGTGAGCTCCTCGGTCTCGTCCACGGTGAGCTCGTCGAGGGTGGCCACCACGACCACGCCGGTGTGGTCGTGATCGGCGAGCAGATCGGCCATCCACGAGGCCTCGGCGTCCAGGGGTCCGTAGCCGACCATCCGGCGCAACACCCGGGGGGCGTCCAACAGCTCGACGATGTGGCCCGTGGCCGGACCGTCCACCACCACCAGGTCCCACGGGCCCCGACGGACCTCGTGACACACCTTGCCGATGGTCAGGATCTCCCGGACCGCGGGCGCGGCCACGGCCACATAGTCGAGGGTGCGGGACAGGGGTCGGAGCTGGGAGGGGGCGATGGGCACCCACAGGGTGCGACGGACGTACTCGTCCACGCTGGCCTCGGTGGACAACTCGAGCAGGGCGACCCCGTCGTCACCAGTGACGATCCGCCCGGGCCGGGGCGACGGGTGACCGAGCGCGTCGGCCAACCCGCCGGCGTTGATGGCGTCGACGGCGAGGACCCGGAGCCCCTCCGCCGCCGCGGCGCGGGCGATCCCCGCGGTCACCGTGCTGCGACCCACCCCGCCCTTGCCCGTGGCCACCACGAGCCGGGCCCGGCCGGACGGGCCGTCGTTCAGACGCCGAACCCGATGCGCTGGGCGGTGGAGGACGTCCCGAGCTGGATGAAGGCCAGTTTGGCGGCCGGCACCCCGACCTGACTGCCCTTCCGGTCGGTGACCCACAGGACACCGTCGGAACCGAGGGCGGCCTCCACCGCGGCCTTGACCTCGTCCTGATCGGTGTCATCGCCGAGTTCGAGCTCGATCACCTGGGAACTCTGCACAATACCGATGCGGATGTCCATGGCAGCCAAACCTACCGGCCCCACCTGCCGGTTCAGACGATTCGAAGCTCCGACCTGAACCGCTTCTTCGGGGCCAGATCGACCGCCACCCGTTCGGCCAGCTCGGCGAACACGGCCCCGGCCTCACTCGTCGGATCGGCGGCCACCGGATCACCCACGTCGGCCCCCTCGCGCAGGGCGGGCACCAGCGGCACCCGGGCCAACAGCGGCACATCCAGCTCGTCGGCCAGCACCTGACCACCCCCCTCACCGAACAGTTGGTAGCGCTTGCCGTCGTCGCCGGTGAACCAGCTCATGTTCTCGATGACCCCTGACACGGTGATCCTCACCTTGTGGGCCATGTACGCGGCCCGCTGGGCCACCTTCTGCGCCGCCGGCTGGGGGGTGGTGACCACCAGCAGCTCGGCCCGGGGCAGGAACTGGGCCAGCGAGAGGGCGATGTCGCCGGTGCCCGGGGGCAGGTCGACCAGCAGGTAGTCGGGCTCATCCCAGTAGACATCGGTCAGGAACTGCTCGAGGGCCTTGTGCAACATGGGACCCCGCCAGATGACCGGCTGGTTCTCCTCCACGAAGAACCCCATGGAGATGCACCGGACGCCCTCGGCTTCGGGCGGCACGATCATCTCGTCGATGACCACGGGGTCACGGTCGACCCCCAGCATCCGGGGGATGGAGAAGCCCCACACGTCGGCATCGACCACGGCCACCTTCAGGCGGTTGCCCTCATCGTCGGTGCGTTGGGCCAGAGCCACCGCCAGGTTGGTCGTCACCGAGCTCTTGCCCACCCCGCCCTTGCCCGAGGCGACCAGGATGACCCGGGTCCGGTTGTCGGGATCGGCGAAGGGGATGGCCCGGCCCTCGGCGTGCCCGTGGCCCTGCTGGCTCCCGGCCGTGGCGCCCGGATCACCGTGGACCATCCGCCGCACCTGTTCGCGCTGCTCATCGGTCATCACCCCGAACTCCACGGTGACCTGCTCGACCCCGTCGAGGGCGGTCACCGCTGCGGTCACCGACCGTTCGATCTCGTTGCGGAGCGGGCAACCGGCCACCGTGAGGTCCACGGCCACGGCCACGGTCGGGACGGCCACGTCGACGGTGCGGACCATCCCGAGCTCGACGATGGAACGGTGCAGCTCCGGGTCCTGGACCGGGCGCAGGGCGTCGATGACGGACTGTTCGGTGATGGTCACGGGGTCCTCCTGCCGACAAACGGCTCCGACCGTCGATCGGGAACGGTGGAGCGGGACACTCCCGGCCCGAGCCGCCGATTTCTCCTACGGCCGTAGGGGGAATATCCCGGAGGCTAGACTAGCGACGTGGCCCGCCGAGCCCTCAAGCCCACCGAGTTCGCCAGCATGGTGAACGCTGTCACCGCCGCTTTCGGCGATCCGACCCGTCGGACCATCTACCTGCTGATCCACGAACACCCCGACGGTCTCACCGCGGGCGAGGTGGCCGAACGCACGGGCCTCCACGCCAACGTGGCCCGGCATCACCTGGACAAACTGGTCGGGGGCTCCTACCTGGAGGTCACCCAGCGACAACCGGTCGGGGCGGGCCGACCGGCCAAGCTGTACCAGGCCACCGATCCCGGCCTGCACCTGTCGTTCGACGTCGGCCATCACGACATCCTGGTCACCCTGCTGGGCCGGGCGCTCGGGCGCCTGCCCGACGGTGACGCCGAGATCCTGGCCGAGGAGGTCGGCCTGGAGTACGGCCGGCAGATGGCCTCCTCGATGGGGGCCGACAGTGACGCCCAACGGTCGTTCCGGGCCGCCCTGCACGTCGTGGCCGACGCCTTGTCCGCCCACGGGTTCGCGGCCCACGCCGAACGCCACGGGGACGAGCTGCGCATCGTGTCCGAGCACTGCCCGTTCGGCGATGTGGCCATCGAGCACCCGGTAATCTGCGCTATCGACCGGGGGATGGTGCAGGGCCTGCTCGGTTCGCTCTACGGGGAGACCGCCGTGGCCCTGTCCTCGTCGGTGGCCCGGGGTGACGACGCCTGCGTGGCCGACATCACCACCCACTGACGACGCACCCACGCCCCCACGCCGACGGGGGTGGGGCGGGGACCGGGCTCAGCGCGACGGGGCCGAGTGCCGGTGATCGAGGTACCACTCCAGGACGGGGGCCAGGTCGTCGGAGCGGAGGTCACGGGCCGCGTCGAGCAGTTCCTCCATCTCGGCCCGGGCATCGTTACCCCCGAGATAGATGAGTACCACCACCGACGCAAAGAAGTCGTGGCCGGGCCAGGCGTCACCGGTGGCCCGCGCCCCCGGAGTCGCGTCGCGTAACATCTGCAGCACGATCGCCGTGGCCGTCCCGGGAGTGTGGCGCATCATGAGCCACTGGGCGGCCCGGTACAGCCGTTGGGACACCGCGGTCACCGGCTGGGTGTCGACCCCGAGACGGAACAGGGCGTCGACCAGCTCGATCATCCAACCGGACGGTTCCAACCGGTCCAGCAGCTCGTCGACCGGGCCGAGCGCCTCGGCCACCGGCACCGTCGGCAACTGGGGCGTCTCCAGGCTGGTCAAGTCCCGGAACAGTTCACGCACCTCGGGTCCGCAGTGGAACTGGCGGGCCATCGACTGGCCGAGGAAGAGAGCCCCCACCCCGTAGGGGTCCATCTCGTCGATGCCGAACTCCATCACCGGCCATGGTAGATCGGCCCCCCACGCTGCCGACAGCGAGGCCGGCATCAGCGTCGAGGTCGTAACCGATCGGTCACCGACGTGACGGCGCGGGCCTCGCCGTTGGGCCGCCACAGCATCGTTACCGGCTTGACCGGGGCCTTCGCCGCGTCGGCCAGGGATCGCACGATCGGGCGGCGGGCCCGGCCACCCCGGGCCGTCCGGACGATCCCCATCCGGACGAACACGAGCCAGCTGACGACGGCGACCACGGCCATCCCGGCGGTGACCACCATCCAACCCCACGGTTCCTCGGTCAGGGGCAGGTCGGCCACATTCATCCCGTACCAGCCGGTGATGAGCGACAGGGGCAACAGGATCGCCGCGTACACCGTCAATACCGCCGTGGCCGACGCCTCCCGCTCGGCCGAGGCACCACGGTAGGTGTCGAGGGTGTCGGTGAGCAGGCCCCGGGCCGACGCCAACGACTCGACGACCAGATTGTGGACGTCGTAGGCGTCGTTCAGGATGGTCGTGGCGGCCGGGGTCAGGATCGGCAGGTTCCTCGAGCGCAGGGTGGTGATCACCAGCCGTTGGGGCCGCAGCACCCGCCGGATGGTGGCCTCCTCCCGGCGCAGGAACTGGATCTCGGCCAGCACCGTCCGGTCGGCGGCCAGGGCCCGGTCGGACAGGTCGTCGACCTGGCGCTCGAACTCGTCGAGGATCTCCAGATAGCGGCGCCCGACCACCTCGGTCAGCTGGGCGAACAACTCCGGGGGCGCCAGCTCCCCGATCTGGGGATAGCTCTGGGCCGCGTCCCACAACCATTCGACGGCCACCACCGGTTCGGCGTGCACGGTGACGAGCAGGCCGCCCCGGACGAAACAGTCGAGCTCCAGGGTGTCCACCCGGTCAGCCACGAAGGTGAGGGCGTGGAGGACCACGAAGAGGTGGTCCTCGTGAACATCGAACTTGGGGAGTTGCTCCACGTCGAGCACGTCCTCGATGGCCGCGGGTTCGAAACCGAACCGGTGACCCAGCTCCTCGATCTCGGCCGGGTCGCGGGTGGCGACGTCGAGCCAGACCATCGAGCCGTCGCCGATCCGACCCTCGACATGGTCGGGGCTGGACGGTTCGTACGCCGAGGCGCCGTCGGGACGGGTGAGGAGTCGGTAGGCCAAGCGGAACCCCCCGCGGAGCCTAGCGGCGGGCCTGCCGGGCGCCGAGACCCAGGCGGAAGATCCAACCGCCACCGGCCAGGGCGACCAGGGCGAACCCGAGGGCGACCACGGTCACCCAGCCGCCGCCCCGGGAACGGTGCTGGGCCGCGTCGATGGCCCCGGTGCGGCCCTCCGCCACCGCGGCCACCAGCTCGTCGACCGGGTTGACCGTGTCCCCCTCGTCGACCGACACGGTGGTGACCAACGAGGGCGCACCGGGCTCGTCGGCGGGTCCGGCCACGGCCACCTGGGCGAACAGGGCGGTCGACGCCGGGCAACGACGGTCACCGCCGGCCCGGGAGCCGGCCGCCAACCCGGCCACCAGGGCCCCGGCGAGATCGGCCCCCTCGGCCCGGGCCACGACGAAACCGTCCAGCGTGTCGCCCACCACCTCCGGTGAGGCGGCCAGGTTGGCCTGGGCCGACGCCCCGGGGGTCGACCGCCACCCCGACTCCGGGAGCACCTCATCGCCCGTCGTCCCCGCCGACCCCCCGGCCAGGTCGACGACGGCGTACTGGCGGACCGCGGCCAGTTCCCCGTCGGCGATGACCACCCGGTCGACCACGGTGCGGGGGTCGAGACCGGCCGTGATCAGCTCGGTCATCTCGGTCAGCGGGTTCAGATCGATCTGGCCCTGCACCACGCCGGCCCCGAGGCCCGGGACCACCACCGCCGGCGGCAGGACCGTGGCGGGATCGCCGACCGCGCCGACCGGTACACAGCTCGCCACCGCCACCCCCACCTCGCCGGTCTCGGCGTCGGTCCCGGCCACCGACCAGGTCGCCCCGGCCGGCCCGGCCCATCCCACCACCAGCAGACCCCCGATCACGGCACTGCCCAACGCGCCCCGCAACCAGCCCCGTACGCCGACCATGGCGACAGTGTGCCCGGGCGCCATGGCGACCGTGTGCCGGGGCGATCGTTCATGGCAGCATGGCTCGGTGACCGACACCGACACCGCCCGTTCCGACGACCACCTCCCCCCGGTGGCCGAACCGTGCCCGCCCGGCAACCTGTTCGACCTCCACGGCAAGGTGGCCGTCCTGACCGGCGCCAGTTCCGGCCTGGGGGAACGCTTCGCCCGGGCCCTCGCCGCGGCGGGCGCCGACCTGGTGATCACGGCCCGCCGGGCCGACCGGCTCGAGACCCTGGCCGCCGCCCTTCCCGGCACCGTGGTGGTGGCCGGTGACATGACCGACCCCGCCACGGCCGAGGCCGCGGTGGCGGCCGCCGTCGACCGGTACGGCGGGATCGACATCGTGGTCAACAACGCCGGGATCTCCCGGGTCCTGCCCGCCGTCGACGACGACCTCGATGGGTTCCGCCGCGAGCTGGAGATCAACCTGATCGCCCCCTACGAGCTGGCCCGCACTGCGGCCCGGTGGATGATCGCCGAAGGCCGGACCGGCTCGATCATCAACGTCGGTTCCGTGCTGGGGACCGTTGGCGGTGGGCGGTTGAAGGTCCCCGGTTACGCCGCGGCCAAGGGCGGCGTCCACAACCTCACCCGGGAGCTCGCCTCCCAGTGGGCCCGCCGCAACATCAGGGTCAACGCCATCGCCCCCGGCTGGTTCGAGACCGAGATGAACACGGAGATGTTCGGCACCGCCGGTGGCATGCACTACATCGTGGACAACACCCCGATGGGCCGCCCCGGGGTGGAGGGCGAGCTCGACGGGGCCCTGCTGTTCCTGGCCTCCGATGCCTCCCGCTACGTGACCGGCCAGATCATCCACGTCGACGGGGGATGGACGGCGATCTGACCCCGGGACCGCGGCAGAGCAACGACGGGGCGGTCCGATCGCCCGGCTCCTGTGGGCAGAGGTCCCCGCGGCTCCGAACCGGTGGCAACCGCCGCACGGGGGGCCGCTAGCGTGAGGCGACAGCCGGGGGCCGACACCGAACGACCGGGCCGGGACGGGATACCGGTCGACCAGTAGGAGGGCAAGACCCCATGAGCAACGCCACGATCGAAACCGGGAGCCCACCGCCACCCCGGATCGACGACCTCCTGGCCCGGATCGACGGCCGGTCGGCCCGGGTGATCATCGTCGGCCAGGGCTATGTGGGCCTGCCGGTCTCGATGCGGGCCGCCGAGCAGGGGTTTCCCACCGTCGGGTTCGAGGTCGACGAGGGCCGCGCCAAACGGTTGGCGGCCGGTGACTCCTACATCGAGGACGTGTCGGACGACGCCCTCGCCGCCGCCCTGGCCGGCGGGTTCCTTCCCACCACCGACCGCCGGGACCTGACCGGCTTCGACGTGGCCGTCATCACCGTCCCAACCCCGCTGCGGGAAGGGGTGCCCGATCTGTCCTTCGTGGCCGGCGCCGGTGAGCTCCTGGCCGGTGCCCTGACGCCGGGGGCCCTGGTGGTGCTGGAATCCACCACCTACCCGGGTACCACCCACGAACTGCTGCGCCCCATCCTCGAACGATCGGGCCTCCGATGCGGCGTCGACTTCTGGCTGGGGTACTCCCCCGAACGGATCGACCCCGGCAACCCGACCTGGAACTTCGTCAACACCCCGAAGGTGGTGTCCGGCATCGGCGACGACGCGGGCCGGGCCGTGGCCGCGTTCTACCGCACCCTGGTCGATCGGGTGGTCGAGGTGTCGAGCACCGAGACCGCCGAGCTGGTCAAGGTCCTGGAGAACACCTACCGGCACGTCAACATCGCCCTGGTCAACGAGCTGGCCATGTTCGCCCGCGACCTGGGCGTCGACGTCTGGTCGGCCATCGACGCCGCCAGCACCAAACCGTTCGGCTTCACCCCGTTCCGCCCCGGACCCGGCGTCGGCGGGCACTGCCTGCCCATCGACCCGTCCTACCTGTCGTGGCGGGTCCGCCAGAACCTGGGCCAGGCGTTCCGGTTCGTGGAGCTGGCCAATGACGTCAACGCCCACATGCCCGACTACGTCGTCGCCCGGATCACCGCCCTGCTCAACGAGAAGCGACGCCCCGTGAACGGCACCTCGATCCTCCTCCTCGGCCTCACCTACAAGGCCGGCACATCGGACTGGCGGGAATCCCCGTCGCTGACGGTGGCCGAACGCCTTCACCAGCTCGACGCCGACCTTCGCCTCTGCGACCCCCACATCGACCCGGTCGCCGCCACCGGCCTGGACGCTCCCCTGGTCGAGTTCGGCCCCGAGGAACTGGCCGCCGCCGACCTGGTCGTGGTCCTGGTCGACCATCCGGAGTTCGATCCCGACCTCATCGCCACCCACGCGCCCCTGGTGTTCGACACCAAGGCGGTACTGGCCGGGCGACGGTTCACCGGGGAGCTGCTGTAACCGGCCCGCCACCCCGGCGTCACCGAGAATCTCCGGTTCCGAAAGCACCCTGACCAGGGGTCACGTTACGGTTCCAGGCATGCTCCTGTACCTCATCCGGCACGCCCATGCCGGCACCCGGGCCGGAGGCCCACACGACCGGTACCGGCCGCTCTCCCCCGACGGGCAGGAACGGGCCGAAACCCTGGCCGGCATGCTGGCCGACCGGCCGATCGCGACCGTGTTGTCGAGCCCGGCGACCCGCTGTGTGCAGACCGTCGAGGGCATCGCCACCGGCCACGGCCTGGCCGTGATCGAGACCGACGAGTTGTTCGAGGGATCCCGGATCGACGACGCCGAGCACCTCCTCGCCGGCCAGACCGGCCCCGAGGTGGTGGCCTGCTCGCACGGTGACCTCATCCCCGAACTGGTGGAGGCGGTCGCCCGCCGGGGTGCCGTCATGACCGGCGACCGGTGCCGCAAGGGATCGATCTGGATCCTGGAGCATCGCGACGGGCGGTGGACCTCGGCCACCTATGTGGACCGTACGGTCAACGAGCTTCCGGATCGGCCGGGCCCGGACTGACCGGGGCGGCGGCCGCGCCCACCTCCCCGACCGCACCGGCCAGCCGGTCCATCGCGGCACGGGCCCGCCGGTATTCCTCGTCGTAGCCGACCCCGTCCGGGTGCGGCCCGTACCACAACGGTTCGAGCGTCTCGACCGCCACCGCCACCGGCTCAGCCGCCACCCCGACCGCGACCAGGCGATCACCCCGCTGGCGCACCGTGGCCGCCGGGGTCCAGGCGGCCCCGGCGGCGCGGCCCTGACCGTCGAGGTCATCGGCCAACCGGTCCAGGGGATGGCGGACCTGCCGACGGCGACGCCGGCGCAGCCGCAGGGCCAGGGTGAACCCGACGACAGCCGGCCCGGCCACGGCCGCCGCACCCAGGACCCACGTCGGCACCCCACGGGAGGCCGCCGAGGTCAGCAGGGGCACCTCCGCCGTCGGGTCGAACGCCTGCCACCCGGTGGCCGGGAAGTAGACCTCGGCCCAGGCGTGGGCGTCGACCCCGCGTGACACCCATTCACCGGTGGCGGTGTCGAACCGCCCCGGCACATAGCCCACCACGAGGCGGGCCGGGATCCCCAGGGAACGGGCCATCACCACCAGTGCCGAGCCGATCTGCTCACAGAACCCGACCCGGGAATCGAACAGCAGATGATCCACCGCGTCGGTCCCCTCGGGCAGCCGTTCGATGTCGCGGCTGTAGCGGATGTGGTCGGCCATCCACGCCTCCAGGGCCTGGATCTTGTCATAGCTCGTGGGCGCATCGGCGGTGATCGTCCGGGCCAGCGCGGCAACCCGAGCCGTCACCGCATCCTCGGCTCCGTAGGCCGCGATCACCGGGTCGTCCCCGGCCAGGCCGACCGGATCGTCGGCCCGGAGCTGGTCGGGGGTGGCCGCCACCACCCGGGACTCGACCGTCCAGGTCGCCCCCGCGGCCAACGGTTCGTCGGCCACGAGGGTGCCGTCGGCCGACAGCCGGCCCGATCGGAGGCTCGACCAGAAACGGAGCGGCCGCCAGGCAAGCGGCACCGTCGTCATGCCCCCGGTGAGCACCCGGATCTCCTGGCGGACCACGGTGCCGTTCGACGATCCGACCGTGGACGGCTCCGCACCGGATCCCTCGGGGCCGGCCACCATGCCGGCCAGATCGACCTGTTCGGCGTCCCACCGCACGGCCACCGGCGGCACCGAACTGGTCCAGCGCCGACCGTCCCACTGGTCGTACACCGCCCCCCGGAGGTACAGGGCCAGGTCGCTGCGAACCCGGAGGATCTCGTCCTCGTTCACCTCGATCGGCTCACCGGTGTCGAGATTGCCCCAGAAGCCCGGATAGGACGCGGCGACGGGGCCCGACGCATCACCCGGATTGACCCGGGCACCGGTGCCGAGATCGAAACGGGTGATCACCCGGGCCAGACCCAGGGTGGCCGGGGCCAGCAGCAGGGCCACGCCCACCACCGTGCCGGCGCTCCGGAACCGCCAGGCCCGATCGGAACCGGGACCGGCCGCCCCGGTCCCGGTGGCCGTCCCGGGCCGAACCGACCAGTCGACCCCGGCGGGTACGACCATGATGGACAGGACGAGGGTGGCGGTCACCGCAGCCGCCCAGGCCACGACGGCCGGGCCGGACACGGTGGCGTCACGGAGATCGGTGGCCAGGACGAGTGGTAGGCCGAGCGCGGGTACGGCCATGAGCATGGTGTTGCGGTTGAGCAACGAGTACCCGATGGCCACCGCCCCGATCAGGGCGACCGGCCCGGCCACCCCTCCGGCCGCCCCGAGGGCGATCGCCCAGGTGGCGGCGGCCACCATGGCCAGGCCGGCACCATCGTCGGGGCGGGGCCGTACGGCCCCGGCCACCACTCCCACGGCCAGGGCGACCAGCAGGGCGGCCTGCTCCCCCTCGCCCAGGGGGGCGACAACCGCCGCCAGGCTCACCGCCACCATGCCGGCCAGGCGCAACGGCAACTCCCTCATCCGGACCGCCCCGCCCGGACCGACCCCCGGTTCACCCGGCGGCCCCCGCCTCGTCGGTCCCCCACCGCACCCCGGACTCGTCCAGGGTCACCAGCCCCGACGCCGAGGGGACGACGTCCGGGCCGCAGCCGTCACCGGCCGGATCGAGCTCGGCCCGGGCCAGGCGGGCAGCCAGCTCCTGACGATCCGACACCGTGCCCACCACCCACGACGTGCCCGAGAAGTCGAGCCCGTCCCGGGCGTCGTCCGCCGACTCGCCCAACACCCGCCGGGGCGGGGGGAACGCCTCCACGGTCGACAACATCACCCGCCCGCCGGTGTCGAGCACGGCTTCGGCGATGCGGCGGGCGGCGGCCAGGCGCTCACCCGGGCACCGCTCGTTGATCCCCCCGACCACGACCGTGACTCGCTCGGCGGCCCGGTGGCGGGCCCGTTCCCGCACCATCAGGGTGCGCGACCGCGCCACCGTCGGCCAGTGGATGTCACGTTGGCGGTCTCCGGGCACATAGGGCCGGACCCCGACCGGCTCGTCGTCCCGGCCCGACGTCTCGGCTGCGGCCCCCATGGCCCGTACCACCTGGGCGGCCGGGATGGGCGCCACCGCCAGCGGCCGGTGGAGGGGGACGGTGGCCGAGGCAACGGCCGCCACCAGCCCGAGCGTGGCCCGGGCCTCCAGAATCACCTGGACCCGATCGACCAGGCCCCGCTCGCCCGGATCCACCGACAACCGGGCCGAGCCCGGCGATAGCAGCACCACCGGTTCCGACCGGCCCCCGACCGTGGCCAGCAACCGCGCCGGACGCCGGGTGGTCACGGTCAGATCGAGATTGACCGCCTGGTGCTCGTAGGCCGACGCCGGGACGGCCGCCAGGACAACCAGATCCCGGAACACCATCCGGGCCAGGGCCAGGTCGGCCAGGATCAGGACGGCGGCTCCGATCATGGGGGCGATGACGGCCACCTGCCCCGTGAACACCGCGCTGAGCAGGCCCGGGGCGATGAGCACCAGCATCCCGGCCCCGAGTGGCGTCCAACCGGGCCGTATCCGGTAGGTGGCCCTAGGTTCCACCACACCCATGTCCCCCGCGGCCGGTCCCGACCGGTACGGCGACGTCGTCGAGGGCGGTGTTGATCCGGTCGACCACCACCGCCGGTGGGAGTCCGGTGGCCACCAGACGATGGGCCAGGCAGGGAATCGACACGGCCTGCACGTCGTCGGGGATAACATAGTCACGGCCGTCCAGCAGCGCCAGGGCGCGACTGGTCGCCAACACCGCCTGGGGACCTCGGATGCTGAGGTGCGATCCGGAACGGACCCGGTCGACGAGGTCGAGCACGTAGTCGATCATGACGTCGGACACATGGACCCCGGCGACCACGCCCTGCAGCCGGGGCATCAGGTGGATGGGGATGACCGGATCGACCTGCGGGACCGCCGTCCGGCCACCGGTGCCCCGCAGCAGATCCCGCTCGGTGGGCCGATCTGGGCCACCGAGGCTGATCGACATGGCGAACCGGTCGACCTGGCTGCTGGTCAGGGCGAACGTACCGGCGTCACCGGCCGGGTTCATGGTGGCCACCACCATGAAGGGGTCCGGGGTTCGCCGGCTCGTACCGTCCACGGTGATCTGGCCCTCCGCCATCGCCTCCAGCAGCGCCGACTGGGTGCGGGGGGTGATCCGGTTCAACTCGTCGACCAGGACGACATGAGCGTGGAGTGGGCCGGGCCGGTAGCCCCACTCACCCGTTCGGGGGTCATAGATCGCGGAGCCGGTCAGATCGGTCGGCATCAGATCGGGTGTCCCCTGCACCCGGGACATGGTGCCGCCGATCACCCGGGCCAGAGCCGTACCGAGGGTGGTCTTGCCGACCCCGGGGGAATCAAAGAGCAGGATGTGTTCCCCGGCAAGCATGACCGCCATCGCCAGCCGCACCTCGTTCGCCTTGCCGAGCACCACACAAGCCACCCGTTGCTCCATGGCCTGGGCGATCTCGGCCGCACGAGGGTCGCGGGCCGTAGCGGTTACAGCGGTCACGGCGTTCTTTTCGACTGGGTGCGCCCCGGAGTTGAGACACAGTTTCCCCGCGGCCGATCAACCCCTGGTCCGGTCGATCAGCAATGGTTGCGTTCCGCCACCCCGGAGGTCTGGGTCACGAAGAACTCGGGCGGGTCGAGCGCCAGCAGTGCCGCCACATCGGTGCAGGCCTCGGGCCCCTGGCCGAGCCGGTCGTGCACCACCGAACGGAAGGCCAGGGCGTCCGGGAAGGCCGGGTCGGACGCGACCGCCCGGTTCAGGTAGTCGAGGGACACGTTGGCGAGCTCGTCCGCCTGGGCGGTCATCTCGGGATCACCCACCGCCTGATCACGGACGGAGGCGGCCGCCAACCACACATACCAGCCCCGGTAGGTCAGGGCCTCGGTGTTCTCGGGGTCGTTCTCCAGGATGCCGTCGAAGCACTCCAGCGCGCCGAGCAGGTCACCGCCACCGGCCCCCATCTGCTGGCACTCCATGACCCGATCCCGGGTCGAACCGGCCACGCTCCCGGTCAGCTGGTCGCCGACCCCGCGCTCGCCGGCCGCCCGAGCCAGGAACACCCCGGCCACCGCCGCGACCGCCAGCAGGCCGACACCGATGAACGTCCAGCGGCGGGTCCGGGCCTGATCGGCCGGACCAGCCGGTTTCGGGGCCTGGCCATCGAGCCGGCGGATCACCTCGGCGGCCCGGCGAGTGGCGTCGCCGTGCAGCCGGTCGTAGTCGTCCTGGGTGAGGTCCCCGTCGTCCATCTCCCGGTCGAGCTGATCGAGCAGGTCGAGCAGGGTGTCCCGCTCCTCCTCCAGGCCGCGGCGCCGGTCGGTCGGACGACCGTCGGCCGTCACCGTCCCCCCTCGGCAGGGTCCGGCTGCTCGGCAGGATCCGGCTGCTCGGCAGGATCCCGCTGCTCTGCAGAGTCGGGCTGCTCCGCAGGATTTTCGTCGGTGGGGGTGGCGCCCTGCCGGCGGTGGTGACGGGCCGCGGCCACCAGTTCCCGGTCGGCGACCGTCGGTCGGAGATCGGTCGGTCGGCTCCGGCTCAGCATGGCCGCCACCAGCACCGCCCCGCCCACGATGGCCACCACCGGCAGCACCCACACCAGGGATCCGATCCCGGTGGCCGGCGGATTGAGCAGCACCCGGGCCCCGTAGGCGGTGACCAGCTGATCCCGGATCTGCTCGTCGGTTGACCCGGCACTGACCTGCTCGGTGATGAACTGGCGGATGGTCACCGCCACCGCCGCGTTCGACTCGGCCACGCTTTCCCCCTGGCATTGGGGGCAGGCGTAGCTGGCCGACAGTCGCTGGATCCGCGCCGCGTCGGTCTCGGCTCCGCCACCGTCGACCACGGCCACGACGAGCAGAGCGACCGCGGCCACGGCCACCGCCACCCAGGCCAGCCGGCGCCACCGGCCGGCCGCCGCCGTCCCGGCCGGCCCGGAGCCGGCGTCCCGATCGGCACCGCCCGACGAGGCGGCCGGGGACGGCGAGGGCCCACCGGTTCCGTCGGTCCTCGTCGGGGTCACTGACTCGCCCCCTGCTGTTCGGCGTCCTCGATCAGAGTGATCAACGACTCGGCCGTCACCTGACCCTGCACGTGCTGCACCACCTGACCGGACGGGGAAACCAGGAAGGACTCCGGGATCTGGGCCACCTGGAACGCCACCGGAATCGACGGGGCGTACAGCACCGGCCAACCCCCACCGTTGGTCTCGAAGAACGACCCGACCGCCTCCGGGGTGTCGTTGAACACCACCGCCACGACACTGGCCCGGCCCGTTGCCCGACCCCAGTCCTCGAAGGCCTTCAGTTCCGGGTGCTCGGCCTTGCACGGTGGACACCAGGTGGCGAAGAAGTTGACCAGCACCCACTCACCCCGGTGATCGTCGATGTTGTAGGTCCCACCGTCCATCGTCGCACCCTGCACCTCCGGCACCCGCTGGCCGAGCACCGCACTGGCCGGATCGAGACGATCGCGGGGACCGACGGCGAACACGGCCATCAGGCCGACGAGGACGACCCCCACCCCGAGCGCGACCCAGCGGGCGGTCCGCCGGGGTGGCGGCTCGTCGCCGGACTCGCCGGTCGTCCCCGGTTCGGTATCGGCCGGCGGGGCCGGGTCGAGGTCGGTCACCGCGTCGTCTCCCATCGCGTTCACCGCCCCGCCAGGGCGGGCGTCGGCTCGTCACTCGAACCGGACGACCCGGCGGGGGAAGCCGATCCGTCCCGGCGCCGCCGTCGGCGATCGGGTACGACGGCCAGGGCTGTGCCGATACCCATGATGATCCCACCGGCCCACAGCCAGGAGACCATCGGCCGGATCACGACCCGGAGCCGGATGGCGTCGTCGGTGCGGGCCGGGACGTCATCGAGCACGAGGTAGACGTCCTCCCGCAGGCCGGCCCGCACCGAGGGGGTTCCCACCACCTGCCCGGACTGTCGGAACTGGGTCATGGCCGGTGCGTACACGTCGGATCCGTCGATCTCGATCAGGGCGAAGGTCCGGACCCGCCGATCGTTCACGTCGGCGCCCGGCTCCAGATACCGGAACTCGTGCCCCTCCACGGTCACCGTCTGACCCACATCCATCGGGATCGTACGATCACTCTTGTACGACTCGCTGGCGATGATGCCGAGCGCCACGATCACCACCCCCAGGTGGACGACCATGCCGCCGTTGGTCCGGCCGATCAGGCCCCGCCACCCGTTGCGCCGCACCGACCGGAAGATCTGCCGCCCGGCCGAGAACCCGGCGAAACCGCCGAGGCCGAACCCGAGAATGGTCCACCACCCCCGCCCCCCCAAGGCCAGGGCAGCGGCCATGGTGAGCACACCCCCGATGGCCGGCGCCAGCAACCGCTGGGAGAGCACCTCGGTGGACGCCTTGGTCCACGGGACCAGGGGGGCGGCCGCCATCAGGAACAGCAGGACCAGGCCGATAGGGCGGGCCATCGAGTCGAAGTAGGGGCGGCCGATGGTGAGTTGATCACCATTGAGGGCCTCGACGACCAGGGGAAACACCGTCCCGAGGAGGATCACGAAGGCCATGGCCCCAAACAGCACATTGTTGGCCAGGAAGGCGGCCTGACGGGACATGGGGTGCTGGATGCCCTGCGGTGACCTGAGCTCGTCGCCCCGCCAGGCGATCAGACCGACCGAGACCGCGGCAACCAGGCCGAAGAAGCTCAACAGCCACGGACCGACCGCCCCGTCGGCGAACGCGTGGACGGACGAGACCACCCCGGATCGGGTGAGGAAGGTACCGAGGATGGTGAGACAGAACGTGGCGCACAACAGGGACAGGTTCCACACCCGCAACAGGCCCCGGCGTTCCTGGACCATGACCGAGTGGAGGTAGGCGGTGCCGGTGAGCCACGGGAGCAGTGAGGCGTTCTCCACCGGGTCCCAGGCCCAGTAGCCGCCCCATCCCAGCACCTCGTAGCTCCACCAAGCCCCCAGCACGATCCCGAAGGTGAGGAAACCCCAGCTGATCACCGTCCAACGGCGGGTCTCGAGGAGCCAGCCCTCCCCGAGGCGGCCGGTGACGAGGGCCGCGACCGCGAACGCGAACGGGACGGTGAAACCGACGTAGCCGGCGTAGAGCATCGGGGGATGGAAGGCGACCAGGATGTGGTTCTGCAGCAGCGGGTTCGGGCCCGGGCCGTCGAATCCGACCGGCACCGGGACGGTGGTGAACGGGTTGGCCGGGCCGACCAGCAGGGCGAAGAAGAAGGTGCAGACCGCCAGCAGGACCACCACGGCCCAACCGACAAGGGGGTCGTCCAGGCGACGCCGGAACTTGATCAGCACCGCTCCAACGTAGAACGACAGGACCAGCACCCACAGCAGGATCGAACCCTCCAGGGACGACCACAGCGCCGCCACGTTGAACAGTGGAGGCGTCGAATCGGAGCCGACCTTCTGGACGTAGGCGATGGTGTAGTCCCGTTGGATGAGGGCCCGCTCCATCACCAGGAACGCCCCGACGGCCGCCACCACCACCAACCAGGCCCACTGGCGGATGGTGCGCAGCAGGTCGACGCGCCGGTTGATCAGGGCCACCGCACCCCCGACCGCGCCGAGGGCCGATGCGGCCAGGCCGAGCACCACGAAGCCGAACCCAAGCATGGCGTTCATGAGATTCTCCTGCCCCGACTCAGTCGGATCCGGAGGACTGGGCCCCGTTCTCCGCCGGGTTCTCGATCGCCACCTGACCGCCCTCGACGGCCTCGTCGAGCCGCTCGGGGTTGTCCTCCACGTACTCCTCGGAGTGTTTGACCACGATCTGGGTGGAACGGAAGTGGTCGCCGTCCCAGCGACCCTCGACCACGACGGGCTGACCCACCGCGAACAGTGATGTCGGTTCGTCGCCGACGTGCATCACGGTGGTGTCCACCCCGTTGTAGGCGACCTTGAACCGCAGGGCGCCCGTCTCGTCCATCCCGTCGTCGGTTTCGACAGTGCCCTGCATCCGGAAGGTGCGGTCGCCCAGGTCGTCGCGCTGGGCCACCGCCTCGTCGACGTTCAGGAAGTAGACCCGGGCCTCGGCCAGGGCCTGGTAGACGACGACGCCGAGGACGGCGACGATCACGGCCACCACGGCCAGATTGCGGCCGTTCCGGCTGCGTCGCAGCTCGGTGGGACTGTCGTCTTGGCGCGGGGTCAGGTCGAGCTGATCGGCGACCGCCCCGCCGCCCTCGCCCCCGCCGGGAATCGAATCGCCACTCTCGCTAGTCAAGGAACCGCCTCCGTTCCGGGGGGACCTGCTCGGCCAGGAGCTTGCCCTGACGGACCACCGCGACGGCGTACGCCACCGTCCCCGCGCCCACGATCAGATAGCCGGCGATCACATAGCTCCAACCCATCAGGTCCCACTTCCCATCGCGCCCCGCGTGGTCTCGGCCCGCCGTTCGGCCAGGGCTCGGGCCAGACCGAGCTCTTCCACCTGTCGCTGCAGCCAGGCCAGTCGGAACCGGTGGAGCAGGAGCCAGGCGAACACCATCAGACCGGTTACCAGGGACAGGAACAGGGTGAACAGCATCAGACCGTCGAGCTTGGTGTCGACCCCGATGGTGGCTCCCTGGTGCAGGCTCCGGAACCACTGCACCGAGTAGTGCACGATGAACACGTTGACGAAACTGACGATCCCCAGCACTGCGGCCCGGCGCGACCGGACCGCGGCGGGGAGATCGAGACGGCGCACCGCCAGGTAGCCGACGTACATGACGAACAGGATGGTGGTGCTGGTCAGGCGGGGGTCCCACTGCCAGTAGACCCCCCAGGTCGGCTTGCCCCACAGGGCGCCGGTGATGAGGGTGAAGGCGCAGAAGAGGACACCGATCTCGGCGGCCGCGCCGGCCAGGAGATCCCAGAACACCGAGGCCTTGCGAAGGTAGATGATGCTCCCGACCAGGGTGATGGCGAACGACAGGTACATGATGGCGATCGACGGGAGATGCACGTACATCAGCCGAACCGCTTCCCGCTGGTTGAGTTCGGGCGGCGACAACACGAGCGCGAACACCAGCGAGACCGCCACCCCGACCAGGGAGGCGGCGCCCAGGATCCGGGTGCGGCGGCTGCCGGTGGAGGCCGGGGGCGCCGAACGGTCCGGTTCGGCGTTCTCCGGATTGTCAGCGGCCTCGGGCGGACCGGGCGCGGTGGCTTGGCTCACGTCTCCTCCATCAGGGGCCCGAAGGCGAGCATCCCGACTCCCAGGTAAAGCAGTGCGAAAACCGCGAGCAGCATCGCCCACGGCCACCCCGACACGGAGGCATCGGGGAAGAGGGCGTCTCTGGTGGCCAGGGTGGCTCCCAACAACACCGGAGTCAACACCGGCAACACCAGCAGCGGCACCAGCGTATCCCGACTCCGGAGCCCGGCCGCGAGCGCGGCGTAGAGGGTGCCGGCCAGGGTGATCCCGAGCGTGGTCAGGATCACGGTGACCAGCAGGAGCAGGGGGTCGGCGAGGGGCGGCCCGAACACGATGAAGGAACCGATTCCCAGCACCACCTCGATGACGAGCAGTTGGACGGCGACGGCCAGGGCCTTGCCGAGGAACACCCCGGCCGGGTCGATACCGGCCATGCGCAGGGCGTCGAGGTTGCCCTCGCTGGCCTCCAGGGCGAAGGCCCTCCCCAGTGCCATCAGGGCCGACAGCAGGACAGTGAGCCAGAACAACCCGGGGGCGATCTCTTCGAGCACGGACCGCCTGACCTCACCGACCACGGCCAGGTCGGGGGATATGGCCAGGCCGAACAGGATGAGGATCAGCAACCCGAACGGCAGCACCTGAACCAGGACGACCCGTGAGGTCATCTCGATCCGTAGGTCCTTGACCGCCATCAGGAGGGTGTCGCGCAGCACTTCGGTCCGTTCCCGCCTCGTGTTGTTGGTTTCTGCCCGGTCGGCGTCGGCCGCCGGTGCCGGTGACCGCCGGGTTGGCCACCCTCAGTCGGATGAGGACGTGGCCTCGACCGTATCGGCTCCCTGGGACGGGGGAGTTGCCGGTGGGCCGTCGGCCGGATTCCCCCCGGCGACGGTGGCCCGCTGCCGACGCAGGGGGGCCGGCCGTTCGGGTCGGGAGCGACCGTCGTCGGTGACCTGGCCGCCGACGACGGTGACGGTACGGGAGGCGATCTCCATGGCGCGATCGTCGTCGTGGGAAGCCATCATGACCGTCGCCCCGAACACGATCGCGTGGCGGATGAGACCGTCGACGAAGTCACGGCCGTTGGCGTCGAGGCCGGCGTGCGGCTCGTCGAGCAGCCACAACCGGGGCCGCCGACTAACCAGCACCGCCAAGGAGGCCCGCCGCCGCTGACCGGCCGACAGGCGGGCCACCCGGACGTGCCGGAGCCGACCGTTCAGGGCCAACCGGTCGAGGACCGGTTCGATGGACGATGGTTCCAACCGGTTGGCCTGGGCCCAGAACTGGAGGTTCTCCTCCACGGTCAACTCGTCGTAGAGGAAGCTCTGATGGGCGAGTAGGCCGGTCCGGCGGCGTAGCAGCCGTCGTTGGCGCCGGTCGGCGAGGTCGTGACCCAGCACCTCGCCGGCACCCCCGTTGAGCGCGGCCAGGCCGGCCACCAGCCGAAGCAGGGTGGTCTTGCCGGCCCCGTTCGGACCGCGCAGCAGGACGACCTCTCCTTCGACCACCTCGAGGTCGGCCCCGGCCAGGGCCGGGAACCGGTCGATCAGGCTGATGGCGCCGACCAGGCTGACGATCGGCTCGTCGGGGCCGTGGATCCGGGCGCGGGGATCGGGCTCCGTGCCGCCACCCGATCTGCGGGCGGCCGGATCGGTGGGTGAGCCCGCGGGTTCCGTCACGCCGACAACGATAGGGGTCACCGTCGACCGGTGCGCCCCCTGTCCGGCCGACCCGGCCCGGCCACCCCGACGACGGGGCGACACCCACCGACGACGGAGGCCAAGGTGGCACCGGGCGTCGACCACGGCACGCTGGAGCGGTGGTCGATTCGCCTGATCCGATCCTGGCCTCCCGAGCCCGTGTCGCCCGCCTGGTCAAACTGGGCCTCCGCACCGGCTACGGGCTGTTCGGGCTGGCCATGGTGGTCTTCTTCATCGGGTTGATCTTCAGCTTCACCGACCTGGTCGCCGTGGTCATCACCCTGTGCCTGATCGTGGGCTCATTCGTGCTCGCCCCCGCCATCGTGTTCAACTACGGGGTGAAGGCAGCCGAACGAGCCGATCGGGAAGGATCGTGGTGACGACACAGGACGAGGAAGCCGGAAGCGACCCCACGCCGGTGACCCTTCCCGACGACGCCGACAGATCCGGCGGCCACCGGACCACGATGAGGCTCCCGGCGGCCACCCGGCGCATGCAGCTCCTCGGCATCGCCCGCCAGGAGTTCGGCCGGACCGGGTTTCACCAGACGACCATGTCGGACCTGGCCGCCCGGGCCGGGGTCACCAAGCCGGTGCTGTACCAGCACTTCGCCTCCAAACGCGACCTGTACACCGCGGTCCTCGCGGATGCCGGCGAACGGTTGGAGGAGGCCCTGGCCGACGCGGTCGGTGAGGGCGGGACGACCCGGGAGCAGGTGGATCTGGGGTTCGAGGCGTACGTTCGGTTCGTCCAGACCGACCGTGACGGCTTCCGGCTCCTGTTCTCCAGCACGTCCCGCCAGGACAAGGAATGGGCCGCGATCGGCAACCGGGTACAACAGGCCGTCGCCACCGCGATCGCCCAGCGGATCGATGTGGAGGGGATGACCGACAGCCACCGGATGGTGCTGGCCCACGGCATCATCGGCCTGGCCGAGGGGATGATGCGGTACTGGCACTCCGGGGCGGCCGACGGTATCGACTTCGACGACCTGCTGGCCGATCTGCAGACCCTGGCGTGGGGCGGGGTGCAGGGTCTGGGCTGATACCCCGGCCTGGCCCCCGAGCACCTCCTGCTCAATCCTCCCGCAGGACCTCGAGGGCGGCAGCGTGGAGCTCCGGGGTGGCCGCGGCCACGACGAACCCACCCCCGGTGGGTGGCCGACCGTCCAGATCGGTCATGACGCCCCCGGCCCCGGTGACGATCGGGATGAGCGCGACCACGTCGTAGGCGGCCAGGCCGGCCTCGACGACGAGGTCGAGGTGGCCCTCGGCCAGGAGACCGTAGTTGGCGCAGTCGCCGCCGTAGCGGGTCATCCGCACCCGGGGAACGAGCCGGTTGTAGCGGTCACGTTCGTCGCCGACCGCGAACATCTCCGGATGGGTGGCGGCCATGATCGCGTCACCCAGCCTGGTGGTGGGCCGGGTTCGGAGGGTGCGGACGTGATCCGCTGCGATGAGCCGAGCTCCCCCGGACGGCGTGGCCAGGTGGGTTTCGTCGATGACCGGCTGGCGCATCCAGCCCGCCACCGGCCGGCCGTCGATGACCAGACCCAGCAACGTCCCCCACTGGGGGTGGCCGACGATGAACGCCCGGGTGCCGTCGATGGGGTCGATCACCCAGGTCACCGCGCCGCCGCCGGTGGTGCCCCGCTCCTCCCCCACCACGGCGTGATCGGGGAATCGGTCGGCGAGGCCCGCCCGGAGCAGGTCCTCGACGGCCCGGTCGGCCTCCGTCACCGGGTCGAATCCGTCCCGGTGCTTGTTGTCGACCCGCATCGGCCGCCGGTACCAGTCGAGGGCGCGACGGCTGCAGGACTCGACGAGTCGGGTGATGTCCTCGACATGGGGTTCGATGTCGAACGCGTCGGTCACCCTGGACCGTCCGGGGCGTGACCGTTGGATCCGGTCTCGTCGGGCCCGGGGTGGTCGGGGTCGGGCACCTCGCCGGTGTCATCGTCGCCCCGCAGGGCCCGGTAGCCCCGGGCGACGTCGGCGAGATGGCGGAGGTTCTCGGCCAGCAGGTGGCGGGCCAGGCTCTCCACGGTCCAGGTGCGATCGCCGGGCCCGGAGGCGGGGCGGCTCCAGTCGGAGCCGCTGACCCGGTCGAGCATGTCGGCGGTGCGTCCGGCCGCGCTGGCCAGGTCATAGGCCACCCGGGCCGGATCCTCGGCGCCGTACCCGGCGGCGGCCCGGGGGTCCCAGTCCTTGAACGTGGGGTTCGACTTGCGCAGGGTCTGCTCGATACGGCGCCGGAACAACTGGGTGACGTCGCGCAGGTAGGCGCCGTGCTCCACCGCCGACCAGGTCTCCGGGGCGGGCCGCTCGGTGGCGAGATCGCCCCGGCCCAGATCGGCCCGCCACTGGGCGGCGCTGGACCGGAGGCGGGCCCCGAGGTCGGCTGCCGCCGGCTCCGCCGCCTGGGCATCGGCCGGACCGTCCCGACGGTTGCCCCCCTCGCCGTCGGGGCCGTGGTGACCCCCCGTTCCCCTGGCCTCACCGGTCGTCACGATCCCGATCGTATCGGTCACCGGGCCGCCGTGCCCGGCGCCGAGGAGCCCGGCGTCAACCCACCAACTCACCCGACCGGTCGTCGAACCGTTCGCTGGCGGCGAGGTCGGGATCGGTGCCTTCGACGTTGAGGTCAGGGAGGAGCCGGTCGAGCCAGCCGGGCAGCCACCAGTTCCGGGCCCCGAGCAGCTCCATGGTCGCCGGGACCAGCAGCATGCGGACCAGGGTCGCGTCGAGGAACACAGCCAGGCCGAGGCCGAGCCCGAACAGTTTGATGATGCGGTTGTCCTCGAACATGAAGGCCCCGAACACCACCATCATGATGGCGGCGGCCGCGGTGATGACCCGTGCGGTGGAGGCGAGACCATCGGCCACGGACCCCTGGGGATCGCCGGTGCGGTGGTACTCCTCCTTGATCCGCGACAGGAGGAAGACCTCGTAGTCCATCGACAGGCCGAACACGATGGCGAACAACATCATCGGGACGAACGGCTCGATCGGACCCGGTTCGACGTTGAGGAGGCCCCCGCCCCAGCCCCACTGGAAGATGGCGACCACGATCCCGTAGGCGGCGGCGATCGACAGGACGTTCATGATCACCGCCTTGACCGGCACCACCACCGATCGGAACACCGCCATCAGGAGCAGGAAGCTGAGGGCGAGCACCGCCCCGAAGAACAGCACCATCCGGGACGACAGGTAGGTGGTGAAGTCCACCGAGGACGGGACCGAACCGGTGACCGACACCTGGCTCAGGCCCGCGGTCCGGTTGGGGATCACCTCGTCGCGCAGGGTGCTCACCAGTTCGGTGGTGCCGCTGTCCTGGGGCGAGGTGGTGGGGATGACCCGGATCAGGAAGGCTTGGGGGGCATCCGGCGAGTTGGGGAACGGTGGGGTGGCCGCGGCCACCCCGTCGGTGGTGGCGATGGCCTGGGCCAACCCGGCCGCGGAGGCCATCCCCTCCGGCGAGTCGATCTCGCCGATGACCAGGATCGGACCGTTGGCACCCGGACCGAAGCCTTCGGCGATCAGGTCGTAGGCCCGGCGGGTGGTGGTGTTCTCGGGGAAGTTACCCTCGTCGGAGAATCCGAGGCGCAGGCCGAGCACCGGGGAGGCAAGCAGCAACAGCAGGGCGGACCCGGTCAGCATGGCGGCCCAGGGATGGGTCTGGATGACCCGGCCCCACCGGTAGGAGGCCGTCTCGCGTACCGGCTTCTCGGGGCGTGGCGGCAGGGTGCGCCGCAGGGCCGGGACCACCGATCCGAGGATGAGCACGGCCACCGCGGCGCCCACGGCCACCAGGGCCAGGAGGGGCCGGCCGATGCCGAAGGTGAACAGGGCGACCGACACCAGGCCGGCGGCCACGATGCCTCGGACCCGGGTGACCTGGATCCGCTCGCCGACCACACCGAGCAGGGCCGGCAGCAGGGTGACGGAGGCCGCCATGGTGGCCGCCACCGTGATCGCTGCGGCCACCCCGAGGCCACCGACGAACGAGAGCCCGATGAGCAGCATCCCGAGCAGCGACACCACCACGGTGAGCCCGGCGAAGATGACCGAGCGGCCGGCAGTGTCGATGGCGATGCCGACCGCGTCGAGCTGGGAGTGGCCGGCGGCAATGGATCGCCGGTACCGGGTCACGATGAACAGGGCGTAGTCGATCCCGACCCCCAGCCCGATCATCGCCCCGACCTGCACCGCCAGGTCGGGGATGGTCACCAGGTTGCTGGCCAGCGAGACGAGGCCCATCCCGGTCCCGACCCCGGCCACCGCCACCCCGATGGGCAGCCCCATGGCCATGACGGAACCGAACGAGAGGATCAGCACGATGACGGCGAACGACAGGCCGATCAGCTCGGTCTCCGGGGGTTCGAACTCACCGAGTGCGGCGCCACCCAGCTCCACCCGGACCTGATCGCTCAGGCCGGCGTCGGCCAGGAGCCGGTCGGCGTCGACCCGGATCTCCTCGGCGATGTCGGCCGCCTCCACCTGGTCGATGTCGACGCCGAGCGTGAGTTCGGCGTACGCCACCTGACCGGCGAGGGGTCCGGCAACCGAGATCTGCGACCCGGTGGGGTCGTCGTAGGGGCTCACGACCTGCAGGTCGGGGTTGAGGGCGGCCACAGCGGCGAACAGCTCGGTCATCACGGCCAGGACCTGGGGGTCCCGGACACCCTGGTCGGCCCGGAACACGATCGACGCCGGTTGGCCCTCGCCAACGCCACCGAAGTACTCCCCGAGCAGGTCGAAGCCGGTCCGGCTCTCCGACGCCGGGATCTCGAACCGGCTGTCGTAGGCGGCACCCACGATCTGGCCTGCCGCACCGACACCCACGAGCACCATCACCCAGAGGCCGATCACCGCCTTCCAGTGACGGAAGCACCATCGGCCAAGCGCTCGATACATGGGGCCCTCTCGGTTGCGGAATCGGGGGTCGGTCCGACAACTGACATCGGAGAAATCGATACCCAGCTTGACGGGAAGCCTAGCGACGTGCGACGGGGCACACCGATGGGTGGTCGGACCCGCCGGCACCAGGCCCCGGACCGCGGTCCGGCGTGGCCCGGACCGATCGATTCCGGAGCCTGGATTGGCACCGGAACGCCGCTCGCCCGTGGCACCATGATCCTCCTGTGAGTCTCCGTACCTCCCTCCCGGTCCGCCCGCCCCGATTGGGTGTTGCTCGCTCGAGCGGGATCGGCCCTCCCCCGCTCCGGGCCGTGCCAGCCCGGTGGCTGGCCGTGATCGCCGCCATCGTGGTGGGCGTGTCGTGGACTGATCCGGCGGCCGCCGCTGCGGCCCAGGCCGCTGCCGACGCGGTCCCCGGCCTGTCGGTGTCGGCGGCGGTGATCCTCGGGCTGGTCGAGGGGCTGACCGAGTACCTCCCGGTGAGCTCCACCGGTCACCTTCTGGTCGCCACCAAACTCCTGGGGCTCGGCGGGACCGAGGCCTCCGACGCGGCCCTCAACGCCTACGCCATCTGTATCCAGGCCGGGGCCATCCTCGCCGTCGTGGTGCTGTACTGGCGGCGGCTGACGGAGATGGCCGAGGGTCTCGTCGGCGCCAGCCAGGAGGGCCGATCGATCCTGCTCGCCGTGCTGACCGCGTTCGTGCCGACGGCGATCATCGGGCTGGCTCTGAAGGACGTGGTGGAATCCCGCCTGTTCGGCCCCGGCCCGGTGGCGGTGGCCTGGCTCGTCGGCGGGATCGCCATCCTCGGCCTGGTGCGGGTGGGGGTCTTCGAACGGGCGGGTGTTCCCCTCGGTGAGCTCACCATCCGCAATGCCGCCATCATCGGCCTGGCTCAGGCCGTCGCCCTGTGGCCGGGGGTGAGCCGCAGCCTGGTGACCATCGTCGCGGGGGTGCTGGTGGGCCTGAATCTCGCCGCCGCCGTCGAGTTCAGCTTCCTGCTCGGGCTGCTGACCCTCACCGCGGCCACCGTGCTGACCGCCCTCACCGACGGGGCCCTGCTCGTGGACACCTTCGGCGTGGTCACCCCGATGATCGGCCTGGTCGTGGCCTTCGTGTCGGCGGTGGCGTCGGTCCGGTGGATGGTGTCGTGGCTGCAGAGCCGCGGGTTCGGCGTGTTCGGCTGGTACCGGATCGTGATCGGGGTCGCGGCCCTGGTCGCCATCGCCGGCGGCTGGTTGTAGGCCGGTCGGCCGGTTGTCGGCCCGCCCGGCTCGGCACCGATCGATTGCGGTGCCGAGCGGGCCGGTTCAGCGATTGACGGGGCGGGAGAACGTCCAGCGGGCCGCCCAGGCGGCGGCAGCGGCGAGCCCCAAGACCCAGTAGGTGAGCACCGTCAGGTTGACCACCTGGGTGGGACGCCGGTGTTCCCACCGGGGGTTGCTGCACGACTCCGGTTCGCTGAACGCCCCGTCCGCCGCAGTGCCGTCCACCGCAGTGCCGTCCACCGCAGTGCCGTCGGCGGTGGTGCCGTCGGGGGCGGTGCCGTCGGGGGCGGTGGTGCCGGCCGGTGGGGCCACAATCAGGTCGTCACAGCCTTCGGATCGGGGCAGGTCGACGGTCACCGCCGCCATGGCCCCACCCCACTGGACCGGATTCAGGTAGGTGAGTTGCTCCACGCCGGGCCGGCCCGACGTGGGGACGACCAGGCCGCTGAGCAACAGGGCCGGGATGATCACCAGCGGCATGATGGTGAGGGCCCGTGGGGTGTCGCTCGACAACGCCGAGATCACCAGACCCATGCCGACGCTGACCACCCCGACGCCGGCGAGGGCGACCATCAGCTCCAGCGTTCCGGACGGGATCAGGACCCCATCACCCAGGGGGTATTCCTGACGCAGCGAGGCCATCAGGTGCAAGACGACCGCCTGGAACACGGTGGCGGCCGCCAGCACCACCCACTTCGACAGCACGAACCCGACCGAGGACACACCGACTGCGGCCTCGCGCCGGAACACCTCCCGGTCGTCGACGATCTCGCGGACACTGTTCGATCCCCCCAGCCAGGTCATCGACAACACCGTGGCCAGGAGGTACTGCCGGGCGCCGGGACCTGTCTCGGGGCCGAAGGCATCGCGGTACAGCAGTAACGAGAGGATGAGCCCGAGGATCGGGGCCTGGAGCAGCAGGAGGGCCAGCCGTTTCCGGTCCCCCACGATGGAGTACACGTACCGGACCAGCATGGTGGTGAAATCGCCCCACCAGGAGCGGGCCGGCAGCGGGGTGGTGGCCTGGCTCGGAGCCACCGGGATCGGGGCGCCGAACTTGAGGTACGAGGTGGTTCGGGCGAACTCGGCTTCCCATTCCGCCCGCTCCCGGGTGGCCAACAGATTGAACACACTGGCCATGTCGTCGCAGCCGAAGTGGCGGGCCACCTTCGACGGTGGACCGATGAACGCCAGCCGTCCCCCCGGGGCGAGCACGAGCACCAGGTCGCACAGTTCGACACTGGCCACACTGTGGGTGACCACCATGGTGGTGGTGCCCTGGTCGGCCAGGGTCCGGAGGTTGAGCATCAGCTCCCGCTCCAGACCCGGGTCGAGGCCGGAGGTCGGCTCGTCGAGGATGAGGGCCTGGGGGGCGCCAACCAGTTCGTAGCCGACGCTGACCCGCTTCCTTTGCCCCCCTGAGAGGGCCCGGATGCGGAGATCGAGCCGGGCGGTGAGCCCGAGACCCTCGGCCACCCGGTTGACGGTGTCGGTGATCTCCGTGGCCGACGTGTCGGGCGGCAGGCGGAGCTTGGCCGCGGCGGCCAGGGCCCGACGCACCGTGAGCGCCTCGTGAACGGCGTCGTGCTGGGGGACGAACCCGATGCGCCGGCTGGTCCCCTCTTCGGTGGCGTAGACGTCTCTCCCGCCGAGGGTCACCCGCCCCTGTTCGGCCGGACGCCGGGCGGTGAGGGCATCGACCAGGGTGCTCTTCCCCGCCCCGCTCGGCCCGATCACCGCGGTGAGGGAACCGGCGGGGAGGGTGAAGCTGACATCGCTGAGCAGGACCGCGCCCGAATCGACGATGACGCTGACGTTCTCGGCCTGGAGCGGCAGACCGGCCGCCTGGTGCTGGCGAAGCTGGCCGTTGGCCAGCACGAGCTGGGTGCGGCCCACCTCGACGATCTGCCCCTCGTGGACCGGGCTGTCGGTGACCCGGGCCCCGTCCACGAAGGTGCCGTTGTCGCTGTTGAGATCACGGATCCGGTACCCGGACGTGGTCACCGTCAGTTCGGCGTGAACCCGCGACACCAGCGGGTCGGCCAGGCGGAGATCGCACTGCTCGGAACGGCCGATGCGCACCGGGCGGTTCGGCGCGTCGAGCACCGCGCTGAGCTGGCCCAGGTGACGCCCGGGATCGGCCGCCCCCGAGCTCGGGCCGGGAGGGGCCGGGAGCGACGACGGGGGCGACGGGAGTGCGGACCGGCCGGACGTGGAGCCGGACGGGGGCGCGGGCAGACCGGCCAGGTCCGAAGCGGGAGGGGCGGGCCGCGACGACACGGCGGGGTCGGCCGGCGGCGACCAGGCCCCGGCCGAAGCCGAACCGGGAGGTGGGGCGTTCGCGGGCAGGATCTCGATCTCGAGCCGGGGGCCCTCCTGCGGCGGACCGAGCCACACCGATGTGCGACCCGAGGCGAAGCTGATCTGGGCCTGGCGGTTGCCGCCGTCGTGCAGGCCGTTGGTGCTGCCCTGGTCGACCAGCACCCAAGCGCCGCTGACCTGGCGGAACTGGGCGTGACGACGCGACACCTTCGGATGGTCGATGACGATGGTGTTGGTCGTATCCCGGCCGACGGTGGCTCCGTCGGCGATCGGCCGAGGTCGACCGTCGACCCACACCACGGCCGCAGAGGCCCCCGATGGTGATCCGCCACCGGCGCCCGGCGGGGACGGCAGGGGGCCCGAAGGCGACGCGAACCCACCTGAGGGTGTCGATGCCCCCAGGCCCGATGGTGACTGGCCAGGCTGAAAATTGGTCATGAGTCCGGACCGGTGGCTCCCGAGCCGTCGGCACGATCGGGATCCGGCTTGGTCACCGTAGGCGGCGGCCACCGGCCCGACACCTCACCGGTGTCGCGAAGATATGTCACAAGCGGATCGAGGCCGGCCACCACCCGGGCGACCCCGTCGGCACCCAGCCGGGACACGAGCGGGTCGGCGAGCTCGTCGGTCCGGGCCTCGACCGCCGCCCGGGCCGCCGCCCCGGCCCCGGTGAGGAGGCCGGACCGATCCAGCCATCCCCGGCCGCGCAGGCGGTCCTCGGCGGCTTCCCATTCCTCGTCGGTCCAGCCCCGGATCCCGAGGATGGTCGGCCGGTTGCCGCGACCCCGAGCGGCCATCAGGACATGGCATTCCACCCCGTCCACGTCGGCCCCCGCCAGGGCCAGGTTGTGGCCGTCCCCCCGGTACTCCCGAGCCAGGGTGCTCCCGTGCCAGACGGCCATCAGCGGATCGTCGGGCCAACCCAGCTCGGCGTAGGCCGCGTACAACGGCCGACCCGCCACCGGCAGATCGGCCACCGCGGCCCGGACCAGCCCGGCCACGGCCGCGGCAGGGGCTGTCGGCGCCTCAGGGGTGGACGACAGGCGCTCCAGCGCCGCCTGCACCCGTTCGTGGCGGACCCGCAGGGCCTCACCGGGCGCCAGGATGGACCACACACCGGGCACGGCCCGGCCCACCATCCGGGGGGCGAAGTTGTAGAACGCCGCGGTCACGACCCCGGCTCCAACCGCCCCCATCGGCGCCGGACGGTAGCCGAAGTAGGCGTGCCACCAGCCCCGATAGCCGAGCCCGGTCAGGTCGGCCAGCTCCGGGGAGTAGTAGGAGATCGAGTGGATGGGCTCGAACCGGCGCGACAGGGCGCGGGCCGCACTGTCGACGCCATCGGTGAGGGCCTCAGCCACCGGTCGTCCCGATCGGGGGGCCGCCGCCGACCATCAGCCCGTGTAGCTCGCCGGACATCCGTCACCGATGGTGACCTGGTCGCCGTCGGCCACGGTGAACTCGATGGTCTCACCGGCTGCCGCCGAGCTGAGCTGTTCCTGACCGTCCCCGGTGATGACCATGACCTCGCACGCCGCTTCCGCGGTGCTCCGGTAGCTACCGGCGGCCAGGTCATCCGGGACGGAGGCGGTCGCCCCCGGGGCCAGGGTCACGGTCGCCGGGACCGTCGGCGTCGAGGTCGAGGACGAATCGGGGGGCATCGAGGTGGAGGACGGTAGATCGCTGGTCG
>JBKDZN010000120.1:0-17779 GCA_047971245.1 Acidimicrobiales bacterium
ACATGTCGGTGCTGATCTCCTGGTCGGTGGCCGAGGTGACCTGGTCGGCGACGGCCGCCCTGAGCACACTGTTGTTGAGCACCGCGAGCTGGGAGACGACGTACCGGTCGGGATCGGCCGAGAACAGGTTCACGTTGGCCCGGCTCGGCGCCTGGATCGACAGGGTGGCCGTCGAGGAGAAGTTGTTGGAGGCCCCCGGGTCGGCCCGGAGGCCCGGCAGGGCCCCGAGCAGGGCGAACAGGGTTACCAACCAGAAGCGGCGGCGGAGGGCGGAGATGACGAACGCGAGTTCCATGAGTCAGTTCCTCAGGGGTGACCGATCCCGGTCCACCCGTGGTTGATGGTACTGGCCCCGATCAGGGGTGGTACGGCGGGCCGGGCCGCGACCATCGAGGCTCCAGTCGCGGTACCGGACCCGATCGGCCAGGGTGCTGCCGGTCTCCAGCTCCATACCGTGGCGGCGGAAGAGCAGGGTGCGGAACAGCAACAGCACGAGCAGCCAGCCGCTGCCCAGGAAGACCGGCTCGGAGAACGACATGTAGATCTGGACCACCATCACCGACACGATCCAGGCCCCGAGCTTGGCCCGATCCCGAATCACCCGCACCGCGTCGATGAGGGTGGTGGTGAACAGCAGCCCGAACACGACCACCCCGACGATGCCGAGCTGGACGCCGATGTCGAGTACCCCGCTGTGGGCGTGGGGCACCTCGAAGCCGATGGCCCGCCAGATGGCGGCGGTGGCCGGGGTGAGCGGATCGGTGGAGAACATGCCGCCAATCCCCCACCCCAGCCACGGCCGCTGTGACCAGAAGTCGAGCGCCGCGGCCCAGATGTAGGTGCGCCCGGTGAGCGTGACGTCCTTGCCCGAGGCGCTGGCAACGGTGGCCAGTGAGGCGAGGACGGCCAGGACCGTGAACACCGCCACCGACACCGAGGTGACCAGGAACACGCTGGAGCCCCGCAGGTCGAGGTTCTGGTAAAGCTGCAGCCACACCCAGACGCTGAGGGCCAGCATCACCCCGCTGAGGCCGGTCACCGACTGGGAACCGACCAGGATGACGAAGATCGCCACGACGAACCCCCACTTCGCCCACCGGCTCCGATCGAAGGTGAGGATGGTGATCAACCCGAAGATCAGGTACGGGGCCATGGTGTTCTTGTGCGGGAATAGACCGTGCCAGCCCGGCAGATCCGGGGACGCTCCGGTCTCGTCGATGTGGATCCGGGCCTCGGGCAGCAGGGCGATGGCCCCGCCGGTGATGATCACCGACAGGCGGATGGCCAGCAGCAGGGCGGGCACCAGGCGCCGCATCGACAGCACCCCGGCGGCCAGCGGCATCCCGAACGCCAGGGGCAGGTCCCGCATGAGCACGAACATGGTGTTCTGGGGGCTGTCGGTCCACAGAACCGAGCAGGCCATCAACCCCAGCAGGGTGAGCGCCAGCAAGGACACCGGAATCCGTTCGATCACCAGGCGGGGGGCGAGGATCAGCGCACCGAACAGCCCGAGGAGCAGGGCGACCGAGCTCAGCAGAGGGACCAGGCCCAGGCCGAGCACCTGGAATCCGAGGATCAGGGCAGCCACGACGAACACCTGACCCCCGAAGGTGGTGATCGGTCCCAGCTCGTCGCCTTGCCCGTCGAGAATCCTCGACGGTGCGGTCGCCGTCATAGGCAGCCAGCCCGCAACATGTCCACCAGCATGCCGGAACCTGGGTGCGGCCGCGCCCCACCCCACCTGGTTTCGCGCCGGCCGGGAACATCGTCCCCCGGACCTGGGCCGTCCGGCCGGCCGGTCGCGGCCGGCCGATCGGGCCGGTTCACAACCGGACGGCGTCGGCCCCCAACAGCACCCGCAGCTCGGGAATGAGGCCGTTGCCGGTGTCGACCCGGAACTGGTCGGCCAGGCGGACCGAGCGGGCCGCGCTCAGGTGGATGACGACCGGCGCATCCCCCTCATGGGTGATCAGCACCCCTTTGAGCTGGTCGATCAGGGCGTCGGAGAGCTGCTCGGGCCGGAGGAGCAGTTCGAGTGCCGGTAACCCGGACACATAGGTGGTGTCGAACACCTCGACCGTCTGGGCCATCAGCTTGGGTTGGTCGTCGCGCTTGTCGACCCGACCCCGGATGACCACCACCTGATCGTCCTCCAGAAGATGACCGTAGTCACTGTAGGTGCGGGGGAAGACCATGGTCTCGACACTGCTGGTCAGGTCCTCCAGCACCAGCACCGCCATGAGGTCACCCTTGCGGGTCCATTTTCGGTTGAAGCCGGTCACCACCCCACCGACGGCGACGAACTGGCCGTCCTCGGCCTGATCGAGCTCGGCCAGGCCCATGTCGGTCCGTCGGGCCAGGGCGTCCTCGACCCCCATCAGGGGGTGATCCGATACGTAGAGGCCCAGCATCTCCTTCTCGAACGCCAGGCGCTTGCCCTTCTCGAAGACCTCGTCGGGGATCACCGAGCGATCGTCGAACCCCACGTCGGCGGCGCCGTCGTCGTCGCCCAGCGAGCCGAACAGGGTCATGACCCCGAGGTCGCGTTCCCGGCGGGCGGCCACCGTTTTGTCGACGATGTCCTCGAAGGACAGCAGCAGGCCCTTCCGGGGATGATCCAGCGAGTCGAAGGCGCCCGCCTTGATCAGCGACTCGATCGTCCTCCGGTTCAGGACCTGGTAGTCGACCCGCTGGGAGAAGTCGTAGAAACTCTCGAACGGACCGTTGGCCACCCGCTCGTCGAGCAGGAGCTGCATCTGGGCCGCCCCCACATTGCGGATGGCCGAGAGCCCGAACGGGATGGCGTTCATTGCCTTGCCGTCCGGGTGCGGGATGGAGGTGAAATCGATCTCGGAACGGTTGACGTCCGGAACGAGAACGTCGATGCCCATCTGCCGGCACTCGTTGAGATAGACCGCCGCCTTCTCCAGATTGTTCTTGACGCTGGTGAGCAGGCAGGCGAGGTACTCGACCGGGTAGTTGGCCTTGAGGAAGGCGGTCTGGTAGCTGACGTAGCCGTAGCCGTAGGAGTGACTCTTGTTGAAGGCGTAGTCGGCGAACCCCTCGATAACCCCGAACAGGGTCTCACCGAACGCCGCGCCGTAGCCCTCCCGTTCGCAACCGGCGACGAACTTCTCGCGCTCCTTGGCCATGAGGTCGCGCTTCTTCTTACCCGCCGCCTTGCGGAGACTGTCGGCGTCGGCCAGCGAATAGCCGGCGAACTTCTGGCTCATCCGCATCATCTGCTCTTGGTAGATCATGAGCCCGTAGGTGTCGCCGAGCAGTTCCTCGGCGTCGGGGTGCAGATGCTCCACCGCTTTACGGCCGTTCTTGCGATCGGCGTAGTCGTTGTGCATGTTTGCCGCCATCGGCCCGGGTCGGTACAGGGCCACCAGGGCGGCCACGTCCTCGAAGGAGGTGGGGGCCATCGAGCGCATCAGGGCCCGCATCGGGGTGGACTCCAGCTGGAAGACCCCCACGGAACGACCGGCCTGCAGCAGGTCGTAAGTGGGGCTGTCGTCCAGATCGACCGAGTCGATCGGAACCTGCACCCCGTGGACCCGTTCGATCAGGGCCAGGGTGTCGGTGATGACATCCAGGTTCCGCAGACCGAGGAAGTCCATCTTGAGCAGGCCGAGGTCCTCCACCCCGTGCATCTCGTACTGGGTGACCACCGGGGCGTCTTCGATGTCCTGACCCGATTCCGGTTTGCGTTGGATCGGGAGATAGGTGGTGAGCGGATCCTTGGTGATCACCACCGCGGCCGCGTTGATGCCGTCCTGGCGGCGTAGGCCCTCGAGGCCGGTGGCCACGTCGACCACCTTGGCCACGTCGTCGTCGGTGTCGATCATCGACCGCAGCTCGGCCGCGGCCGCGTACCCGTCCGCGTAACGCTCGTCGCGCTCGAGGCAGTACTTCAGCGGGGTGTCGCGCCCCATGACCAGGGGGGGCATGGCCTTAGCCACCTTGTCGCCGACGGCGTAGGGGTAGCCCAGCACCCGGGCCGCGTCCCGCACCGCGGCCCGGGCCTTGATCTGGCTGAAGGTGACGATCTGGGCCACATGATCCCGGCCGTACCGTTCGGCCGCGTACCGGATCATCTCGTCCCGGTACCGGGAGTCGAAGTCCATGTCGATGTCGGGCATCGAGATGCGGGACGGGTTCAGGAACCGCTCGAACAGCAGGTCGTACTTGATCGGATCCAGGTCGGTGATCCACAGGCAGTAGGCCACCGCGCATCCGGCCGCCGACCCCCGCCCCGGGCCAACCCGGATTCCGGTCTCCCGGGCGTGTCGGATCAGATCCCAGGTGATGAGGAAGTAGGAGCTGAACCCCATCCGCTTGATCACGTCCAGCTCGTAGACGAGGCGATCGACCACCTCATCGCTGAGCCGGTCACCCCACCGCTTGCGGGCGCCCTCCATGGTCATGTGACTGAGGTAGGCATCGGCGTCGGCGAACTCGGCCGGGATCGGGAAGTCCGGGAGCTGGGGCTGCCCGAACTCGATCTCCACGTCGGCCCGCTCCGCGATCCACAGGGTGTTGTCGCAGGCCTCGGGCAGTTCGGCCCAATCGGCGCGCATCTCTGCCGCGGTCTTCAGGTAGTGCTGATCACCCTCGATCTTGAAACGATCGGGATCGCTCATCAGGGACCCGGTCTGGACACACAGCAGGGCGTCGTGCGCGGTGTGGTCGTGCTGTTCGGTGTAGTGCGAGTCGTTGGTGACCACCAGCGGCGCCCCGATCTTGCGGGCGATCTCGATCAGCTGGGGGTTGGTCTGGCGCTGGGCCTCGATGCCGTGGTCCTGGAGCTCCACGAAGAGGTTGTCCCGCCCGAAGATGTCCTGGAAACGGGCCGCCTTCTCCAGGGCGGCCCGTTCGTTGCCGTTGAGCAACGCCTGCAGGACCTGGCCGCCCAGGCAACCGGTGGTGGCGATGACGCCCTCGGCGTGATCCGACAACACCTCCCAGTCCACCCGCGGCTTGTAGTAGTAGCCCTCCATGAAGGCCCGGGAGGCCAGCTGGATCAGGTTGCGGTAGCCGGTGTTGTTCTCGGCCAGGGCGGTGAGATGGTAATAGAGCTTCTTGCCGCCGTCGGTGGAGCCGCCGGAGTCGTCCACCCGGCCCCGCCGGCTCGGCCGCTCGAACCGGGAATCGTCGGCCTGATAGAGCTCGGCCCCGATGACCGGGGTGATCCCCTGGTCCTTGCAGGCCCGGTAGAAGTCGAGGACACCGTACATGTTGCCGTGGTCGGTGATCCCGAGCGCGGGCATGCCGTCCGCAGCTGCCTTGGCCACCAGCTCGTCCAGCCGTGACGCTCCGTCCAGCATCGAATACTCGGTGTGGACGTGCAGATGGGTGAACGACGATGCCATCGGACGCTCGCTCCTCGACGTTCGGAGACGTGACGAACCACTCCGGATCAGCTTCGGCCCGGACGCTGGTCCGGAGCCGAATGACATCAGTGTGGTTTCCCGCCGATCCTAGCCGTCGCTGACGGAATCCGCAGCGGCCGGCCGGTGGGTCCGACGGGCCCGGCGGCCGGACCGTGCCGGCCACCCGGGACCGACCAGACTACGACCGTGGCTCGCTGAATCCTTCGAGGAACTCGGCCATCGCCCACCCCCAGGCGATGAGGTGGGTCCCGGCGGCGGGATCCACCGTCACCAGCTCCTCCGCCGGCGGTTGGGCCGCGCACGGAGCGGTCGGCTCGTGGTCGATCACGAAGATCTCGCCCTCGCTGTGGCCGACCATGGCGCGATCGTCGAACTCCACGGCCCCGTAGCGCTTGGACAGGCGCCGACCCCAGGCCCGTTCCTCACCGTTGGCCCGCACCCCGGGCCAGGGCCGGACGTCGGTGAGACCGGCGAAGACCTGATAGGGACCGGCCCCCGCCACCCGGGCGGCGACGATCACGTCCTCATCGGGGAACGCCATCAGGGCCTTGTGGTAGTTCTCGGCCATGAGGGCCTCGACGGTGCCGGCCCGATCATCGGTGCGGGCCACCGACGCCATCCCGATCACCAGGGCCGGTGTGCCCCCGATGCGTTCCAACGTCGACAGCATGAATCCCTGTAGCCGCCCGGCGGCGAGAGCTTCGGTGACGAGGACCCACTCCGTGGCCTCCTTCGACAGGACTCCCGCTTCCCACCCGACGGTCGTCGCCGCCAGATCCGCCATGTCGGCGAAGTCCGCGTCTCCCAATGCTGCACAGTCCCGGCAACGAACCTCGATCCCCACGTCCGTTCTTCCCCCTGCTCGATACGCCCACTGCTCGATACGCCCAAATGGCGCTCAACTCAACGGCGCCCAAAACACAACAGTTTCTCTGAGCCCCAAATGTCAATTGTCCCCGGCAACGGTGGCCGGCTGCAACTTGAGACCGGTATCGGCCCGACACCGGCCGTTCCCCCACCCCACGAACCACCCGGGTGGCCGGCGCGGGGCCGGGGGTGAGGCGTCCGGCTCAGAGGTAGACGCCGGATCCCGTGGAGGGCTGCGGCCCGCCCGGGGGCGGCCCACCCTGCTGGCCCGGCGGCAGTGCCCCGGACCGCTGCATCATCTCGAGCTGTTGGCGAGCCGCCGCCTGCTGGGCGAACAGGGTGGCCTGGATGCCGTGGAACAGCCCTTCCAGCCAGCCGACGAGCTGGGCCTGCGCGATCCGCAGCTCGGCCTCGCTCGGCACCTCATCGCTCTCGAACGGGAGGGCCAGCCGGGCCAGCTCCTCCCGGAGGTCTCCCGAGAGGGCCTCCGACAGTTCGGCCACCGACGTCTCGTAGATCTCACGAAGGCGGTCCCGCCCCGGTTCGTCGAGGTCCGTGGTGCGGACCTCCTCCAGCAGCTGCTTGATCATGGTCCCGATCCGCATGACCTTGGCCGGTTCCGACACCGTGGCCTGCTCATCGGCTCCTGGCTCGCCCTCGGCGCCATCGGCGGCCGGGGCACCACCCTCGGTAACGATCTCCGGGGTCTCGTGCTGGGCGTCAGTCATAGGGCCCGTTCTATCTCCTGGTCAGGCGGAGGCCACCAGACACGGCACCAGCATCTCGGCCGGGGTGAGCGACCCATGCCTTCCCACCAGCTCGAACGGACCGGTGTCGTCGGGGTCGTCGAACGAGATCGGATCGAACGGCAGGAGGGCGACATCGCCCAGACGTTCCCGGACCCCCGGGGACATCCCGATACCGAACCACCGCTCGTCCAACATCTGCTCGATGGTCCTGATCCAGGCCCGGTCGCCGTGGGCCTCCTCGGCTGCGGCCACCACGTCGGCCAGACGGTCCGGACCGGCGTGCAGCCACCGAAACCGCCCCTCGCCGGACAGACCGGTGCAGTTGACCAGCACATCGGGATCGATCGGGATCGAACCGTGCCGGCAGTCCACCTGGCCGTGATCGGCGGTGACCAGCATGGTCGTGCCGGACGGTACGGCGTCGAGCATGTCGGCCACCAGCCGGTCGACGAAGGCGAGCTCGGCGTCGTAGGTGGACTCCAGACCGTACTCGTGGGCCACCTTGTCGATCCCCTCGTAGTAGGCGTACACGACCTCCTCACCGCTGCGCAGCAGCCGGGCCGTCTCGTGCACCAGCACCGCCGGGGTCCGGTAGCCGATGAGGCGGCCGCCCCGGAGATGGGCCTCGCTGAACCCCGACAGCCGGAACTCGGCCTTGGTGACCAGGGCCGGGGACCGGCCCAGGAACGGGGCGTAGGGCTGCAGCACCGCGGGCGGGATCACCGACCGGGCGTCCGGATTCGAGGGGGTGGCCCAACGCAGGGTGTTCAACACCTGGCCGTCGACCACCATGCGATAGCCGACGATGCCGTGCTCGGCCGGGGTCAGCGCCGTGGTGATGGAGGTCAACGCGGTGGCGGTGGTGGAGGGGGCCACGGTGGTGATCGGCCCACCGGCCATGGCCGACAGGGTGGGCGTGAGGTGGGGTCGCTCCTGGAGCTGCTGCCATCCGAGCCCGTCGAGCACGAACAGCACCCGCGGCCCCGACGCCGGGAACCTGGCGGGCAGGGCCGCCCCGTCGTCCACACCCAGCAGGGGACCTAGCAGGTCCGTGGTACACCCCCGACCGAACGCCGGGGTCATCGGACCGGTGATCTGGTCCGGGCCCGACGACTCACCTTGGTTGCTCATGTCCACTGTCCGCTCGTCGTTCCGTGACTTCCTGGCGCCGGACACGTCGTCGGGTCGGCGGCAGATCATGATAGGCCGCGGCGGCCGCTTCCCTGGGGTTGGGCGGCCAGGTCTTGGGACAGGGTCTCGAAATCATGACCCGGGGCCGGCGGGCTCGCCGCCCCTCCTCCGACCCGATGGCCGGGGTACCCTGGGTAGGGTGAAGGTGTCGACCAGGGGTGATTACGCCAGTCGGGCTCTGCTGTCACTGGCCATCCATGGCGACGCCGAAGGCCCGACCACGGTGCGTGATATCGCCGATCGGACCGGTCTCCCCCAGCCGTACCTGGAACAGATCCTGCTGGCGTTGAAGGGCGCGGGCCTGGTCCGGTCGAAGCGGGGGGTCGGGGGCGGCTACATCCTGGCCCGGCCGGCGGACGAGATCACCCTGGCCGAGATCATCCGGGCCGTCGACGGCCCGATCACCCTGGGTGACTTCGGACAACCCCACCGGGACGGTGCGTGCGATCACGAGGGCCAGTGTGTCCTGCTGTCGATCTGGCACACCGTGGGCGACGCCATGCGCCACCACCTCGAGGCCTGGACCCTGGCCGACATCACCGCCATGTCCCGCGGTGACCGCCCATGGCCCGATTCGGTAGGGTCGGACTGACCGTGGCGCCCGGCGGAGGGACCGGCGGCCGGTGGAGCTGACCCGGGCCCTGGCCCGACGGCGGATGGTCCGGGCGTTCGCCCCCGACCCGATCGACCGGGACACCCTCGACGACCTGCTCGACCGGGCCCGGCGGGCGCCGTCGGCCGGTAACACCCAGGCGACCGCCTTCGTCGTGTTGGACACCCCGGCGACCACCGCCGCCTACTGGGACGTGACCCTTCCCCCACCCCGGCGGGCGGGCTTCCGGTGGTCGGAGCTCCTGAGCGCGCCGGCCCTCGTGCTGGTGACCACCCGCCCCGCCGCCTACCCGGCCCGGTACGCGGCGGCCGACAAGGTGGCCACCGGGCTCGGGGCCGGGACCGGGGCCTGGCCGGTGCCCTACTGGTGGGTCGACGCCGGGGCCGTCATCCAGAACATCCTGCTCCTGGCCGTCGACGCCGGCCTCGGGGCCTGCCTGTTCGGCCCGTTCGAACACGAGGCCGCGGTGATCCGGCGGTTCGATCTCGACGCCGACACCCGGATCGTGGCCTCGATCGCCCTCGGCCGTCCCCGGCCCGACACCCCCGGCCGGTCGGCGCGCCGCCCTCGCCCACCTCGGGACGCGGTCATCCACCGGCCCCCGCTGGGGTCGACCGCCCCCGATCAGTCGAGGGTGCCCGACCCGGGACCGTGACGCTGCGGCCCGGCCACCGGCTGCTCGGCGATCGCGCCGGCCACCGCCGCCAGGTCGGCCGGGAGCCGGGAGTCCCACGCCACGGCGTCACCATGGCGCGGATGGCGGAACCCGAGCCGCTCGGCGTGCAGGAACGGGCGATCCAGCGGGGGGGCGGCTGAGCCGAGCTCGGGGCCGCCGTACACCGGGTCGCCGACCACGGGATGTCCGATGGCCTGCAGGTGGGCCCGGATCTGATGGGTCCGCCCCGTCTCCAACCGGCAGGTCAGCTCGGTGATCGGGCCGACGCCGGCGATCTCGCCCCGCCGCACCACCCGGTAGGTGGTACGGGCCGGTTTCCCGTCGGCCACGACCGCCCGGGTGGCCGGGTTGGCCGGTGACCGTCCAAGGGGGGCGTCGACGGTTCCGGAATCGGCCTCGACGATGCCGGCCACCAGGGTCCGGTACCGACGTTCCACCGTCCGAGCCCGGAGCTGCCGGCTGAGATCCCGGTGGGCCCGGTCGGTCAGGGCCACCATGAGCAGCCCGGAGGTCCCCTTGTCGAGCCGATGCACGATTCCGGGTCGGGCGGGATCGCCGACATCGGCGACCGCCGGGTAGCGGGCCAGCACCGCAGCCACCAGGGTGCCGTCGGGATTCCCCGCCCCGGGATGGACGACCAGACCGGCCGGCTTGTCGACGATCAGGACGGTGTCGTCGGCATAGACGACGGGAAGTGGCACCGCGGCGTCGGCTCGGGGCCGCTCATCGCGGACCAGATGGGTCACCTGGAGGCGGTCCCCGGCCGCCACCCGCTGGGAGCCCTTCACCGCCGGCCGGTCGTTGAGGAGCACGGCCGCGGTCTCGATCAGGGCGGTCGCCTCTCGCCGGCTGACCGCCGCCACGAGGGCGACCACCCGGTCGACCCGTTCACCGTCGAGGGCCTCGGGGACCGACTCCTCCAGTCGCCGTTCGGTCACGCCGGGTCCGGGTCGGAATCATCCCCGGCCCCGGTGGGCTCGGGGTCGAGGATGGCCATGAGGGCGAAGATGACGACGCCGACGACGACGGCGATGTCGGCCACATTGAACACCGGCCACCACTGGACGTCGATGAAGTCGATCACCGGGCCGGTGAGCGGACCGGACTCGGCCCGGACGATCCGGTCGATCAGGTTGCCCACCGCCCCACCGACGATGGCGCCGAGCACGATCGGCCCCCACCGATCGGTCCGTCGGGCGGCCAGATGCAACAGGTAGCCGGTCATCCCGATGGCGATGACGGCGAAAACGGGTCCCAGCCCGACGCCGGTGCTGAACGCAGCGCCGCGGTTCTCGACCAGATGAAATCTGAGGCTCCCGATCACATCGATACAGGCGTCGGTGTCGATCCGGCACGGCCCATCCGTGAGGCGGTTCTCGGCCCACACCTTCGTGGCCCGGTCAACCACCACCACCGCGACCGCGACGGCCAAGGCCGCGAACACCGGCCGAAGTGAGGTTTGGGTTGGCTGGGGTGTCAGAACATCGACGTCTTGTGTTGGACGCACACCGAGGCCTCGGGGATGGCTTCGAGCCGCTCCTTGGGGATGATGTCATCCCCGGCGGCACAGTGACCGTAGGTCCCGTTGTCGAGCCTAGCGAGCGCCTGGTCGATCTCGGCCACGGCCTGCCGGGCCGCCGCCGACAGGGCCAGGTCCCGGTCCCGTTCGACCGCGATGGTGTCACCTTCGCCCGATTCCTCGTCGAACTGGACGTCGCCCGGTTCACGGTCCGCCATCAGGGCCGCGGCCTCCGCGGCCAGCCGGTCGGCGTTGGCCGTATAGCTGGCCCGCTCGGTCAGCAACGCCTCCCGCTGCTGGTCCAGCCAGGCTTGATCGTGGAGGTATGCCTCCTCGGGCGGGTAGGAGTCGTTGCCCTTGCCTGCCCCCTTCTTGGCCGTTTTGGTGCTGTTCGTGGTGCTTTTCGCCATGGGTCTTCCTGGTCGCGCTCGCGTGTGCCGCGCTGTTTCCGGCCGTCGGGACGGCCGACTCTTGGACGATGTCGGGGGTCAATCCGATCGTCGGATCAACCCGAGTTCTTGATGAAGTACTTCACCGCAACCAGCAACCCCTGAGCCGGGGTTGCGTGTGGCGGGTCTGGCTTGACCGCTGCGTTGTTGGTGTCACGTCAGATGCTCGCTGAAGCCGAAACGATCCCACACCGCCACGCGCGCCACTCCTCGACCGGCGCCGACGTGGTACCGGACGGGAAGTGAGACGGCGGTCTGGTCACCCCGGTCCCCGGGGTGTGAAAGAGTCGACGTATCGTAGCGGAGAATGGCGGCGGGCTCCAGCAAGGCCCGATTGGACGACAAACGGGCCGACGACGCAAAGCGGGTTCCGACCGGACGATCGGAACCCGTTTGAGCGTCGGCCGGAGATCCCGGACCGATGAAATTGTGGTCTCCCGCCCGGACGTCGCCCGGAATGGGATGGGATCGGCTCAGAGCCGAGACAGGTGAGCGCTACTTGCGCCGGCCGAACCAGCCGCTGGGGCGGCTGGCACCTTCCTCTTCGAAGAAGTCGGTGATGGGGTCGCCGTCCGCCGGCTCCTCGTTCGTTACCCGCCTCAGCTCATCGAGAAAAGGGTCGCCGGTCGGCGGAGGCGGCGCCTGGTCACCCCCGTTCGTGCTCGCCGCTCCTTCGGCCGAAACGGCCACCGGTTCGTCGGCCAGGTCATCGCCGGCGTCGACGTCGATCACCTCGACGTCGGCCTCGTCGTCTTCGTCGATCTCAGCGGCTACGTCGACCGTGCCCGACCCATCGTTCTGGGCGGGGGCCAGATCGTCGAGCTCGTCAGGGTCGACCACCTCGGCCGGTCGGCTCGTTTCTTCCATGGCCGTGCGGGCCTCGGCCTCGAGCTCGTCGAGCGACATCACCTCGACGGTGATCGGGGGATAGTCGGTGGAGTCCACCACCCCGATCTCTGCCGGCTCGAGCGCTTCTCGTGACCGGAGCAGTTCCGGATCGTCGAGCACCGCGTTCAGCTGATCGAGGGCGGCCTTGACGTCGGTACGACGGGCCTCGAGATGCCGCTCGAATCGGCTGACGTCGGCCTGCAGGAGGCCGTGGATGTGCTGCAGATCACCGATCTGCTGGAGCAGCTGGGCCCGCTCGCCTTCGTGGGCGACGGCCAGCTCTTCCTCCACGGCGGCCACCCGGGCCTGGGCCTCCTCACGAGCGGTGTCGAGCATCTTGGCCCGCTCGGTGGCCGCCTCGGCGAGGAGACGCTCACGCTGGGCGACCGCCTCGGTGGTCATCTCGGTGGCCTGATCCCGGGCGTCGGCGAGCAGTGCGTTCGACTGGAACTCGGCCTCGTTGCGGAGACGCTCGGCCTCCTCCTTGGCCTCTCGCACCGTGGTGTCAGCGGTGCGCTGGGCGTTGACGAGGGTGTTGCGGAGCGTCTCGTCGAAATCGGGCATCGGGGCCGGCGGGGCTCCGGGGGCCGACGACACTGCGGAGGGGCTGCGGGCTTCGATCAGGCGAGCCTCGGCGGCCGAGGCTCGGTTCTCGGCTTCCGACAGCCGGCCCTGAAGCCGCTCGATCTCGTCGGCGAGCGGCGCGAGGTTGGCCAGGACCCGGTCTACCTGATCCTTGCTGTACCCGTGCGGCTCCTCCTCGAACCGGATGTCCGGTATCCGCCGAAGCAGCCGGAGCTTGTCACTTTGCTGGGCCATGGCGAAAGACTATCCCCCATTTTCTGCGCTACGCACTGGGTCAACTACATGATTCAACAAGCATCAACCACAAATCACCGCGAGCAGGATCTGCAGTCCGATGAGGACCAGGAATTCGGCCAGACCGATCCCCGCCAGGGCTCCTGGCAAGGGCGGAACGGCCCGGCGGATGGGCAGGACCACCGGGTCGGTCACCGACACGGCGAGGTCGCGCGCACCTGCGGCGACGCCACCGGAGGCAATCGGGAAGAAACCCATCACCAACCGGAGTAGGAAAAGAAACTGGAAGAGCAGGAGAGCGATGCAGATGAGTTCGCGGACCATATCCCTCGGAATCGTAGCCTCCGCCACCGACCGAACGGTGGTTGGTACCACCGTTGTCGGCCGACGCCCGACCTCGTGCCCTCAGACCCGATCCTCAGCTCCGCGAGGACCGCCCAGCCACCGCCCGCTTCCGGTCCTCGTCGGACACGGTGACGTGCTCGGGGGTGAGCAGGAAGATCTGGGTGGCCAGTTTCTCCATGCCGCCGTCGCGGGCATAGCAGATACCGCTGGCGAAATCGATCAGTCTTCGGGTGAGGTCGCGGTCGACCCCCCGCAGGTCGATGATCACCGGTACCCCCCGCTTGAAGGTGTCACCGAGGGTCTTGGCGTCGCCGAACGACGAGGGGGTCAGCACCTCGGGGGCAGCCGCCCTGGGTGTGGCGGCCGCGGCGGTGTCAACGTCGGCCCGGGTGCGGACCGTGATCCCCGATGAGGGGTCGGTGGCCTCCCCCGTTCGCCGGGCGTCGTGGCGGCCGCGTCGGGCCGAACCCGACGCGCCTGATCCCTGCCCTGCCGGCGACCCTCCCGGAGACGAGGACGACCGAGCACCGCCGGAGGAAGAGGAGGAGGAAGAGGAAGAAGAAGAGGTGGAGTTGGAGTTGGTTCCGGACCCGCCGGACCTCGACGGGACCGATCCCGAGGCGCGTGCGGTGGACGAGCCGCTACCTCCACGGGGCTCGTCACCCCCGCCGGACGACCGGGCACCTGAGCCTCCCCGGGTGCCTCCGTTGGCGGACGACGGGCCCGAGGTGGACCGGCCGGAGACCGATCCGGTGGTCGAGCCGGATCGGGTGGACGCGGCTCGGGCCGTACCGTTCCGGGCCGACCGGCCGTTCCCGCCGGAGCCGGATCGAGCCGACGACGCGGCCTCGGTCCGGACACCGGATCGGGTTTGGCCTGACCGGCTCCGGGCCGAGGACGTCCGGGTTCCTCCGGCCCCGTCACCCGCCCGCCGGGGGGCCACGGTGGTCAGGGTGTCCTCCGTGCGATCGATCTCGTCGTCGTCGTCATCATCATCATCATCGAGATCGGCTTCGACCGGTCGGCTCCGGGACCGGGCCCGGCGCCGATCTTCGTAGTCCACCTCATAGGGGTCGTCGTCGTACTCCTCGTCCGGTCCGAGCCCCATATAAGCCAGGATGTTCCGCAACATCGACATCAGTTCACTCCTCGCGCCCGACTGTAGTGCTGCTCGGCGATGCGTCGTGACGCCCCGGGCGGGGCCGGTTCCCGAACAGCACAGATCCCAGTCGCACCATGGTGGCACCCTCGGCCACCGCTCGTTCGTAGTCACCCGACATGCCCATCGACAGCTCGGCCAGTCCGAGTCGTTCGGCCGCCTCCCGGGTGAGAGAGAAGGCGGGCCGGGGATCCACGTCGGCCTCGGTGGGTCCGACGGTCATGAGGCCGATCACGTCGAGTCCGCGCTCCCGGGCCGAATCCACCAACCCGTCGAGCTCGCCGGGGGGGCAACCCCCCTTGTCGGCCTCGCCGGTCGCGTTGAGTTGGATCAGGATCCGGGCCCCGGGCACCCGGCGGGCCAGCTCCTCGACGAGGATGGCCCGATCGACCGTTTGCCAGACATCGACGAACGGCGCCACCCGTTTGACCTTGTTGCGCTGCAGCCGACCGATGAAGTGGACGGTGGGTCGGCGGTCCGGACCGGGGATCCCGTCCGGATGATCCCAACCCAGCGCGGCTCCCTTGGCCACCAGCTCCTGGGCGTAGTTCTCGCCCACGTCTCCGAGTCCGGCCGCGACCGCGGCCGTGATGGCTTCCGGCCCGAAGGCCTTGGTGACCGCAACGATCCGCACCGGTTGGGCGGGGGTGACCGCCTCGATGTTGCGGCGCACCACGGTCAACCGGTCGGCCACCGTCGCTCCCGGGCCGGGCGCGGTCATGACCCGGCTCCGGTGGGTTCCAGCCAGGCCACTGTGGTCTGCCGGCCGGTGTCGGCCCGCACCCGGTGACTGAACCAGGTCGGATCACTGGTGGCCGGCGGACGATCGGGCCGGGGCCAGCCCGCCCGTTCACAGGCCGCCGCCACTGCCGCTGGGACATCCAACGCCGGGGTGCCCGAAGGGGTGACCGAGCGGACCTCGTCGCCGAGGATCGCGGCCACCTGATCCAGATCAGCCGGGGAGAACTCGTAGTGACCCGGATCGATACAGGGCCCGAGCAGGGTTCGGCGAGGCCGGACTCCGGCCGCGGTCAGCGCAGCCGCGGTGTGTTTCACCACCCCGGTCACGAGGCCCCGCCAACCGGCGTGCGCCACCCCGATCCCGACATCGCCGACCAGCACCACCGGGGCGCAGTCCGCGGTGGTCACCGCGATCGGTACCCGCACCGCGGTGGTGATCGCCGCGTCGGCCGTCGCCCCCGCCCCGTCACCGGGCGTGCGGGCGGTGACCACGGCCGCCCCATGAACCTGCCGAAGCCACGTCCAGGACTCGTTGATCACCTTTCGCCGTAACTCGTCGAGCCCGGAGGCAGGACCGTCGACCCGGTAGTCGCCATCGGCCCGGTCGGTGAACACCACACGGGCGATGGTGTCCACCATCGGCACGTCGATGCCCCGAGCCATGTCGTCGCCGCTACTTGAGGAAGGACGGCACGTCGAACTCGTCGTCGAGATCGTCGCTGTCGGTGTCGAATAGGTCGATGGTGTCCGGACCCGGGGCACGACGGCCGGTCGGCGCCGACGTGGTCGCACCGCCACCGTTGGCCATGCTGTGGGCGCCCGCGGGGGAACCGTTGCCGTTCCCCGCGCCCGTCGAGGCCCCGTTGCCCTGCGGGCCCGCGGCGGTCGCACCACTCCCGCGGACGGTGCCGTTGCCCGAGCTGCCGTTACCGTTGCCACCGCTGGTGCTGCTGTGGGCTCCCGCCGTGCCGTGGGAGCCGTTCGCGGCCGGTCGGCTGCCGGCCCCGGTGGCGGTATGGCCGGTCCCGGCGGTGCCGTTCCCGCCCCCGGCGGTGCCGTTCCCGCTCCCAGTGCTACCGGTTGCGCTCCCGGCCGTGCTGCGACCACCACCGGCGGTACCGTTCCCGCTCCCGCCGGAGGGGTAGCCACCATGGTCGTAGCCGCCTCCGGTGGAGCTGTAGCCGCCACCAGCGGGGCCGTTGCCGACCGAGGCGTAGCCGGAAGGATCGGACCCGCCGGCCGGGTAGCCGGCTGCGCCCGGCCGACCGTTCGGATCGTCCGGCCGCCGGATCTCGGCGGTGGTGTCGGCGGCGAACCCGGCGTCGGACCGGGTCGGGGTGACGAAGACGTCATCCGCATTGAGCGGGTGCTCACGCCGGTTGTCCTCGAAACGGTCGAACCCGGCGGCGATGACGGTCACCCGGATCTCCTCGCCCAGGTTCTCGTCGACCACGGTGCCGAAGATGATGTTGGCCTCGGGATGGGCCACCTCGTGGATGATCTCGGCCGCCTCGTTCACCTCGAACAGGCCGAGATCGCTGGAGCCGGCGATGGTCAACAGGATGCCGCGGGCCCCGTCGATCGAAGCCTCGAGCAGGGGACTGGCGATCGCGGCGCGGGCCGCGTCGAGCGCCCGACCGTCACCGGCCGAACGGCCGATCCCCATGAGGGCACTGCCGGCGTCGTGCATGATCATCCGCACGTCGGCGAAGTCGGTGTTGATCAGACCCGGGGTGGTGATGAGGTCAGCAATGCCGGAAACACCCTGGAGCAGGATCTCATCGGCCATCCGGAAGGCGTTGACCATCGACGTCTTCTCATCGGCGATCGACAGCAGCCGATCGTTGGGGATGACGATCTGGGTGTCGACCTTCTCGCGCAGCCGGTTGATCCCGGCATCGGCCTGAGCGGCTCGCCGGCGACCCTCGAAGGCGAACGGGCGGGTGATCACCGCGATCGTCAGGGCCCCCTGGCTCTTGGCCACCTCGGCGATCACCGGGGCAGCGCCGGTACCGGTACCGCCCCCTTCGCCGGCGGTGATGAAGACCATGTCCGCGCCCTCGAGGGCGGCGGAGATCTCATCACGATGGGCTTCGGCAGCCTGCTGGCCGACGGTCGGGTCGCTGCCCGCCCCCAGGCCCCGGGTCAGGTCCCGGCCGATATGGATCTTGGTCTCGGCGTCGCTCATCAGCAGGGCCTGGGCGTCGGTGTTGACCGCGACGAACTCGACGCCGCGCAAGCCGGCATCGATCATCCGGTTCACCGCATTGCAGCCGCCACCGCCGACACCGACAACCTTGACCACGGCGACATAGTTCTGGGTACTCATAAGTACAGCGTCCTCTGTTGCGGGGGAATCAGTCGTGG
>JBKDZN010000121.1:0-8180 GCA_047971245.1 Acidimicrobiales bacterium
CCGGCCGGGTGGTCCGGGTGCTGTTGTGCGCGCCTCGGGGGTTCTGCGCCGGGGTTGAGATGGCCATCAAGGCACTCGCATGGATGGTCCGGACCGTCGAGGCGCCCGTCTACTGCTAGCACGAGATCGTCCACAAGAAGCTGGTGGTCGACCGGTTCGTCGACCAGGGCGTCGTGTTCGTCGACGACATCGACGACGTCCCGCCCGGCCGGCCCATCATGCTCTCGGCCCACGGTTCGGCCCCGGCCGTGGTGGCCGCGGCCCGCCGGCGGGGCAGCTACGTGGTCGACGCGGTGTGCCCCTTGGTCACCAAGGTCCACCACGAGGTAAAGGTCCGGGCCGGCAAGGGCTACCAGATCGTGTATGTGGGCCACGAGGGTCACGAGGAAGCGGTCGGCACGATGGCCGTCGCCCCCGAGGCCATCCACCGGGTGGAGACGGTCGACGACGTGGCCGCCCTGCCCGAGTTCGACGGGCCGACCGCCCTGCTGGCCCAAACCACCCTGAGCCACCGGGACTGGGCGGACGTCGCCGACGCGGCCAAGACCCGCTTCCCCGACCTGTTCACCCCCGGCCGCAGCGACCTCTGCTTCGCCACCACCAACCGCCAATCCGCCCTGATGGCCGTGGCCGACCGTTGCGACGCCTTCGTGGTCATCGGCTCGGCCAACTCCTCGAACACCAACGCCCTGGCCAAACTGGCGGCCGAGGCCGGCTGCGATCGGGTGTTCCGGGTCAACGGACCCGACGAACTTCCCGACGACCTGACCGGTGTGGTCGGGGTCACGGCCGGCGCGTCCGCCCCCGAGGACGTCGTACGCAGCGTCGTCGCCTACCTCCGGCCCCGCCGCGGTGTCGAAGAAGTCGCCATCACCAACGAGGACGAGTATTTCCCCCCACCCCGCCACCTGCGGGACCTGCTGGGCGCCATCGACGCCGCGGTCACCGCCGGCCTCGGCGGATCACGCACCGCCCGACCGGCCGTGGACGACCGGGCCGTCGACGCCGCCGGGGTCCTCACCGACCTGGCGGCCGGGGTCGGCGCCGCCGCGCCCTGATCTCGACGGGACTCAGCCCACCCCGGCGCGGGCCTGGGCCTCGTCGAACAGCGCCTGGAGGCGCTCCTGGAGCCGGTCGCTGAGGGCCATGACCTCCCGGCGACGGACCCGAAGGCCCGGCTCGCCCGGAGGTTCCATCACCTCACCGATCACCAGCACGATCTTCGACGGGCGGGGCAGGTAGCGGCCACGGGGCAGGGCCCGTTCGGCCCCGCCGATACCGACCGGGACGATCGGCGCCCGGGACCGTCCGGCCAGGAAGGCAGCCCCCTGTTTGAGCGGTTGCACCTCGGGGCCGGAGAACCGGGTGCCCTCGGGGAACACGACCAGGGGGTCCCCGTCGGCGAGGACCTCCTCGGCCCGGCGGAGAGCGACCCGATCGGTGGCGTGCCGCTCCACCGGAAAACCGCCCATGGCCGACAGGAACCAGCCGAACCCGGGGATCCGGAAGAAGTTCTCGGCCCCCATGTAGCGCAGCACCCGGGGCCCGGTGACCGCGACCAGGGGGGTGTCGAGAATCGACCGGTGCGCCCCCGGGGCGAGGATGTACGGGCCGGTACGCGGGATCCGCTGCTCCCCCACCACCTCGACCCGGAACCACAACCGCAGGGCCAGCGACAAGGCACCCCGCAACACCCGATACGTGAACCGGGCGGCGGCACTGAAGTCACGGACCGCCGTGACCTCATCCCGGACCGGTTCGACCGGGTCGTCAACCACGGGCCGCCCGGACCAGGATGTCGACCACCTCGTCGATACTGAGGTCGGTCGTGTCGAGCACCTGGGCGTCGTCAGCCTGGCGGAGCGGGTCGACCAGGCGGGTGGCGTCGGCGTGATCCCGGCGGGCCAAGGCCTGGGCGACCTCGTGATGATCATCGTTCACCTCGTCGCGTGCCCGGCGAGCGGCCCGCGCCACGTCCGACGCCGTCAGATACACCTTGAGTCGGGCGCTGGGGAACACCACCGTCCCGATGTCGCGCCCCTCCAGCACGCCCCCATCCCGTTCACGGATCCAGTCCCGCTGCCGGTCGACCAGCACGGCCCGGACCGACTGGTTGGCCGCCACCGCGGAGACCGCCTCGTTCACCGCGGCGGTACGGATCGCCGCGGTCACATCGACCCCATCGAGACGGACCGTGCCGTCGGGGGCGAGATCCACGACCGCCGACCGGGCCACCGCAGCCACCGCGTCCCCATCGGCGGGGTCGATCCCCTGTTCCAGGACGGCCAGGGTGACCGAGCGATACATGGCGCCGGTGTCGAGGTAGGACAAGCCGAGCTCGGTGGCCAGGCGGCGGGCCACCGTGGACTTCCCCGAACCGGACGGTCCGTCGATGGCGATCACCACCGGTCCGGCGGGTCGATCCGGGACCGGGTTCTGCGACCCGCGGCTCATTGCAGCGACCGGACCGACGGCCGGTAGCCGCGGGCCATGAGACCCCCGATGAATCGTTCGGAGCGACCTTCGTCGACCACGACCACCATCACCCCACGACGCCCCTCGCCGGAATGGCTGATCTCGAGGTCGTAGATGTTGACGTCCAGTTCCGCCGCCAGGGTGGCGATGGCGGCGATCTCGCCGGGCCGATCAGGGATGGTGATGGCCAGCTCGACCAGGTCGTCGGCCGGCCCGAACCCGACCGGAAGATTGATGCGGGCCGACCGGGCCGACGTCAACAGCTCCAGGATCCCGATCCGGTCGCCCGAGGCGACCAGATCGCGCACCATCCCGAGCTGGTCGATGAGCTGGTCGAGGCCCGACACGATGGCCCGGCCGTTGGCCACACAGATATCGGGCCAGATCGACGGCCGACCGGCCGAGATCCGGGTCATGTCCCGGAACCCGCCGGCCGCCAACCGCAACAGGGCCTGATGCTCGACCGAGGCCTCGACCGCCATGTTCATCAGGGTCGCCGCAGTCAGGTGGGGGACATGGCTCACCTGGGCGACGAGCTGGTCGTGGACGTCAGGGGCAAGCGCGAGCGATTCGGCACCGAGAGACCGGACCACCGCCCGGACCTTGGCGAAGGCGTCCTCGTCGGTGGAAGGGGTCGGGGTCAGCACCCACATCGCCCCGAAAAACAGGTCCTCCGCCGCGCCGGCGAGCCCGTCCTGCTCCGAGCCGGCCATCGGGTGACCCCCGACGAAGCGGGGATCGTCGACCGCCCGGCAGATCTCCAGCTTGGTTGACCCGACGTCGGTCACCACACCGCCGCAACGGGCGAGCGCGTCACGGGCCAGTTCGGGCACCACCCCGACGGGGGCGGCGATAACCACCAGATCGCTGGCCTCGTCGAAACCGGTCTCGTCGGCCGCGCCCACCGTGACGGCCCGCACCGCCACGTCGGGGTCGGCGTCGACGGCCGACACCGACCACCCCTGCTTCCGCAGGGCCATGCCCACCGAGCCACCGATCAGGCCCGTCCCGATCACCGTGGCCCGACCCGGCGTCATCATCGGGCCTCGTCGCCCGGCTCGGCCAGATCCGGCCGGAGGACCGTGGCACCACGAAGGAACACGTGACGCAGCTCGTCCCGGGGACGGTCGGTGTCGAGGTGGAGCAGCAACCGGACGCAGCGTTCGAGGCTGCCGTCGACCGGCATCTCCTGGGCGCAGATCAACGGCACATCGGTCAGGCCGAAGGCGCGGGCGGCCGCGGCCGGGGCGACACTCCGCACATCACCGGTCGTGGTGAAGAAGACGCTGATGATGTCGTCCGCGCCCACATCGTTCCGCGCGAACAACGCTTCGAGAAGTTCGGTGGTTCGCTTGTGGACCTCATCCGGGTGGTCGGCGTCCACCGTCGTCGCGCCGCGCAGCGCACGTACTGCCATGGCGGCGCATCGTATCGCTCGCCCGGTCCACTGCCCCAAGGCGCCACGGGCCCGGAACGGGTTCAGACCGAACGGACCGCCCGCTGCAGATCGAGCACCTCGTCGCGGGACAGTTCACGCCACCGGCCCGGCTTCAACCGAGGATCGGTGAGCGGGCCGATCCGGGTCCGGGCGAGGCGGATCACCGGATGGCCCACCGCTTCGCACATGCGACGGACCTGCCGGTTGCGGCCCTCGTGAATGGTCAGGCGGATCAGGCCCGGAGCGACCACGGCGACCCGGGCCGCAGCGGTGACCCCGTCGTCGAGCTCGACGCCCTCCCGCAAGGTCCGCAACACGGCTCGGCCCGGCTGACCCCGCACGTGGGCCAGGTACTCCTTCTCCACCCCGAAACTGGGGTGGGTCAACCGGTGGGCGAGGTCACCGTCGTTGGTCAGCAACAGGAGCCCCTCGGTGTCGAGGTCGAGGCGGCCGACCGGGACGACCCGGGGCTGCTCCGGCACCAGTTCGGTGACGATCGGGCGGCTGTGGGTGTCGGCCGCCGTGGTGACCACCCCCTTCGGCTTGTTGAGCAGGTAGGTCACCATGTCGACCGTCGTCGAGTACACGACGCCGTCGACCTCGACCCGGTCGGCGGCCACCACCTTGTCGCCGAGCGTCGCGGTGCAGCCGTTCACCACCACCCGTCCCTCCGTGATCAGGTCCTCGCACACCCGTCGGGAACCCAGCCCGACCCGGGCCAGGACCTTCTGCAATCGTTCCGGCGCCTCGTCCGGGCGCTGGTGGGGGCCCGGATCGGGTCCGGGCTGGCATCCAGGGGCCACCACGGTCTACGGCGCCTGGTCAGGGGCCGGTCCGGACCCGTTGGCCGGCGGCGGGTCGGCGCCAACGGCGGTGTCGGCCGGGGTGACCGAGCGGAGATCGAGCGGGGGCACGTCGTCGGTGTCGGGGCCCGAACCGTCGTCGTTGCCCTGTCGGCCCGGGTCGGGAGCGTCGCCCGTCCCGGCACCGTCCCCCCGGTCGGTATCGGCAACGACCGCGGCGTCGGTCTCCGCGGTCAAGGTGGACTCCAACGCCTCCACCACCGCGGCCGACGGCACGAACTCCCCGAGCGACGGAAGATCGCCGAGATCCCGCAGCCCGAGTCGTTCCAGGAAGGCGGTGGTGGTGCCGAACATGGTCGCCTGGCCGGCCCCGAGGTCACGCCCCACCTCCTCCACGTAGCCCCGCTGGACCAGGGTCCGCAGGACCCCATCAACGTTCACGCCGCGGATGGCGCTGACCTGGGCCCGGGAGATCGGCTGCTTGTAAGCGACGATGGCCAGCGTCTCCAAGGCCGCGTTCGACATCCGGGTCGACTGCCCGTCAAGGGCGTAGCGCTCCAGATACGGGGCCAGATCCGGGTGGGTCTGGAACCGCCAACCGCCGGCCACCTCCACCAGTTCGAAGCCCCGCCCCTGCGCCGTGTACTCGGCAGCCAGCAGCCGGATGCGGGCATCGACCGTCTCCAGGGGCAACTCGACCAGTTGGGCCAACAGTTGGGCCGGAACCGGATCGGTCGCGACCAGGATGATGGCCTCGATCACCGGGCCAGGATCGGCGAACTCGGCCGAGGCACCACCGTCCCCACCTCCGCCGTCGGCCTCGGCCGGTCGGCCGGTCATCCGTCGTACCGCTCGGCACCCACCGCCGCCAGTTCGCGGTCGTCGGCGGAACCGATCCAATCGACGGTGAGATCCCCGAACACCCGGGCCTGGTCGATGTCGACCAGATCCTGTTTGAACAGCTCGAGTACGGCCAGGAACCGGACGACGACCTCGATCCGGTCGGTCAACCCCCGGGTCAGCTGGCGGAACGTCTGGCGCCCAGCCCCCAGCAACTGATCGACCACGTCGGCGATGGCGTCGGTCACGTTGGCCCGGATCGGGTTGACGTGGGCCAGGGACACCTGCGGCACCGGTTTGGCGGTGGCGACCCGGAGGAACGCCGAACGGAGCTGCGCCGGGGTCACCCCCGCCAGCGGGTCGGGCGACAGGTGCAGGAACTCGTCTTCGAGACCGGCCCGACGGGGCAGCGACCGGGCCGACCGCTCGATCAACCCGGCGAGGACCTGGGCCGCGTCCTTGAAGGTCTTGCACTCCAGCAGGCGGGCCAGAAGGAGATCCCGTTCCTCCCAGAGGGCCAACTCCTCGTCGAGGTCTACCTCGCGGTCGTTGGGAAGCAACCGGCGGCACTTGAGTTCCACCAGGGTGGCGGCGATCAGCAGGAACTCGGTGGCCACCTCCAGGTCACAGGCCTGCAGCCGCTCCAGCTCGGCCAGATACGCGTCGACGATATCGGAGAGCCGAACCTCGTAGAGGTCTACATCATCGGCGAGGATCAGGTGAAGGAGCAGGTCGAACGGGCCTTCGAACGCTTCGGTCTGAACCTGAAATGACATCGGTGTGATTCTAGCTCGCCCTGCCCTCGAGCCGGACCAGAACCCCCATCGGCGGCCCGGCCAGGAAAATCCGGGTGTCGAATCACCCGACCCCCCTAGTCTACGGGGACATGACCGAGCCATCGCTGCCACGGGCGTTCTCCGGGATCCAACCGTCTGGGGCCCTCCACCTCGGCAACTATCTGGGGGCCATCAAGAACTGGGTCGACCTCCAGGACACCACCCAGGGCGTGTACTGCATCGTCGACCTGCACGCCCTGTCGGTGCCCCACCCGCCCGGCGAGATCAAGGCCAACACGCTCGAACTGGCCGCCGACCTCCTCGCCATCGGCATCGACCCAGCCCGGTCGATCCTGTTCGTCCAATCCCAGGTCACCCAGCACGCCGAGCTGGCGTGGCAGATGCAGTGCATGGCATCGGTCGGGGAGCTCCGACGCATGACCCAGTTCAAGGACAAGAGCGACAAGTCCGACTTCGTCTCGGCGGCGCTGTTCACCTATCCCGCCCTGCAGGCCGCCGACATCGCCCTGTACGACAGCGACATCGTCCCGGTCGGCGACGACCAGCGCCAGCACGTCGAGTTCACCCGCGACGTTGTGACCAGGTTCAACAGCCGATTCGGCGACACTCTCGTCGTGCCCGAGCATCAGATCCCGGCCGCCGGCGCTCGGATCATGGATCTGCAGGAACCCGCCAACAAGATGTCCAAGTCGGCCGCGTCACCCCAGGGGATCATCTACCTGACCGATCCCCCGGACGACATCCGACGGAAACTGAAGCGGGCCGTCACCGACAACGACGGCGACGTACGCTACGACCCGGACACCAAACCAGGGGTCTCGAACCTCCTGACGATCCTGGCCTCCGCCACGGGGCGGGACGCCAGTGATGTGGCCAAGGACTACCAGCAGTACGGACCGCTCAAGGCCGACGCCGCCGAGGCACTCATCGAATCGCTCCGACCGATCCAGGAGCGGCGGGCCGAGATCGACCCCGCCACGACCGCCGACATCCTGCACCGCGGCGCCGACCGGGCCCGGGAAAAGGCGGCGGAAGTCATGGGTCGGGTACGCGACGCAGTCCAGTTGCCGGCCTGAGGCGCGCGGGAGGACTGGGGCGGGGCGGTCAGCAGCCGCCCTGATTCGGGTGAGGGCCGGTGCAGGTCACCAACGCCTTCACCTCAGTGACCCGAAGCGGGACCTGGGTGATCGTGGGTCCCATCTCGAGGCGGCCCGACCCGCTCGACGAGGTGTAGGTGACGTCCCACGTGATCCCCACCTCGACGGTGAACACGTCGGAGGCGACGATCGTCGACGCGTTCCGGTAGGTGTAGGAGCACGCGCCGGGAGTCTCCGCCACGTACGGTGCGATGGCCGCGTCCCCGACGCAGCCGGCCACCAGGCCAGGATCGGCCGGATCACCCGAGGCAAAGATCAGCTCCTTGGGCACAGCCGTGATCGTCACCCACGGCGACATGCCGGACGGACCGTCGACGCTCGCCGTGGCAGTGATCGTGCGCCACGTCTCCGGTGTGGTCCGAAAATCGAGGGGCACCTGGACGATCACCCACCCCGGCTGGGGGTTCTGCGGCCTGATCACCGGATCCGGAGCGGGGAGCTGGCGCTCCACGGAGTCCGTCAGATCCGCCAACAGATCCTCCGCGGTCACCAACGGCACCCACACATAATCCACCCGGCCGTCACACGCCCGACGGTAGAGCTGGCTGGAGACGCCGTCGCGGGTCCGGATCAGATCCCCCGCATCATGGCCCGTCGTCTCCTCGAACCCGGTGCGAACCCGCCACGTGCACGCGGGCTGGCCGGATGATCGGCGCTCCTCCCGGGCACC
>JBKDZN010000122.1:0-29843 GCA_047971245.1 Acidimicrobiales bacterium
CGTGCCCACGCAGCCCCCACGACGGCATCGTGAGCTAGGTCGATGCGGTCCGCGGTCTCGTGTCACTGTACGGCCGGTGCGCCATGGCCTGGACCGAGCCGGCGATCACGCCGCGGCGCGGTCGAGCCCGTGGCCGTCGCCGGTGTAAGACCGTCTCGACCGACCCTGCCCTCCCGGCCGACACGGCCCTCCCGGCCGCCGGGAGCCCCTCGAACGACAAGGGCCGCTCGAACGACAACGGCCGCCCCTCGAACGACAACGGCCCCTCGGCCCGGAACGGCTCGGGGAAATCGCTGTCCCCTCAGGGGGCGGGTGAGGACCCCGGCCCCGCGATGGGTGTCGGATTCGATCGGGTGGCCGCCTTCGACGCAGCCCGCGACGAGGAGAAGCGGGCCGCCGAGTCGGGGTGAGCGATCGGGACCAGGTGGTATCGGGCCGCGGTCATCCATCGACCCGCCCGAGGCGATTGGTTCAGGGGGCCGCGATCACGGCGTCGAGGCGGCGACCGAGATCCGTGCAGATCTCCCGGGCGAGCTCGATGAAGCGATGGGCGGCGGGGGCCAGGGTGCGACCGGTGCGGGCCACCAGGACGACCTCCCGGGGCGGGATCCCCGGGTCCAGTGGGTGGAGCACCAGGCGGGGATCGTCACGCTCCACGCACAGCAGGGGCAGTACCGCCGGCCCGAGCCCGGAACGGACCATGGCGGCCACGGTGCTGTTGTCGGCGCTGCGGAACACATAGGTCGGCCGGCACCCCGCCGCGATCAGCCCGGCCTCGTTCAACATCTGGCAGGAGTTCCGGGGCTGACCGACCAGGGGGATCCCGTCGAGATCCCGGGCGTCGACCGGGCCGGGCGGGAACTGGTACGGACGGGCCACCACCACATAGGGGTCGACGAGCAGGGGGACGACGTCGAGACCGGGGCGCCGGGATGCCGCGGTCCCGAACGAGAGGTCGATGGTGCCGTCCAGCACCGCGGCGTAGAGCTCCTCGTCCTCGTCGGAGCTCTCGACCATGAGGTCGACCTCGGGCCGCTCGTCGTGGAGGCGGGCAACCAGCTCGGGCAGGATCGAGGTGGCCACGCTCTGGTAGGCCCCGACCGTCAGGCGGCCGACGGCTCCGTCGCGAAACCGGACGAGCCCGTCTCGGACGGCGGCCATCCCGGCCAGGACCGGCCGGCTCTGTTCCAGGAGGAGCGCCCCGATCGGGGTCAGCTCAACCGGGCGGGGGCCGCCGGGACGGTCGAACACCGGCTCACCCACGATCCGTTCCAGCGCGGCGATCTGCTGGCTCACCGCTGACTGGCTGAACCCGAGCTCCCCGGCGGCCCGGGCGAACGTGCCCTGGTCGGCCACCGTGGCCAGGGCGACGAGATGGCGCAGTTCGAGGTCTTGGAGGCTGCCCACCCGCACCAGGTTAATGATCAGCAATGCTGATGACAACGGCCAGCAATAGCCGCTTTTCGTTGATGATCCGGCTACGTACGGTGACGTCATCGGCCGGCACCGATCCCGTTGGACCACGACGCGAAGGACACTCGAATGACCGCACTCATCGACCCGATCCGTACGCCCCCGACCGAGGACGACAGGCTCGCCGCCGACGGCCGACGGTCGGCCGGATCCTCCGTTCCGGCCGCGCCGGCCGGCACCGAGGGCCCCACGTCGCCGCCCGGCGTGCGGCCAGTGCTCGACCCCGGCTGGGCATCGCGGGTTGCCGATCACGGCGTCGCCATCCTCACCGAGCCCGAACTGACCGCACTGGTGATGGTGGCCCGACGCAGCGGCGCCTCCGAGGTCCTGATCGACGTGGTCGCCGACCCCGACGCCCCGGTGGTGGCCCGGCAACGGGCGTTCGGCCGCATCGCGACCGTGATCGCCGGCCGGACCGGGCTACTCGACACCGATCGACCCCGCCGCTGAACGGTTCCCGCCCGTCGCCGGGACCCCGGATCAGTCGGCGAACGGGTCCCGGTAGCGGCCGACGGCCTGGCGGGCCAGGTGATAGAGCACGGGCGGCTGGTGCACCAGGTACCGGCGCCAACGCCGTTTCGGCTCGCGGGCCAGACGCCAGAACCACTCCAGGCCGATCCGGGTGATGATCGGCGGGGGCCGCTTCACCGCCCCGGCCTCGTAGTCGATGGTGCCGCCGAGCGGCAGGAACAGCCGCACCCCGGGCAAGCGGTCCTTGATCGACATCAGGAAACGCTCCTGCTTACCGGCCTCGAGGCCGAACACGAGCACGGTGGCCCCGGACCGCTCCACCATGTCGACCACGTCGTTGATCTCGTCCGGGTTCTCGGTGATGCCCAGGGAGGGCCCGTAGGCACCGACCACCATCTCCCGCCCGACCTTGGCGTTGATCACCTCGGCCGCCTGGGCCGCGATGTCGTCCATGGCCCCGAGCATGAAGATGGTGACCGACGGATCGTCGGCCCACCGGGTGTAGAAGCGGGGGAAGAAATCGGAGCCCGAGATCCGCTCCCGGAGGCCGAGCCGCATGGCCCGGGCCGCGAAGAACAGGATCTGGCTGTCGCAGGTGACGACGTCGAACTTCTGGACGACGTCATAGAAGTCCCGGTCTTTCTGGAGCTTGGCCATCATGTCGACATGGATCGTGATGATGGTGCCGTCCCGCTTCTCCAGCAGCTCCTCGGTGGTGACATCGTCGATGTCGACGTTCAGGAGCCGGATCGGCCGGTGGACGGGGGCGGTGTCACCCTTCGATGGGCGCTGGGCTCTCACAGCGTCACACTCCGGCGGCGGGTGTCGAAGGTCTCGATCAGGTCGATCGTGTTGGCGATATTCCCCCGCGACGATGCCCCGAACACGATGGATTCGATCTGGGGCCGGGAGCAGATCCAGTCGATCGCCTCATCGGCCGGAATGGCCCCGGAGGCCAGCACCGACATGGCGATGACCCGGCACTGTTCGTTGGCCAGGACCTCGTCGTAGGCCTCGATCCCCCCGGCCATCCGGAAATTGATCAGGTTGTAGTTGCAACACACGATCGGATTCTCGATCCCGGCCTTGTGCAACGCGGGCACCATCGCCGGCAGGTTCATGGTGAAGAACCCGGCCTCGGCGCCGTAGCGTTCACCCACATAATCGGCGAAGGCGGCGAAGAAGTGGGTGGCGCCGAGCCCGAGCAGCAGGTCGGCGAGGACGTTCTGCAGGAAGATGACCGGGGTATCGACCTGGGCGAACCGGGCCATCTCGGCGTCGACCAGCATCTTCAGGAGATCGTCGAGATCCCGGCCCATGCTGAGGGTGGACTTCGCGCCACGGACCATGGCCTCCACGAGCCCGCCCGGGGTCACCGCCCGGAGGGTGTCCACCATCCCCAGCTCGCCGACCATGTTGGCGTACTTGTGGGCATACGGCATACCGGGCAGGAACACGAAGCCCTCGTATCGAGCCGGGTTCGCCGCCACATAGTCGGCGATGGCCCCGATCTGATCGTGGGTGGTGCACATGAAGCTCCGGATACCGAGCTCATAGGCGGTGTCGAGAACCGAGATGATGGCGTCGACGTCGCGGAATCGCATGGCCTGGGCACGGGCCTTCTCCTCCGACATGTGGTTGACGCCAAAGAACTGGTTGTCTCCGAACAGGATCCGGTCGATGGAGGTCATAAGTCGTCTCGTGATGGGGGTCGACGGATGGGGGGGGACTGGAGGGCTAGCGACCTCGGCGATCGAGGGTCGACCGACCGAGCCTCACGGCCCGGCGGGCCACCGCGGTGGCCCTGGTCGACAGATCGGAGGCCACGGAACGAAGCATGTCGGCGTTGCTCATTCCCGCCGGCGCTCCGACCAGCGAGGAGATCGACCGGCCACCGGCATCGCCGTTGACCCGGGCGATCTCCTCGACCACCTGGTCGGCGTCGCTGGCACTGGAGAACGAGTTCTCACCGTTGGGGTCACGCCGGGTCACCGAGGTGGCGAACCGATCGACCTGGGCCGAGTACTCCTCGCCCCGCAGGTAGTAGCGGACCGGCTCCTGCAGGTCGGTGATGTACCGGATGGTCCAGCCGGGGCCGAAGGTCTCGAAGCTGGCCCCGTCGCGGAGCCACAGCCGGCACTCCTGGCGATCGGCGAAGATCTTGCCCTTCTCACCGTGCACGGTGATGGTGGTGGTCATCTTGCGGTAGGTCGGGTCGGACCAGTTGGTCTCCAGGGTGCCGGTCATCCCGTCCGGGTAGTCGAAGATCGCGTACACCGCGTCCTCGACGTCGGTCGAGTAGATCGACGCCAACCGGGATCCGATCACCCGTTCCGGGGGGCCGACCACGAAGTTCATGAGGTCGACGACATGGCAGGCGTAGTCGTGCAGACACCCACCCCCCTCGGACTTCTGGGCCCGCCAGGTCCGGCCACCCCCCTTGGCCTGGGTGACCACCTGGCCGAAGGCCTTGCCGTCGACATGGTGCACCCGGCCGATGGCGCCCGCGCCGACCAGACGGGCCACCTCCTGGAAGGTGCCGATGAACCGGTTGTGGTAGCCCACCTGGTTGGCCACCCGACGGTCCGCGGCCAGGGCGGCCAAGCGCCGGGACTCGGCCGACGACAGGGTGAGGGGCTTCTCCACGAACACCCCGACCCCCCGTTCCATCGCCTCGGTGGCCAGGGCGGCGTGCGAACGGGTGGGAGTGGCCACGAACAGGCAGTCCAGATCGGCGTCGTCGAGCATCTTGTCGACGTCGCGATAGGTGGCGAGATCGAGGTGGCTGCGGACACCGGAGAGCATCAGGGGTTGGCTGTCGCAGACGGCCACCACATCCAACTCGGGGTGGGCCGACGCGATGGCCAGGTGGGAGATACCCATCTTGCCGATGCCGACGATGCCAGTTCGCTGCATGACGTGGAGGGTAGCCACTCGACCGCCGCAGCATTCGGCGGGTGCCCGGTCGTCGCATGAATTGCTCACACCAGGAGCACGATGGATGCTACAGCCGGCCTAGGCCGGGACTACCGTTCGGACCATGACGGCCACCATCGCCAGCAGTACCACCCCGGCATCATCCGCCATGACCCCGGAGGAGCGGGCGGTACGCCACGATCTCGCGGTGGCGTACCGGATGTTCGCCCACTGGGGCTGGGACGACCTCATCTACACCCACTTGTCGGCCCGGGTCCCGGGTACCGACCATTTCCTGCTCAACCCATTCGACCTGGCCTTCGACGAGGTCACACCGGAGAATCTGGTCAAGGTCGACACCGAGGGGAAAGCGGTTGACCCCACCGAGCACGTGACCAACCCGGCAGGATTCGTGATCCACTCGGCGGTTCACATGGGCCGGGCCGACGCCCACTGCGTGCTGCACCTCCACACCATCGACGGCCAGGCCGTGTCGAACATGACGGAAGGGCTGCTCCCCCTGTGCCAGACCTCCATGTTCGTCCAGGGATTCGGGGTGGGCTATCACGACTATGAAGGGGTGGCCGTCAACCTCGAGGAGCGGGCCCGGCTCGTCCGGGATCTGGGCGACAACGGCATCCTGGTCCTGCGGAACCACGGGATGCTCGCCGTGGGCTCGTCGGTGGCCGAGGCGTTCACTCGCATGTACTACCTGGAGCGGTCCTGCCAGGTGCAGGTCCGCACCCTGGCCGCGGGCACGGTTCATCAACCCCCACCCGAGACGTTGGCCCCCACGGCCCGAGCCGGGGCGGGAGGGCTGGAACAGGCCAATGTGCAGCTCGGCTGGCCGGCGATCGTCCGCAAGGCACATCGCCTGTTCCCCGACCTCGCCGGTTAGCGGCCGAACGGACCCGACCCGTCGGCCCGGGCGCGCCGGCCGCAGCCCTCGGATCGACGGGCGACCCGGGCCCGACTTCGACTCCTGATAGCTGGTTGTACAATGAGGACCGACCAGACGATCAACGGGACCTTCGGGCGGTCACGGGTGACACGATCATGAGCGATGACACGATCAACTTGAGCGACGACGAGGCAGGCACGAATCGGGCGGTCAACGAGCCCGTGGCGGTCGATCCCGACCAGACCGGCCCCGTGGCCATGCCGGCCGAGAACGAACCGGCGTCCATCCGGTATCCCCCACCGGGTTGGTATTACGCCCAAGGTGATCCGCCGGACACCGCCCGCTATTGGGACGGTGACGGGTGGGTCACCGATGCCCTTCCTCGGGGCGGTTGATCGCGCCAAACCCTTGACAGCTCGGGCCGGGCCCAACACGATCATCGCTCGTGATCGGCGACGCTGAACGACAGATGATCGACGCCGCCGAGCGGCTGGCCGCCGAGGAAGGCCTCGGCGCGATGTCGCTCCGAGCGGTGCAGACCGCGGCCGGACAACGGAACAAGTCGGCGGCGCAGTACCACTTCGGTTCCCGGGAGGGATTGATCGAGGCGGTCATCATCGAACGGATGCGCCCCATCAATCAACGCCGGGCCGACCTCTTGGCCGACCTGGGCGAGACGGCGACGGTGAGCGAACTGGTCGACACCCTGGCCCGCCCCCTGGTCGAGGCCGTCCTCCGACCCGAGGAGAGTTACTGGGCCCGGTTCGTCATGGCGGCGTTCACCGATCCGACGGTGGCCGACGTGGTGCGACGGAGCCTGGAGGGCCAGGCGTACCGGACCGCACACGACCAGCTCCTCGAACGGCTCGACCATCTGCCGGCCGAGCGTCGGCGGCGGCGGCTCGACTCGGCGGTGGCGTTGCTGTTCGTGAGCCTGGCCGTCGTCGAGCGACGGGCCGCCGACGAGGCGGCTGGACCGACGGGATCGGCCCCGCTGGAGGCGGTCATCCACGAACTGGTCACCGTGTGCACGGCCGTGCTTGAGGCCCCGGCCTGAGCCGCGGCGAACCCGGCGTCGCCGGACTGGGCGGCGACCGACGACACCGCGACGATTGACAGATTGAGGCATCCGCCTTACGCTGGGGGCGGGGACCTGTGGACCGCGGTCGTGCGGCACCCCGATCCGGCGTCGTGGCCGGTCGGGCACCGTTCGAGCGCGGCCGATCCGATGCCCCCTGTTCCGAGTTCCCCTCCTCGCCTGGAGCCAGCCATGAACACCGTCACCACCCTCGATCCCAGGGCCCCCCGGCCCGACATCCCGTCCCGCTACCGCGGTTTCCACCCCGGTCCCCGTGTCGGTGACCGAGTACCGGCCGGTTGGACCGGGGAGCCCTACACCCGGTTCGAACTCGCTCCCCTGGCCCCCCAGATCGGGGCGGTGGTGGACGGGGTGTCGATGGCCGACCCGGTCGACGAGGAGCTGTTCCAGCAGCTCAACCAGGCCCTGCTCGAGTGGAAGGTCCTGGTGTTCCGCAACCAGGACATCACCGAGCAGCAGCAGGCCGCGTTCGCCCAGCGTTGGGGTGCTCTCGAATCGCACCCGTTCTTCAGGCTGGTCCACGCCGACAACGATGATGTCGAACCCGAGGTGGTACGCCTCGCCAAGGACGACAAGACCGGCGGCTACGAGAACACCTGGCACAGTGACGTGAGCTGGCGTCTCGTCCCGTCGTTGGGCTCGATCCTGCGGGCCGTCGAGGTACCCGAGGTCGGTGGCGACACCATGTGGGCCGACATGGGCGCCGCCTACGATCACCTCAGCGACGAGATGAAGCAGCGCCTGGAGGGTCTGGTCGCCGTCCACGATTGGATCGACTCCTTCGGGCGGGGCATGACCGAGGAGGAGCGGGCCGAGCTCCGGCCCCAGTTCCCCGCCGTCGAGCACCCTGTGGTGCGCACCCACCCCGAAACGGGCCGCAAGACCCTGTACGTCAACCGGAACTTCACCCAGCACATCGTCGGCCTCGAACCCGACGAGTCCGAGGACCTGATCGACTTCCTGTGCCTCCAGGCCACCATCCCGGAATACCAGTGCCGCTGGCGGTGGGAGCCGGGCGACGTCGTGTTCTGGGACAACCGGTCGACCCAGCACTACGCCGTTTCCGACTACTTCCCCCATCGACGGGTGATGGAACGGATCACCATCATCGGCGACCAGCCGTTCTGACCGGCCGCGGGGTTCGGGGGGCCGGTACGGTTGGCCGCATGACCGCTGACGCCGCCGATCGGCCCGCCCCCCGACCGAGGCCAGAGGATGACGCTCGCCGCCGGCTCAAGGCGTTCGTCCTCGCCTACGGCCTGGTGGGTCTGGCCGTGGCAGCGCTGGCGGTGGCCGCGGCCATGAACGGGGACCGGGTCGGCGCCGCGGTCCTGCTGCTGAGCGTCGTGACGGCCCTGTGGTGGTCGTGGCCCAGTCGGGGCCCCCACGTCGATCTGCGGGAGGCCCGGGCCATGGCCGGTCCCGACGATCTCATCGTCTACTGGCGCCCGGGGTGCACCGTGTGCTCCGCGTTGAGCGTGCGGTCCCGGCTCACCTCCTGGCCGGCCGGATCCCGACGGATCAGGGTGAACATCTGGCGGGATCCGGAGGCCTCCGCTGCGGTCCAATCACTTCGGGACGGCAACGAGACGGTGCCGACCGTGGTCGACCCGTCAGGCCGGATGATCGAGGCGAACCCCGCCGCCATGAGGGCGGCGATGGCCCACCACTGACCCCGGACCCGGGCGGCCCGGCTACTCGAGGGTGGCGTAGTTGGTTGACCGGTCGTCACTCCGGTGACCCCGGACCTGTTCCACCGCCCGGGCCAGGGCGTCGAGGTAGTCGTCGATCACCCCGGTGTTGGAGTTCGACACCGTCGAATGGAGCGAGTCGGGGGGACCCTGACGGTCGTGGAACCAGCCGGCGGCCTCCAGCACGTCGGCCAGGGCGAACACGTCGAGTCCGCCCTCGCCGGCCATGGCGATGAGGTGGTACCGGCCGTCACCGAGCACCCGGACACCGTCGATGTTGGCGATACCGGCCCGCATCCGGTCGGCGTTCTCCAACACGGTGCGGGTCAACCGCAGGTAGCCGTCGATACCGAGATGCTGCATGACCGCCCAGGCGGCCGCCATCGGCACCCCGGACCGGGTTCCCTGCAGGCCGGGGGTGGCGTAGAGGCCCCCGAGCCAGCCGTCGAACACGAAGGTCTGGTAGCGGCGCAGTTCCCGGGTCCGGTGCAGGATCACCGACACGCCCTTGGGGGCGTAGCCCAACTTGTGGATGTCGGCCGAGATCGAGGTCACCCCGTCCACCCTGAAGTCCCACACCGGCACGGCCCGGCCCAGTCGTTCGGCGAAGGGCAGCACGAACCCTCCCATGCAGGCGTCGACATGACAGTTGGCGTCCACGGAGGCGGCCAGGGCCGCGAGGGCGGGAATGTCGTCGACCACGCCCTGGGGGTACTGGGGGGCTGAGCCGACCACCAGCACCGTGTTGTCATTGACCAGATCGCCCATGGCGTCGACATCCGCGGTCCAGTCGGCCCGGACGGGGGCAGTGCGGACGGTGACACCGAACAGGTGGGCCGCCTTGTGGAAGGCGGCGTGGGCGCTCTCGGCCACCACCATCTCGGGTGCGCCGATCCCCCGTTCGGCCTTGGCGCGCTCCCGGGCCGCCTTGACCCCGCACAGGATCGATTCGGTGCCGCCGCTGGTGAGGAAACCGGCCGCGGTGTCGGGGCCGTTGAGCAGCGCGGCGGTCCACCCGACCACGTCGGCCTGGATCTCACCCAGCGACGGGAAGGCCCGGGTGTTGAGGGCGTTCTCGTGCAGGTAGCGGCGGGCCGCCCGTTCGGCCGCCTCCTCCACCCCGGGGCCTCCGTGGTACACCATCCCGAAGGCGCGCCCGTCCTGCCAGCGGACGTCACCGGCTTGCTTGGCTTCGAGGTCGGCGATCACGTCGTCGACGGCCCGGCCGGTCTGGTTGAGCGAGGTCGGTGGCACCATCCCCGGGATGGTACGGCGCCACCGACCCCTCGGTCAGATCTCCGTCAGGGCCGTGGCCTGGCCCTTGAACACCACGACATCATCCTGGTTGCGGGTGACCACGGTGAGGTTGGCCACCCCGTCGTCGATGGAGTCCACCGTGAGGGAACCGGTGAGGCTGTCGCCCGGCCACACCTGGGCGGTGAATCGGCCGCCGAACGACTTCAGCGCCTCGATGCCGTAGATGTCGGTCAGCATCCGTCCGGTCATACCCATGGTGAGCATGCCGTGGGCGAACACCGAGGGGTAGCCGGCCACCTCAGTGGTGAAGATCTCGTCGGAGTGGAGCGGGTTGTAGTCACCCGAAGCGCCCGCGTACTGAACGATGGTGGTGCGCTTGAGGTCGTTGACCAGGGGCACCTCGAAGGTCTCGCCCACCTTGGGCTGGGTGGTTGCGTCTGCGCCGGCCATGATCAGTTCCCCGTTCCGCTGCGATCGACGACAACCCCGACACCAGTGGCGGTGACCACCAGTTCACCGTTCGCGTCCCGGTACTCGGTCACCCGCTCGGAGAACCGGAGGGTGCCGCTGCCACCCGTCTTCTCCCACTCCTTGCCGGTGGAGGTGGTGGCGGTGAGCACGTCGCCCGCCTTCAGGGGCCGGTGATAGACGAAATGCTGCTCGGCGTGGAGACCACCACCGTTGCCGCCGCCCCCCTTCGAGCCGCCCGACGGTTTCCGCCCGGTGGGCTCACCCCCGGACCCGAACCAGCCGTCGGCGTCGATCGACGGCCGGAGGACATAGTCGGGATCGAACTGGGCGCTGGCCTGGACGAAGGTGGGCGGCGCCATCACCTCGGCCGGATCAGACCGGAGTGGATCGTAACGAGGGTTGTCGTCACCGATGCTGCGAGCGAACATCATGATGTGACTTGCCTCGACGTGGAACGCGTCGATAGCCATGACGGTTGGGTCCCCTTTCGTACCTTGAGCGGGCCGAAATCCAGCCGACCCGTCGGCGTTGCCGAACCCTAGCCCGCGGCCCCCGGCCGGCCCAAAGGCACCGGAGGCGAACGACATCCGGGGTCCGGTGTGGTCCCCGGCGCCGTCGACGCCTCGGTGCCCCCACCCACCCGGCGGTGCTGCTTCACCCACCCGGGCGTGGCGCGGTACGGTCGACCGGTGGTATCCCCCCAGACCCTGCGGCTCGACGATCGTCGGCTGGTCGCCGGGTGGGCGGCCGTTTGTGTCGGGCGTGTCCTCCCCATCTACGAGACGGCCGTGCCCGGCGATCCCCGGGTCCGGGCGGCGATCGAGCAGGCGCGGGCCTTCGCTTCGGGCGACCTGCCCGTCGCGGTCGCCATCCGACGCCGGGGCGGTGGAGCCGGCGCCGCCGCCCGGGAAGCGCCGACACCGGCGGCCACCGCCGCGGCGTACGCAGCCGAGCAGGCGGCAGCCATCGCCCATATGGGGGCACACGCCCTCATCGCCGCCGGATACGCCGTCAAGGCCTCGGCGTTGGCCGCAGGCCCCGACGCCGACGACGTCGCCCGGGCCGAGGCCCGACGGCACGTCGCGGCGATGGGCGACGCCGTCGCCGAGGCCCTGGCTCTGCTTCCCCCGCTCGGCGAGAACGCCGCCGGGCCCCTCGGCCCGGGACGAGCCACCAGCCTCCACGTCGGCGACGCCATCCGAACGATCCAGGCGTCCCTGGTGTCGAGACGCCGCGCACCGTCAGGAACCAATGGTTGACGTGCCATGACCTTGGGCCCAAGTGGCTCGACGGCACCGCCCGAGGCGGCCGCGAGTACCCGCTCGGTGATGACCGCCACCGTAGGCACTGGCGCCCAGCAAGAGCGCGCCGCTTGGAGACGCATGCCTCGACGCTCGGGTCACCTGGTGTCGTGGTCCGTACGCGAACTCGACGCATGCGGTCGCGATCTTCCCGGGAACGCGACTCAGAGCCCGAAGCGCACCTGATGTCCAGTCGATTTCGACGGGATCGATTGTCGTCACTTCTTCGAGACACGGGCGAACGCCTCGTCCTTGGTCAGGCGCTCCGTTCGGCCGGCAGCAATTTCGGTATCGCCTTCCCGGATGGCGTCTCGCAGGATCGGGGTGCTCAGGATCGCCAACGTCTCTTCGAGCGACTCGAGGTCGTCGACGTTGAGCATCACCGCGGCCGGCCGCCCGTGTTTCGTCACCACGATGCGGCCGTGCTCCCGCTCGAGCTTGTCGACGACCTCGGAGAGGCGGTTCTTCACGTCTGCCAGTGACCAGTGCTCACTCGACACCTCAGCGTCGGCCACGCCGATCCTGAGCAGGCCAGCGGCTCGATCGGGGCCGATGAGCATGGTGAGGTCGAACACTCGGATCGGGTTCCGGTAGACGTGGAGCATGTTTCGTCGTCGATCCCGCGCTTTGGGCCGGCGACCCGCTCGAATAGTGCCGGATCCGGCGCAGGTCTGCGTCGTCGTGGTGGCCGCGCGTATGGGCGGGTGCTGGAGCGACTCCGCGGGTGATAGCATGCGATATCTGCGGAGGTGGCCATGACCGACATTCTGATCCGAAACGTCCCTGACGAGGTGTTGGCGGCCATCGACGCCAAGGCCGCCCGTATCGGCCTGTCGCGAGCGGCGTACCTTCGACGGGCGCTCGAACGCGAACGGGTGCCCGATCAGGGACCGGTCACCGTTGCACAGCTCGCCGCCGCAGCCGAGCTCGCCGTGGATCTCGATGACCCCGACGTGATGTCGCGGGCGTGGTCGTGACGACCTGGCTGATCGACAAGTCCGCGATCGGACGACTCCACCTCGCGACCGAAGCAACCGAATGGGCGGCCAGGGTGCAGCGCGGGTTGATCCGAATCAGTACGGTCACCCGGCTCGAGATCGGGTTCTCCGCTCGGACTGCGGCTGATCATCGGGCACTGTTTGCTGAACCTCCCATCCCATCGATGCCGGTGGAGTACCTCACCCCCAAGATCGAGGACCGGGCCCTCGAGATCCAAGCAGCACTCGCCCAGCGAGGTCAGCACCGGGCCCCATCGATCCCGGACCTGTTGATCGCGGCAACCGCGGAGCTCGCCGAGCTGACGGTGCTGCACCTCGACAAGGACTTCGACCTCATCGCAGACCTCACCGGACAGTCCCTCGAACGGCTCGAATTGAACTGATGGGAGCGTCGTCAACGCCCTCGCCTGCTGCTCGAGAATGAGCCAATCCAGAATCCGTCCGACGTCTCCGCACCGGCGCGCGATCGGCGCATCTGGGCGGTCGGCGCCGGAAGCCGGCGTATCGGCTGCAGCTCGGAGACGTCGGTCCGGTACGCCGGGGTCGAGTCGCACTGGCACTGATCGAAATCGGCTACCTTCTCCTCAGAGCGTGCCCGGGGTGGGATTCGAACCCACACGATCCTAGGGATCCGAGGGGTTTAAGCCCTCTGCGTCTGCCGTTTCGCCACCCGGGCTTTTGGTTCGACCGTAAACGATGCTGCCGCCGGAACGAGCGCGGCTCAGAAATCCTGTTCAGGCGTACCAAGCACTCGTTCGGCCACCGGTTCGGCCAACACTCGGATGGCCGAACTCGCCGCCCCGATCTGCAGCACGAACGACATCAGCCGGATGATCCGGTACAGGCCACCCTTGGGTACGTCACCGAGCGGGACCGTCAAGGGCTGGGTCGGATCGGCGGCCAGGGCGGCGGTGGTGGCCTCGTCGAACGGGGCGTCCACCGCGGCTTCGTCGGCCCCGTCGGCGGCCGTCACCGGTTCGGTCGCTGACGGCCCGAAGACGCACTCACCCCCGGTCCACCCCAGCACGGTGAACCGCTTGGTCCGTTCGTAGCCGTCCAGCGGCCGCTCCAAGGGCTCCCCGAATGTGGCGCACACTTGCCGGGTGGCCAGGTTCTCGATGGGCCCGGTGACGATCCGGGCCAGCCCGATGGCGAGAAGCGCAGAAGCCGCCAGTATCCCGATCATGGTCCATTGTGGAGGACCGAGATCGGTGATCCGGTTGCGTATGTCACGTGTAGCCGGTGCGGTCGTCAACCTGGTCCCATCCACCCGGGGCAGTCGCGGATCCTGCCCAATCCCATGGCTGCCGCCAGTATGGCGGTCCGATCGGGGCGACCCCAACCGGACCGCCAGGTGACCCGGGGATCAGGCCGCGGCGTGGCCCCCGGTGGGGATCCGGGACAGGGCCCGGACGATCTCGGCGTCGATCAACTCGGCCACCGAACGCCACAGCACGTCACGCGTCGGCCCGGCGTCGGGCCCGACACGACCGGCGGCCGTCACGATCCCGTCGATCATGTCACCGATCACCGCCACCGCGGGTCGGTCGCGGAGCGCGACCGACACCGTGGCCGAACCGTCGGCCTCCCGCCGGATGGTGCGTGCCATCGCCCCGTCACGCGGTGGGCTCCGGAACGCCGGCGGGGTCAGGCCTTCGGCCCGGGCGGTTTCCCCCAGCCGGCGGGCCACCGTGGCGAACCGGAGGGACGACAGCTCCCCTGCCAGCGGGGCGAGTTCGACGGGTGGCCTCACCGGGTGGTCCCCGGTCTGTTCCCCCGAAGCCTGGCGGGCCTGCCCGCCGGGGGCTCCCGGCCCGGCCCGATCGGGGGCCGCCGTCTCTTCCGGATCGATCTCTGGATTGGTTGCACTCGTCATCGCTCCTGCCCTCGTGAGTCTCCGCGCGGGTCCACAAGCCCGCGCCGTCAAACGCTCTGCCCGAGACCCCAGTATGCGCGGCCCCAGTGACACCGGACGGACCGGGCGAACCCATCTCCACCGGACGGTCCGCGAGTGGGGGGCGGGGCCTGCCGTACACTCGGCCATGACGTCCGGGCTGCGGAGCCGGACCCACCCAGCCACCCGAGCGGAGCATGAGCGATCTCGCGCCACCACGGCTCAATCCGGCCCAGCAACGCATCACCGACGAACTCGGTTCCCCGCGAGCCGAGCGGCCGTGCTTTCCCGACAACCTGGGTGACGTGCTCCGCTCCCGGCTCACCGAGACGCTCAACCCGGTGCTCGACAAGACCGACGAGGCCGTCTTCGTCTCGAAACGGTCACTGGCCCTGCTTCACGCCTGCGAGCACCGGTACGTGGCCGATCAGGCGGACGAGTTCGTCTGGTCGATCCCGGTGGCCCGTGGTGTCGTGACCCACAAGGCCATCGAGCTCCTGGTCGGGTGGCGGGGTGAACCGACCCCCTTGGAGCTCGTCGAGCGGGCCATCGACCGCCTCGAGGCCGACGAGAACGGGGTGGGTGGCTTCCTCGCCGAGCTCGATGCAGCGGAACGGGCCCAGCTGACGGGGTTGGCCAACGACCAGGTGGCCACGTTCTGCGAGACCTTCCCGCCCCTGCGCCGCCACTGGGTACCGGTGGCCGAGTCACGGGTCCGGGCCGAGCTGTGCGACGACCGCCTCGCCCTGCTCGGCAAGGTCGATCTCACGCTCGGCCGGGCCGACGGCAATGTGGCCGGCAAGGTGCTGATCGACCTGAAGGGCGGGCGCCCATCCCCCACCCACGGCGACGACCTCCGCTTCTACGCCCTGCTGGAGACCCTCAAGCTCGGCGTCCCACCCCGCCTGCTGGTCACCTACTACCTCGAGGCCGGTGAACCCCGGGCCGAGACGGTCACCGTCGACCTGCTGGAGGCCGCGGCCCGCCGGGTGATCGACGCCGTGGCGAAGCTGGTCGACATCACCGGGCCGGCGGCCCGGATCCCGGAACGGACCGGCGGACCCGGGTGCCGGTGGTGCCCGGCCCGACCCGATTGCGTGGACGGTCGCCGGGCGCTGCACCTGCTCGATGATCCCGAGAGCGACGCCTTCCTCGCGCTCGGGTAACCGGCCGGTGGTCAGACCGAGGCTTCGATCCGGTCCGGCTCGTCCACCTCGCCGCTTCCGCCCCCCGGATAGCGCCGCCGGAACAGCAACCCGGCCACGAATCCGCTCAGCACCGGGAACCACAGCGACACCATCCGGTAGGCGATGGTGGCCAGACCGGCGTCGCGGGCCGGGATGCCCGACACGACGAGGGTTGAGTACAGCCCAACCTCGACGAAGCCGATTCCCCCCGGGGTGAGGGGCACCATGGCCAGCACCGCGGCCGCGGCGTAGGCGAGCAGCACCAGGCTCAGGCGTGGCTGGGCGCCCACGGCGTACAGGGCGGCGATGAGGGCGAGGTAGTCGAACACCCAGTTGCCGGCCGCGGCCACCAGGGCTCGGGGCCAGCGATACTCAAGCACGGCGACCACCCGGTCACGCTCGGCGATCAGGTCGTCGGGGTCGAACGTCCAGTGCCGGCGAAACAGCCGGGACAGTGGGCGCAACATGGTGTCGATCCCCCGGCCCACAGCGTGCAACGGCCGGGTGAACAGCACGGCGGTGCCACCGGCCACGATGAGCAGGACGAAGATGCCGCCCCCGGCGATCGCGGCGGGCAGGAGGCGTTCGGGGATGGGCGCTCCGGCCAGGGCGAGCAGGCCGGCGATGGTGGGGATGGCGAACAGCAGGGCGTTGCTGATCATCGTGGTGGCGGCGAGAGCGCTGGCCGCCTGGGGGGCGCTGACACCACCGACCGACAACATCCGGTAGAGCGCGGCTCCACCAGCCGCGGCCCCGCCGGGAACGACCCGGCTCACCGAATTGGAGACCAGTTGGCTGGTGGAGACCACGAACCATGATGCCCCCGGCAACGACTGCCGGATGAGCGCCCACATGGAGACGAAGCTGGCCACTTCCAGCAGCATCATGGCCACGAACCAGGCGGGCTGGATCTCCCGCAACCGGTCGGCCGACAGCACCACTTCCGAGAGGCGCTGCTGCATCAGGTAGAGGAGACCGACGCCGACGGCGAGGACGACACCCCGGCCCAGCAGACGCCGGATGTGCTGGACGCCGATGGGGAGATCGCGGATCTCGTCGACCAGGGAGGTGGCCCGCCGCCGGTCGCTCATGGTGATCCGGCCCAGTCCGAAAGGGGCCAACCGAGCTCACGGCTGAGGCGATCGAGGGTACTGATCGGCAAACCGACGATCCCGTGGTAGGTGCCTTCGATGCGTTCCACGAACACCCCGGCCCGGCCCTGGATGGCGTAGGATCCGGCCACGTCCAGCGGTTCGCCGGTGGCGACGTAGGCCTCGATCTCGGCGTCGTCGAGGTCCCGGAGCCACACCGTCGAACGGTCCAGATCGACCACGCAACGTTGCCCGTCGGCCACCGCCACGGCACTGACCACCTGATGGGACCGGCCCGAAAGGCGGCGCAGCATCCGCGCCGCATCGGCCGGGTCGTCCGGCTTGCCCAGGATCTCGCCGTCGAGGTCGATCACGGTGTCACCACCGATCACTACGGCGGCGGACCGTCCGGGCCGGCGGGCGTGGCCGGTGACGGCCTTGGTCTCGGCCAGGCGGCGGGCCAGGGCGGCGGGGGTCTCCCCCGGGCGGGCGCATTCGTCGACGTCGACCGGGGCCACCTCGACCGTGATCCCAAGATCGGCCAGGAGCCGCCGACGTCGGGGGGACGCCGAGGCGAGGACCAGCCGGGGCCGCGCCGGAGACACGACTGGCGCCGGGTCGTCGACCACCGACGCTGCGGCCGGTTCGACACCCACCGGTTCGACACTCACGCCTTCGGGAGCCATCATGCCCAAACTAGCCGTAACGGGGGGCGGGTGCGGCCGCGCCCGGGAGTCGGCGGCGCTCACCTGGAGTCCGCCGGTGCTGGGTGCCACACTTGCTGCCCATGAATCTGGTCCGCGTGGAAACCGCCGACGGTGTCGGCACCATCACCCTGTCCGACCCCGACCGCCGTAACGCGGTCACGCTCGAGATGTGCGCCGAACTCGACGACGCCATCTCCCGACTGGAGGCGGACTCATCGGTGAATGCCCTGGTCATCACGGGTGCGCCGCCGGCGTTCTGTGCGGGCGCCGACCTCAGCCATCTGGGCGATTCGGCCGAGGAGGGTCTGCTGGCGATCTATGAGGGGTTCCTCCGGGTCGGACGCTCTCCCCTGCCCACCATTGCCGCGGTGAACGGGGCCGCGGTGGGGGCCGGCATGAACCTGGCCCTGATCTGTGACGTTCGCCTCGCTGGCCGTTCGGCCCGGTTCGACGACCGTTTCCTCAATTTGGGGATCCATCCCGGCGGGGGCCACACGTGGATGTTCCAGAACATCACCGGTCCCCAGGCGGCGTCGGCCGCGGTGCTGTTCAGCACGGTGATGGACGGGCCGGAGGCGGAGCGGGTCGGTCTGGCCTACAAGTGCTACGAGGACGACGACCTCCAGGCTGCCGCCCACGAGATGGCGGCCCGGGCCGGGGCGGTACCGCGCGACCTGCTGGTCAAGACCAAGCAGACGATGCAGGACATCCGCCATGTGGCCACCCAGCGGGCCGCGGTGGATCACGAGCTCGGTCCCCAGGCCTGGTCGACCCGTCAACCGGCGTTCCGTGACAAGCTGGCCGCGCTCAAGGCGAAGATCTCCAGCCGCTGACCCGGTCGGCCGGGGTAGGGCGCCCGACAACCAGGAGGGCGCCCTACAACCAGTCGTTGACAAGCTGATCGCGGCGGACAGCCCACTCTTCGGAGGTCATGGCGTAGCGGAGGTGGTCCTCCCAGGCCCCGTTGATCTCGAGGTAGCGCTCGGCGATGCCCTCGACCCGGATCGCCAGCTTCTCCACCACCCGGCGGGAGGCGGCGTTGCGGGGGACGATGGAGATCTGGATCCGGTGCAGCCGCTGCACCTCGAAGGCGTATCTGGCGATGACCACGACGGCTTCGGGCATGTAGCCGTGACCGGCGTGGGCTTCGTCGATCCAGTAGCCGACGTAGGCATTCTGGTAGGCACCCCGCTGCACCGAGTTGAGGTTGATCTCCCCGGCTAGGGCCCGGTCGACGAAGATCCCGAAGCCGTAGCCGGCCCCGAGCTGCCATTCCCGTTCCCGGGCGTGGCAACGGAGGCTGAAGGCGTTCCGGTCCTCGACCACGTCGGGTCCGTGCGGCGCCCGGGCCGGCTCCCATTTCGTCAGCCACTCCGTATTGCGCCGCCTGACCTCACGCCAGGCCTCGAAATCGCCAGGCACGAGGCGGCGCAGCACGATTCGACGTCCGACCAGGGTGGTGGATGACACGCCCCGCAGCCTAGCCACCGGTGGTCTGTCCGGCCGTCGCGATGATCCCGTCGGCGAGACCCCGTTGGGAGACCACCACCTCGGGCAGGTTGAGCCGTCGCATCACCCCGACCAGCAGCCCGCAGCTGCCGACGATGTCGTCGACCCGCCCGGCGGGTAGTCCGGGGTTGTGACGGCGGTCGTCGGCGGCCTCGGTGGCCACGGTGCGGAACACGTCCTCGGCGGCGTCGCGGCTGAGCACGAACCCGTGCACCGGACCGTCACCGGAACCGTTGAGCGGGTCGTCGATCAGGCCGATCTCGACCGCGGCGATGGTGATCACCGCCCCGGTGGCCAGCAGCGGCGCCCCGGCCCGTAGCGCTTCGACCACCGGCGGCACCTCGCGGTCGACGTCGTCGACGTGGAGCTCGACCACCGACAGCATGGCCGAGAGCTCCTCGGGGGCCGGGGGATCGGCGTGGAGGTAGGTGGCGCTGAGCAGCCGACCGCCGATGGGGAGCGACCGGCCGGCGTGGATGCCCCCGGCGGCGGTGCCCGCCGCGAGTTCGGTGGAGCCGCCACCCAGATCGAGGGTGACCACCGGGCCGGTCCCGGCCAGGGCCGGATCGGACGCGGCGCCCAGGAATCCCAGCCGGGCCTCCTCGTCGGCGCCGAGCACCGTCAGCTCCACCCCCACGCGGGCGCGAACCAGGGTTCGGAGCCGGTCGAGATCGGTGGCCGAACGACATCCGGCCGTTCCGACCACGGTGAGGGCGGCCGGGTCACCGCTCAGGCCGCGCTCGCCGAGCACCCGGCCGAACCCGCTGAGGGTCCGATCCACCCGGTCGAGGGCGGCGTCGCCGAAGGGGCGACCGGTGACGACCCCGACCGGGGACATGACCGCACCCCCCATGATCGTGTCGGCGCTGCGCCGCAGCCGGCCCCCGGGGCCGGTGACGAGCAGCTTGGTCGACACCGAGCCCAGGTCGATGACCGCGTGCCCGGTCACGTGCCCGGTTCGCTCGGGTCGAACCGGTGCCCGGACTCGGCCAGGCGTTCGATTACCCACGCCCCGACCGGGTCGTCGTGCCCGGCGAGATGGTTGGCCAGGTGGGCGTGGAGGCATTTCACGCCGACGCGCGTCCCGCCGACCCCGCCGGAGGGGCGCGGCCCGGCGTGCTCCGGGTCGAGCAGGGTGTCCCGTTCGGTCGCGTAGCGATCGTGGGCCGCCTGGATGAGGGCGGGTTCGATCTCGGCCTCGGCGCGTTTCACACCCCCCTCGGACTCGAGGGTCCCGACCGCCCGGCTCAGGGCCCGATCGACCAGCCAGAACCGGGTGGGCATCGGTCGCCCACTGTCCAGCAGCGGTTGGTTGGCGACCACCACCGGTGAGCCGTCGTGACGGCGGAGGATGACCTCGAACGCCCCTTGGGGGGCGCGGCCGAGCAGGCGGGCCACCGCGGCCCGGTCGGCGTCCGGGGAGGGGGGGCCGGCGGTGACGGCCAGGGTGGCGTCGGTGGTCAATCCCGGCGACCGAGGATCCAGTACAGGATCATCAGCAGCAGGGCGACACCCCCGGCCACCGGCAGCGCCCGCTTGGCCATCGAGCCGCCGGAGACCGACAGCAGGTCGACCGGTTCCGGCTCCGGGCTGTCGATCTTGCGGACCGCGGACGATCCCGCGGCGGCCGAACCGGAGGATCCCGCGGTGGACGAGCTCGCGGCGGTGGACGACGCCACCCCGGCCACCGAGCCGGCGTTCGACGACCGGGTTCCCGTGCTCGGCGACTGGGCCGGGGCGGTGGCCGAGCCGGACGCGGCGGTGGCCGGCGCCGGGGCGGCGCTGCCGGTGGGAGAGGCCCCGGCGGCCGCGGTCGACGCCGACGCCGGGCCCGTCTCGGCCAGCTTGTCGCGCAGATTGTCGGTGAACTGGCCGAGGATCTTCTTCGACACGTCCTCGATCGCGCCCCGGCCGAAACTGGCGATCTTGCCGCTGAGACTCAGGTCGGTCTGGATGGAGACATTGGTGGCGCTGTCGCCCACCGGTGTCATGGTGGCGGTGACCGTGGCGTTGGCGTTCCCCTGCCGGGGGTCGCGGCCCTCGGCCTTCAATTTGGCCACCTTGTTGGCCTCGTCCTGCTCGACGAAGCTGGCCTTGCCCTTGTACTGGGCGGTGATCGGACCGACCTTGACCTTCACGACCCCGCGGTACTCGTCGCCCTCGACCTCCTGGAGCTGGGCCCCAGGCATGCACGGGGCGATGAACTCGAGATCATTGAGGATCTTCCACGTCTCGTCGACGTTTCGGTCGATCTTGAACTCATTTGTCAGTTCCATCGTCGAAGATCCTCCAACGTGTCAATATCGATCGGATTTCCACTGCACGGTATCTCTGAAACCAGCTCTGGTCGCTCGCGCCACCAGCGCCGGGCGCCCTCATCCCCGGTCCGAGGGATCTGAGCCCATACCTTACGGTGAAGTCGCACCGGCGGTCGACGCACACCGTCGAATCCGGCCACGGCGATCGGTGTGTCGGCGGCCGCCACTGCCGACCAGGCCGAGGCGGGGATCATCGGCTGGTCTCCGAGGCCGATCACCACGGCCTCGTGACCGTCAGCGGCGGCACGGTCGAGCGCGACACCCACCGACGTGGCCTGCCCCTCGGCCCAGCGCGGGTTGGCCACCAGCGCCACCGTGGGCCCGGTCCCGTCCCGGTCGAGCACCGGGCCGCCCGAGGGGGAACCGATCCCGGCCAACGCGCCGGTGAGATCGACGGCACCGGTGATCACATACAGGGCGTCGAGGCCGGCCCCCCGGGCCGCCTGTACCGCCCACCACACCACGGGCCGGCCCCGAAACGGAGCCAGCAGCTTGTGCTCGGATCCCTCGAAACGGCTTCCCCGACCAGCGGCCAGGACCGCACCGGCCACGGTCACGAGTGGATGTCACCTACACGGTCGCGGAGGGACGGGGCGAGCCGGCCGGACCGGCGAGCGATGATCTCCGCGCAGATCGACACCGCCGTCTCCTCCGGGGTGCGGGCGCCGAGGTCGAGCCCGATCGGCGCCATGATGCGGTCGAGTTCGGCGTCGGTCACCCCCTCCTCCCGGAGACGGCGGTTCCGGTCGTCGGTGGTGCGCCGTGATCCCATGGCCCCCAGGTAGCCGACATCGGTCCGCAGGGCCGAGATGACCGCCGGGACATCGAACTTCGGGTCGTGGGTGAGGACGCACACCGCGTCGCGGGGGCCGAGCCGGTCGCCCACCTTGTCGAGGAGACGGTGGGGCCAGTCGACGACGACCTCGTCGGCCGCCGGGAACCGTCGGGCCGTGGCGAACACCGGGCGGGCGTCACAGACCGAGACCCGCTAGCCCAACACCTTGGCCATCCGGCTGAGTGCCGCGGTGAAATCGACGGCGCCGAAGATCAGCATCTGGGGCGGTGGGGCGAAGGACTCGATGAAAACGGTGACGTCTTCCTGGCGGGCCTCCCCGTCGGGCCCGTAGTGGCGGACCCCGGTGGTGCCGGCGGCCAACTCCCCCCGGGCGTCACGTTCGACCACCCGGTCGAGCCCGTCGGTGCCGAGCGAACCCCGGACCGACCCGTCACCGGTGATGAGCAGCTTGCCGCCCACACCGATCCCGTCGATCACGGTGGCCAGCACGGCCGGTTCTTCGGCGGCGACCGCGGCCGCCAGCCGGTCGAACAGGGAGGTGTCCGTCATCCCCGCTACCAGTCGAGCGGTTCGAGGAACAGGTGGATCGTGCCGCCGCAGGTCAGACCGACGGCGAACGCCTCGTCATCGCTGTAGCCGAACGTGACCATCTTCGGCTGGTCGGCTTCGAGCACGGCGAGGGCTTCGGTGACCACCGCCCCTTCCACGCAGCCGCCCGACACCGAACCGGCCACCTCACCGTCCTCGGTGACCGCCATGGCCGCCCCCGGTTCGCGGGGGCCGGAACCGTCGACGTCGACCACCCGGGCCAACGCAACCCGCTTTCCCTGACCCCGCCATCGTTGCAGATCGTCGAGGATTTCCCGCATGAGACCAGGATACCGGTGGTCGCCGGCGCGCCGGGAACCGGAAAACGACGAGGACCCCGGTCGCCGAGGGAGCCGCGGGATGATCCGCTGCCGCATCGGCCACCGGGGTCCGCATCACCGGACCGGTGGGCTCAGTCGATTCCGGCCGCGGTCAGGGCCCGCCGGGTCAGGACCCGGGCCAGATGTTGGCGGTACTCGACGCTGGCGTTCAGGTCGCTCGACGGGGCCATTCCTTCGGCGGCCTGGTCGGCCGCCTCGGCCGCGCCGGCCCCGTTGGCCAGTGCCTGCTCGACAGCGGTGGCCCGGACCGGGGTGGGGTGCATGTTGATGAGGGCCACGTTGGCCCCGTCACCGGTGCGCTGGGCCGAGACCCCGACGATGGCCCAGTCCTGGGCCCGGCGGTTGAACTTCTGGAAGTTCCAACCCGAGCCGGTGTACTTCGGGACCCGCAGCTCGGTGATCATCTCGGTCGGCTCCAGCGACGATTCGAGGAACCCGGAGAACAGGTCGGCCCCGCTGATCACCCGCTCCCCGTTGGGTCCGTTGACCACCACCGAGGCGTCGAGGGCGAGAAACACCGAGGGCTGGTCGGCGGCCGCGTCGGCGTGCGCCAAGGCCCCGCCGATGGTCCCCCGATGACGGACCTGGGGGTCCCCGACCTGGCCGGTGGCCGCGGCCAACAAGGGGGCGTGGGTCGACACCAGCTCACTGGCCTCGATGTCGCGGTGGCGGGTCAGGGCCCCGATGGCCAGATGGTCACCGGCGTCGTTGATGTAGGAGAGGTCGGCCAGGCGACCGATGTCGACCAGGACCGACGGGTAGGCCAGCCGGAGCTTCATCATCGGCAGCAATGAGTGGCCGCCGGCGATGAGCTTGGCCTCGTCACCGTGCTCGGCCAGGGCGGCCAGGGCCTCGTCGGCCGAACCGGCCCGGACGTAGTCGAAGGCGACGGGGATCACTGGTCCACCCCCGAGGCGCTCAGGACGGCCTTGACGATGTTGTGGTAACCGGTACAGCGGCAGAGGTTGCCCTCGAGACCTTCCCGGACCTCGGCCTCGGTGGGCTGAGGGTTCTCGTCCAGCAACGACACCGAAGCCATCACCATGCCCGGCGTGCAGTAGCCGCACTGGAGGGCGTGACAGTCCATGAAGGCCTGCTGCATCGGGTGCAGGGTGCCGTCCGAGGCGGCCAGGCCTTCGATGGTGGTGATCTCCTGCCCGTCGGCCTGCACGGCCAGCACCGTGCAGGACTTCACGGCTTCGCCGTTGAGGTGAACCGTGCACGCCCCGCAGGAGGAGGTGTCGCACCCGATGTTGGTACCGGTCAGGCCGACCTGGTCCCGGATGAAGTGGACCAGCAGCGTCCGCGGCTCGATATCGGCAGTGCGACTGGTTCCGTTGACAGCAACGGATATCTCCACGGCATCCCCTTTTCGTCGTTGGTCGGGAGTCGATTCGTCCAGGGCGGATTGTTGCACGGATCGAGGTCAATCCTCACCTCTGCGGCACAAAACTGGGCCTCGCCCCGCCCTGAACTCTCCCACCTGGGGTTTTAGTCCACATCTGATGTTTTCTGAAAAACCTCGCGACCTGACCCCGTGTCGGGACTTCATTGTGCTGAGGGGGGAAAACGAAGCTCACCTATAAATATCTGGCGGGCCGAATCCCTCCCGGCCGGCGACACCCGGGCGGCGGGTCCGGGCTGGAACCGGCCCCGCCGCCTGTGCCCCAGACGGGAACGGGCCGGCCGGCTTGTTGGGCGACAGTCGGCCGGCCCGGGTTCTCGGCGTTCGCCGAACGGGCCGTGCCGGCCCCGACGAGCCGACAGGGCCGGGTGGCCGACGGGCCCGGCGTCAGTCCGACCCGGCGAGGGGCTCGGCCTGGAGGGGGTTCTCCCCACCGGCCGTACCGGAATCCGGGACGCCGCCCGCGGCGGGCGGCAGGATCCGGTAGCTCTCCTCACCCGGGTAGACGAGATCGAAATCGGCCCGGGCCCGCCGCTCGATCTCCTCGTCGGTGGCCCTGAGATCCAGGTCGGCCCGCAGCCCCTCGACCTCGGCGCGGGTCTGTTCCAGTTCGGCCTCGGTCTCGTGCATGTCCGACCGCTGGGCCCACCAGGTGCGGGCGGGTAGCACGGCGAGGCCGGCCAGCACGGCGAAGCCGAGGGCGGCCATCACCGTGAGCGTGGCGTAGTGCCGCCACGGCTCGATCCGCCCGGCTGCCGCCGAGCCGACCGCGCGGGCGGACCGGAGCCAGGTGGCTCCGGTCCGGGTCGAGGCCGACCGGTTCCGTGCTGTGGGGCGGCGGACCGGCCGGTCGCCCGTATTGGCCCGAGTCAGCCGGATCGAGGGCCGCTCCTCAGCGGAGGCGGCCGAGGTGGACGCCGGACGCGCCGCGGTCCGGCGCCGACCGGATCCTGCCGGGCCGGCGGTGTCCCCACCTCGTTCGCCCCGACTCCGGCCGGGCATCACACGCTCCGCTTGAGCGCCGCCAACCCCGGGAAGACGGCCTGGTCCCCGAGATCGGCCTCGATCCGCAGGAGTTGGTTGTACTTGGCCACCCGGTCGCTCCGGGCCGGGGCCCCCGTCTTGATCTGCCCACAGTTGGTGGCCACGGCCAGATCGGCAATCGTGGTGTCCTCCGTCTCGCCCGACCGGTGGGACATCACCGACCGGTAGGCGTTGATGGTGGCCAGTTCCACGGTGTCGAGTGTCTCGCTCAGGGACCCGATCTGGTTGACCTTGATCAGGATGGCGTTGGCCACCCCGGTGTCGATCCCCCGGGCCAGCCGCTCGGTGTTGGTGACGAACAGGTCGTCGCCGACCAGCTGGCACCGGTCGCCCAGCGATTTGGTGTGGGCGGCCCAACCGTCCCAGTCGTCCTCGGCCATGCCGTCCTCGATCGACACGATGGGGAACCGGTCGACCAGCTCGGCCAGCAGGTCGGCCATCCCGTCGGAGGACAGGGTGCGGCCTTCGCCGGCCAGCTCGTAGCTGCCGTCGACGTAGAACTCGGTGGCGGCCACGTCCATGGCCAGGACCATGTCCGTCCCGGGTTCGAGACCGGTGGCGGTGATGGCCTCCTGCAGCAGTTCCACCGCCTCGGTGTTGGACCCGAGCGACGGGGCGAACCCGCCCTCGTCACCGATGGCCGTGGACAGACCGCGGGAGCCGAGCACCTTCTTCAGGCTGTGGTAGCACTCCACACCCCACCGCATCGCCTCGGAGAAGGTGGAGGCGCCGACCGGCATCAACATGAACTCCTGGAAGTCGATGTTGTTGTCGGCGTGGGCGCCGCCGTTGAGCACGTTCATCATGGGGACCGGCAGGACGTGGGCGTTGGCGCCGCCGACGTACCGGTACAGGGGGATCTGCAGGTCGTCCGCCGAGGCGCGGGCCACCGCCAGGCTCGCGCCCAGGATGGCGTTGGCCCCCAGCCGGGCCTTGTTGGGGGTGCCGTCGAGATCGATCAGCATCCGATCGATCAGGCGCTGATCCAGGGCGTCCATGCCGATGAGGGCGTCGGCGATCGCCGAGTTCACGTGCTCCACCGCGTCGAGCACACCCTTGCCGCCGTAGCGATCACCGCCGTCACGGAGTTCGACGGCCTCGTATTGTCCGGTCGAGGCGCCCGAGGGCACCATGGCCCGACCGATCGCGCCCGAACTCAGCTCCACCGCCACTTCCACCGTGGGATTACCACGGGAATCGAGAACTTCTCGTCCGATGATGTTTTCGATCGCGCTCACGCCGTGCGTTCCTCCTGCCGCCCGCGGTGGCGAGCCTAGCATCCGAGCTTCGAGCGTATCGGCCGCTCCGTGGGCGATACGTCTCAGCGAGCAGTCCTCCGGCGACCTAACGTGGTCTCCTCGGATGGCTGACCCGCCCAGGAGAGGAGGGCTCATGACGGCAACGTCGACGCCCGACGACGGAGCCCCGGACCAAGGCGAGGGATGCTCGCCCGATGGCGTATCGGTGGAGGGGGTGTTCCGCCGCCGCGGCCTGGTCGCCCGTCACCATCCCCTGACCGTCGTCGTCGAGGTGGCCGGGTCCAGTTTCACCGCCGACAATCCCCTTCCGGCTGCCCTGCTCGCCATGGCCGACGCCATCGGCGACCATCCCGAACCCGATTTCGCCGTCGCCGCCGAGGCCCTCCAGGCGTTCGTGGTCGACAACCGGCCCACGGGAGTTGCCGCGGTGCTCGACGGGCCGGAGCCGATCCTGTTCCTGCTCGACATCGCGTTCGCCACCGAACCAGCCGACACCACTCCCGTACCCGACGATCGGGCCGACACCGCCGATGCGGAACCGATCGACGGGATCGTCCCCCTCGCCGCCTCGGGCCCGGCCGGCCCGGGTCCGGCCGCCGCCGGCCCGTTGGACGGGCCCCCGGTCGGCGCGGGCGTGGCCGATCCGGAGAGCTCGGGCCGATCGAGTGGCAGCGCCCTGCTGCCGATCGAGCACCGCGGCGTGGAAGCCAGCGGTTGGGTGACGATCCGACTCAGTCGCCGCACCGTCGAGCTCGAGGTCGGCGGTCTCGGTTCGGACCCGACCGGGATCATCCTCCGCGACGGGGTCATGCCCGGCACCAGGGCCGTGGTGACCCTGACCCGCCGGGCGGCGGATCGGCGGCGGGCCTTGTCCCCCGCTCCCGGACCGGCGCCGGCGTCAGCGGCGGCGCCGCCGCTCACTCCCGAGCCGCCCACGCCTGCTCCCCGTCCCGACACCCCAGAGACGCCCGGCGCCCCGGCCTCCCTCCACCGTCCGACCCCACCGAGCCCCGATCTGAGCCATCTCCCCCCTCCCCCCAGTGCCTCGATCGAGACGGGCGGCCCCCCGTCCCCACCCGGACGCGCGGCACCTCCCCCGGGCCCCGGTGGTGCCACCGGCGGGTCCCCCCTGGCGCCGCCGCCGGCCGCCCCGGCCCCGACCGGGGCACCGGCCGCCGCCCCGCACCCACCGACGGGCGTCCCCGGCGGCGCCCGCCCGTCCCGAGTCGGCACCCTGTTCGATCTGGAGCGCGGCACCCGGGTTCCGGTGGCCGGTCCGGTCCTCATCGGGGCCGACCCTCGGCGGGCCGCGGCTGACGACCCGGGAGCGACCGTTATCATCGTCGGGGACCCTGGGGTTGGCGAGGTACAGGTGCGGATCACGACCGACGGCACGACTGCCGTGGCACAGAACATCGGAGGGGGAGCAACCTGGGTCCAGAACCCGGGTGCTCCGGCCCACCCGCTGGAGGGGCGAGGCGCCCTCGCCGACGGAGCCCAGATCCGGGTGGGGAACCGGATCTTCGGTTACCGATCTGCGGGACCCTCGCCGGCCGGATGAGCGCCGTGCCGTTCACGTTGGAGGGCTTCGAACCGATCCGCCGGTTGGGCGGCGGTGGGTTCGGCGAGGTGTGGCTGGCCCGTCAGACCAACGTCGACCGTGAAGTGGCGATCAAGGTGGGCCACGCCCCGATCGACGACAAAACCGCCCAGCTCCGTTTCGAACGGGAGTGCATCGCCCTCGGCCGCCTCACCGGCCACCCGAACATCATCGACGTCTACACCGTCGGCCAGCTCCCGGACGGCCGGCCGTTCCTGGTCCTCGAATACGTCAGCGGGGGCACCCTCTGGCAACGTTTTCGCGACGAGGCCATCACCGAGACCGAACTGCGGCGGGTGGGGGTCGAGATCGCCGAGGCCCTCGTCGTCGCCCACGACGCCGGCATCCTCCACCGTGATCTCAAACCGGAGAACATTTTCCTGCGCCCGAACGGGCAAGCGGTGTTGGGGGATTTCGGCATCGCCCGGCTCCACGACGGGGCCAACACCACCGCCCAGGCCATCACCGCCAGTGTCGCCTACGCGGCGCCCGAGATCCTGGCCGGACGGACCCCATCGGTGGCCAGCGACGTGTACGGCGTCGGGATCTGCCTGGTGGCCGCGGCGATCCGGGCCGTGCCGTTCGTCCACACCACCGACGAGTCGATCCACCCGATCCTCAACCGGGTCCTGAGCGACCATCCTCCCGACCTGACCCGCCTGGGCTACTCGGCACCGTTCTCGGAGCTGGTCGCCCGGCTGGTGGCCAAGGAGCCCGCCGACCGGCCGGCGTCGGCCGGCGCGGTGGAGGCGGAGTTCATGGCCCTCCCGCCGATCGACGATCCGGGGCCCCTGTCAGGCCACGACGACGGTCACGGCAACCCGACCCAGGTGGTGCCGCCGTTGGGGTCACCCCCGGCTGACCCGATGCCACCGGCCCGCCGGTCCGACGAGTACGCACCGCCACTGAGCCCATCGGGTGGCGGTATGCCGGCGCCGCCCGGACCGGGTGGCTTCCCGGCCCCTCCCGTGCCGGTGCCCAGCCCGGTCGCCTCGTTCAACGACGGCTTCAACACCGGCGGTTCGACCGGGGCACCGCCCGGCCCCGGGGCCGACCAACCGCCCCCGCCGCCCCGCTCCACCGGGTCCCCCCACCCGCCGGGGGCACCGGCGGTGCCGAGCAGCCCGACCACCACCCCCCAGCACTCAATCCAGGGTCTGATCTCGAATGGGCCCGGCGGGCCGACGACGCCCCCCTCGTCCACCGGCCACCCGACGCCCCAATCGGCGGTGCCGCAGATGTCGGGGTCGGCGCCACCCGGGGCGCCCCGATCCGCCGGCTTCGGGGCGAGCAACACCGGGCGGCCCGAGGGCCACCACACGTCGTCATCGCTGTCCTCGTTCTCGTCGCCCTCGTCGGGCCGCCAGGACCGCACCGTGCTCATCGTGGCCTTCGTGGCCGCGTTCATCATCCTCGGCCTGATCGCCCTCATCGTGCGGCAGCTCAACGACGGGGCCGAGCCCGACATCCAGGGCATGCAGCAGCAGGTGATGGGCAGCACCACATCAAGCTCGTCGACGTCGACG
>JBKDZN010000123.1:0-16116 GCA_047971245.1 Acidimicrobiales bacterium
CAACGTGAGGGGCGCAGACGCTGACGATCCATCTCCCGCGATTCTACCCGGGGTTTGGACCAGACAGACTCGCATGACTCCCCGGCATCGCTAGTGTCCCGTACCGTGACCCGACCTCCGTCTGTCGATCGGCTGGCCAGAGCAGTGGCCGACGATGCCCTGCCCCATCCGCTGGCGGTGGAGATCGCCCGCGCCGCCATCGCCGATGACCGGGTCGGGGAGGTGGCCGCGCTGGCTGCGGAACGGAAGCGGCGGATGCTGACGCCGGTGGTCAACGCCACCGGTGTCCTGTTGCACACCAATCTCGGCCGGGCCCCCGTCGAGTACGAGCAGGCGGCCGGTTACACCAACCTGGAGCTGGATCTCGCCACCGGCCGACGAGGCAGCCGACAACGCGCGGTGGGTGATCTTCTGGCCACCCTGTGCGGTGCCGAGGAGGCCATGGTGGTCAACAACGGGGCCGCCGCCGTCCTGCTCGCGTTGGCCGCCCTGGCCGGCCCCGGTACCACCGCCGGGACGGGCCCGTCCTCGGGGTGCGGGACGGTCCTGGTCAGCCGGGGTGAGCTGGTGGAGATCGGGGGCGGGTTCCGCATCCCCGACGTGATGGCCCAGTCCGGGGCCGGCCTGACCGAGGTGGGGACGACCAACCGGACCCGTCTCGCCGACTACCGGCGCGCCGCTTCGGCCGACCCGACGGTGACCACCGTGTTGTCGGTCCATCGTTCCAACTACGACATCGTCGGCTTCACCGAGTCCACGTCGGTGGCCGAGCTGGCCAGCTTGGGCCTCGATGTCGTGGTCGACCTCGGTTCCGGTCTGATCGACCGGTCCTGCCCCTGGATTCCGGGGCCGCCACCCGCCTGGCTCGACGACGAACCGGCCGTCCGTCAGACCCTCGATTCGGGTGCCGACCTGGTCATCTTCTCCGGCGACAAGCTGCTCGGCGGACCGCAGGCGGGCATCCTGGTGGGCCGGCGGGACCTGATCGAGCGCTGCGGCCGCCATCCGCTGGCCCGGGCGATGCGCCCGGGCGGCCTGGTCCTGGGCGCGTTGCAGGCGGTCAGCCTGGCCTACCTCCGGCGCGACGGTCAGGCCATCCCGTTCTGGCGCATGGCCACGGCGCCGGTCGACGGGCTCCGGGCCCGGGCCGAGGAGATCGTGGCCCGTGCCCCGTCCGGGCTCACCGTCAGCGTCACCGACACCGAGGCGGTGTGCGGGGGTGGGACGCTCCCCCGCGCCACGATCCCGTCCGCCGGTCTGCGCCTGAGCGGCAACCGGCTGGATGGGCTCCGGTCCGGGCGGCCCCCCGTGGTCGGGCGGATCGCCGACGGGGCCACGGTGCTGGACCTCCGCACGGTAGACCCGGCCGACGATCCGGTCGTGGTGGCCGCCCTGGCCGACCTGGCCACGGCGGGACCGGGGACGGCCCGATGACCGTCATCGCCACCGCCGGCCACGTCGATCACGGCAAGTCGTCCCTGGTCGCCGCATTGACGGGCACCGATCCGGACCGGTGGGCCGAGGAGAAGGCCCGCGGCCTCACCATCGACCTCGGCTTCGCCGGCATGGCGTTGCCGTCGGGCCGGGAGGTCTCGTTCATCGACGTGCCCGGCCACATCCGGTTCCTGCGCAACATGCTGGCGGGGGTCGGGGCGGTGGACGCCTGCCTGTTCGTCGTCGATGCCGCCGAGGGCTGGAAGCCCCAATCGGAGGAGCATCTCCGGATCCTGGCCCTGCTGGGCATGGAGCGCGGCGTGATCGCCCTGACCAAGGTCGACACCGTCGACGACGATCTCCGTGAGCTCGCCGAGCTCGACGTCGAGGAGCATGTGGCGGGCACGTTCCTCGCCGCGGCACCGGTGATCGGGGTCTCGTCGGTCACCGGGGAGGGTCTCGACGGGTTGACGGCCGCCCTCGACACCCTCGTGGACCTGGCTGCGCCGCCCGCCGCCGCCGGCGAGGCCCGGCTGTGGATCGACCGGTCGTTCGCCCCGGCCGGGGCCGGGACGGTGGTGACCGGAACCGTTCTGAACGGTCCGATCGGGGTGGGCGACGAACTGGAGGTGGTGCCGGGCGGCCGGACCGTGCGGGTCCGGTCGCTCCAGTCCCACCATCGCGGGGTGGAACGTATCGAGCCGGGCAACCGGGCCGCCCTGAACCTGTCCGGCGTGGCCCATCACGACCTGGGCCGAGGTGATGTCCTGGTGACCCCCGGGGCCTGGTTCCGGACCCGCTCAGTGGACGCCGAGCTCACCGTGCTCGCCGCCCTGGCGCAACCGGTGGGTCGCCGGGGGGCCTACGCCGCCTACATCGGCTCGGCGGAGCTCCAGGCCCGGCTGCGGGTCATCGGTGCCGAGGAGATCCGTCCCGGGGCGACGGCACCCGTGCGGCTGTGGTTCGACCGGCCGATGCCGCTGCGTCCCGGTGACCGGTTCATCCTCCGCGAGAGCGGGCGGGACGCCACCGTCGGGGGCGGTGAGATTCTCGACGTCGACCCGGTCCTCCCCCTCCGCCGGGCCGCCCCCGACCGGTCGGTCCGCCGCCTGGTCGCCGAACGGGGCTGGGTGGAGGCCGACCGGCTCCGGCTCCTCAGTGGGCAGGACACCCCGCCGACCGTGGGTCGATGGGTGGTCGACGACGAGATCCTGGCGGCCACGGTGGCCCGCGTCGGTGGGCTCATCGAGGCGGCCGGGCCGCTGGGGCTCGACGTCGCCTCGCTCGACGAGCGGGAACGGGCCGTGATCGACCGGGTCCCCCTGGTCGAGCTGGAGGCCGGCCGCGCCACGATCGGGGCACCGGCCGACCCGCTGGCCGATCACCCCTGGCTCGCCGCCCTGGAAGCGGCCCCATTCTCCCCACCCGGTCCGGACGGGATCGACCGGGGCGAGGTGCGGGCCCTGGTCCGCCGGGGCCGGGTGGTCGAACAGGACGGCGTGTTCTTCGCCGCCGCCGCCATCGACGACGCCGGCCTCCGGCTGGGTCAGGCCCTGCGCACCCAGGCCGACGGCCTCACCGTGGCCGAGGTCCGTGACCTGTTGGGCACGACCCGCAAGTACGCGCTGGCCCTGCTCGCCCATCTCGACGCCACCGGGGTCACCCGCCGGCGGGACGATGTCCGCATCGCCGGTCCCCGGATGCCGAATACCGAATAAGTATTCGAATGGGCGATTCCCGATTGGATCATGAACGCGGGCTTCGAGTTGCGTCGATCACTTCTATTGGACCCAGAAAGAAACGCAGGAAACTTCGAATCTCTAAGATCCCGCGGTCACTCGGCGTTCCCCCTCGGTCAGGCCACCCCAGATCCCGTATTGCTCACGGACGCTGAGGGCGTATTCGCGACACTCGGCCCGCACGGGGCAGTCACCGCAGATCTCCTTGGCGAACTGCTCCCGACGACGCTTGTCCCGACGACGCTCGCCCTGCGCCGGAGGGAAGAACATGACCGATTTCTGACCCCGACACGCCGCACGCAGTTGCCACGCAACGTGCGAACGGGAGGCGGCGCCGTTTGAACTGAAGCTCTTGGTTCCCGTCTTGGCTATTGACTCCACAATAACCGTACAATAGGACGGCATTGGTGGCGCGGCAAGCGTAATCACGGAACGATTCGAGAACGCTTTCCCCTATGACATCTGTTGTTCAGATGACGATCCGCGCTGTCGATAATCGCGGGCGCCGCCCGTTTCGGGCTCAACCTCGAGCAGAAGTCGGTTTAAGCCGACCACCCGAATCCGTTCCCCGGTTCGAATCGGCGTCGCTCGATTGGTCACCGCGCGCCATGTGACGTCGCGGACGCGAACAGTGCCATCGGGATTGACATCCGTCACTGCCTCACCCATCTCGCCAATCATCCAACTCCGGCCGATGGTCGGTGTCGAGAACCGGGTACGAACCATCGACGGCATACCGGCGTAGGCGTAGAGGATGATGCCGACGATGCCGGCGATCTTCGTCACCCATGACATCGCCACACCATCGTTGTAGAGGAACAGGGTCCCGATGGTGAACAGGGCGATGCCCACCGGGGTGTACAAACGGGGGACATTGGTCTGGATGTCGACGGCCAGGGCCAGGAAGGCCAGAACCAGCAGGACGACCGCCCAGCCCCGTGTGGGCAGCACCGCCAGCCCATAGCAACCGAGGGCGGTGAAACCGGCCCCGATGATCCCGGCCACGCCTACGCCGGCGGTGAACAGTTCGAACACGATCAGGGCCAGGCCCATGCCGAACAGCAGGTAGGCCACCTCGGGGCTGGCCACGGTGTGGAACAGCTGGTCGGGCAGTGACAGCCCGGTCAGGCGGGTCTGGGTGATCGGATAGGTGCGCAGCCCGCTGGGTCCGTCGATGGCGGAACCACCCGGCGGCGGGACCGAAGAGGCCGTGGCCGACGCCGCGGTGTCGACGCAGCGGTAGGTCTCGAACCCGGGCAGGTTGGTCAGGAAGGCACCGATGAGGGCGGTGTCCGACAGCGGACCCACCGAGATCCCGAGGCTCACCGCGTCGTCGGCGGGGATGATCGAGGTCTCCAGACGGCCGGTGGCGTCACCGAACGCGGGGCCGAAGCGGTCGGGCAGGCGGGCCGGGCCGGTGGCACCGACGCTGGCGCCGGGCGACACCCCGACGATGTCCGCCACGCCGATGAGCTCGGCGGCCCCACCGCGGGCGGTGCTGCCACTCGGGCCGACCCACACCGCGATCGGAACGGCGGCCTCCTCCAGGGCGGTGGCCAGGGCCAGGTAGTCGCTCGAGCTCAGGACACTGCCCCTGCTGTTGAGCCAGAGAACGTAGCCGACGGCGCCGTCCCGCTCGGCCCGGGCCAGGTTGGTGGTGATGGCGTCCGCGGTCACCGGGTCGATCAGACCTGAGACCTTGATCACGTCAACCACCGAATCCCCGGCCGGCACGCTGTCGGGATCGGCCGGGCAGGCGGGGACATCCCCGCTGGTGGCGGTACCGGGCTCCTGGGCCGACGCGGGTCCGGGCCCGGTCGGGCCGGGACCGGCCAGGGCCGACAGCATCGTCAGGACGGCGGCCAGGGCCATCGTCGCCGCCAGGGGCCGCAGTACCCTGCGGAACGGTGACCGAATGGTTCTTCGCTGCATCTCGGGTCCTTGTCGTCGCCGGGAAGGGCGGAGTGGGCAAGACCACGGTAGGGGCATCGATCGGCGTCGCGGCGGCCGAGGCGGGCCTCGACGTCCTCCTGGTCGAGCTCGACGAACGATCCGGCATCGGTCGACCCTTCGCCCACAACCCGTTGGACTACACCGAACAGGAGCTCGAACGCACCCGTTCGGGGGGCCGGATCCGGGGCCGGCGGATCACCCCCGACGATGCCCTGGCCGACTACCTCGCCGCGTCGGGCCTGCGTCGCTTCACCGATCGCCTGACCCCGGGCGCCGTCGACGTGGTGGCTGCGGCCGCCCCCGGCCTGCGGGACCTGCTCGCCCTGGGCAAGATCCGGCAGCTCGAACAGGCCGGGGCGGCCGATCTGATCGTGGTGGACGCCCCCGCCTCGGGCCACGCCATCAGCTTCCTGCGGGCCCCGGCCGGCCTGGCCTCGGCCAGCTCGTCCGGCCCGATCCGGCGCCAGGCCGACCTGGCCCTGGCCATGCTGGGCGACGCGGCCCGGTGCCAGGTCGTGCTGGTCACCCGACCCGAGGAGGCACCGGTCACCGAGACGGTGGAGACCGCCTACAGCCTGGAGGAACGGGTGGGGGTGAAGCTCGGCCCGGTGGTGGTCAACGGCTGCTGGCCCGAGATACCCGGATTGGCCGCGGCGGTCTCCCGCCCCGGTGGTGACCCCGTGGCCACGGCCGCCGCCGAGTACCGGTTGACCCAGCTCGGGCGCCAGACCGATGAGATCGCACGGCTCGAACGCGAGCTGCCCCTCCCCCGGATCTCCCTGCCCCTCCGGTTCACCGCCGAGCTGGACCGGCGCGATCTGGGCGTCCTGGCCGACGCGGTCCGGGCCCCCCGGTGAGCGGCTCGCCCGCGGAACGGCCGGTGAGCGTCTGCCTCGGCGCCGGCGGGGTGGGTAAGACGACGGTGGCCGCCGCCCTCGGGGTGGCCGCGGCCGAGGCCGGCCGCACGGCCATGGTGCTGACCATCGACCCCGCCCACCGTCTGGCCCAGATCCTCGGCCTGGAGGCCACCGGCCTCGACCACGAACCCCGGCTGGTCCACGGGCCGTGGCCCGGCCGGTTGTGGGCGGCCATGCTCGATCCGGCCGCCACCTTCGCCGCGGCCGTGGCCGCCCAGCCCGGCGGCGACCAGGTGCTCGACCATCGCCTGGTCGACCTGGTGACCACCACCCTGTCGGGGGTCAACGAATACATGGCCGTCGAGCGGCTCGACCAGCTCCGCCAGGACGACCGCTTCGAGCGGATCATCGTCGACACCCCACCGGCCCGCCACGCCATCGACTTCCTCGACAGCCCCGACCGGCTGATCAGGATGATCGACAACCGCCTGTTCGGCGCCCTGATCGCCTCGTCGACCAACCCGGTGGGGATGGTCCGCAACCCGTTCGGCGCCGCGGCCCGCCTCATGGCCCGCCTCGTGGGCCGGGTGATCGGCTCGGAGCTGGTGGGCGAGGTGATCGACCTGTTCGCCGCCCTCGACGGCATGGCCGACGGATTCCGCACCCGGGCCGCCCGGACCAACGCCCTCCTGGCCGGCCCGGCCACGACCTACACCGTGGTCACCACCCCACGGCAGGAACCGCTCGACCAGGCCCGCTGGATACTGGACCAGCTGGCGATCCGGCGCCTCCGGGTCCACCAGCTGGTGATCAACCGGCTGACCCCCTTCCCCCCCGCCTCAACCGATCATCGGGCGTCCCCGAGCGACGACCCCCTGGCCCGGAACCTGGCCGAACTCCGATGGCTGGCGGGCCACGAGCGGGCCCTGGTGGGGCGGATGCTCGACGATCTCCGGCGCCAGGATTCGATTGCCGACCGGGTCGTCGAGCTGGTCGACCGGGCCGATCCCATGACCGACCTGGTCCAGCTCCGATCCCTGGCCGAGGACCTGGGCGAGACACAGGACCGGCCGGGATCCCCCGGCTGAGCCGGCTACCCGGCCGGGGCGTCCTCGGCCAGTGCCTCCTCGGCCTCCTCGATCGACTCGGTGACCGGCACGATCCGGTCGAACCCGGTGGTGTGGAGCAGACGGGTCAGGGCCGGCCGGGAGCAGGCGACCGCCACCGCCCCCTCGGCCTCCCGGGTCCGGCGAATTCCCCCGATCAGGGCCCCCAGACCAGCGGAATCCATAAACGGGACTTCGGACAGATCGATCAGGAGACGGCGGCTGCCGGCCAGCCGTGTCAGGGCGTCGCGAAACGTACCCACGGTGTAGGCGTCGAGTTCCCCGGACGGACGGCAGAGCGTATAGGACTCGGTCTCCTCGATGGTGATGTCGAGCACGGAGCCCTCCTTCCTTTGGACATGTCACGATAGCCACACCCCGGGGCCAGCGGTCGGCACATCACCGGCCGCGCCCGGCCAGGGGCGACGTCACCCCCGCCCCGAAGGTACGATTCGACCCGTGACCACCGTGCTGCTCGCCACCGACTCCGACGAACTGTTCGACGAGGTCGACGCTGCCCTCGGCAGCGCCGAGACCGACCTGCTCCGGGTCCGGGCCGGCGTCGACGTCCCACCGGTGTGCCGGGAACGGAAGCCCGACCTGGTCCTGCTCGATCTCCAGATCGGCAATATGGGCGGGGTGGCCACCAGCCTCATGGTCAAACAGGATCAGGAGGCCGGCCGGATCGACCTGGTCCCCGTCGGCCTGCTGCTCGATCGCCAGGCCGACGTGTTCCTGGCCGGGGAGTCCCGGGCCGACGGCTGGTTGATCAAGCCGCTCGACTCGCTCCGCCTCCGCCGGCTGGCCGCGGCCCTCATCGCCGGGGACGAGTTCTTCGACGTGTCACCGGTCGGATAATCCCCCGGCCCGTTCGCTCCGGGATCCGGTAGGCTGGCCAACCGTCACCCATCCCGGTTCAGGGGTTCGGGTGGCCATCGGGTTGTGGCGCAGGTTGGTAGCGCGCCTCGTTCGGGACGAGGAGGTCGGGAGTTCAAATCTCCCCAACCCGACCACGATACGCGACGAGGGTGATCGAGCTACGGCCCGATCACCCTCGTTCGTTCGTTTTGGCCGGTGGGTTTACCGCCCGAACCACACCGCGATGGCCGCGGCCAGGTCGTTGTCGGAGCGGATGGTCATCCACTGCTCCACATCGGCCTGGGTCGGGGCCTGCCCGCCGTTGGCCATGGAGGTGGTCACCACCTCACCACGCGAGGCCGCCGTCCCCCGCAGCTCGGCCGAGTCGGCGAAGTACACCACGATCGAACCTCGGGTCACCTTGCCGCTCTGGAGCTGGTCGAGCCAATAGCCCTTGCCCTGCTCGTCGGGCGTGCGCTTCAACACACCCTGGTAGAGCTGGTCGAGGAAGCCGGAGAAGTCGTCGGCCCCGTAGCGGGCCTCGAACTCGGCCGAGTCGGCGAACCACTCGGCGATCGCCTCGCTCGACTTGCCGGAGCCGCGGACCCCGATCCAGTAGCGGATGCCGTCGGTGTCGGCCGTCCGGTTGAAGAAGGCCAGGTAGAGCCGGTCCATCGCCGATGCGGCGGTGTCGCCCTGGACGACGGTGGCGAGGGCGTCGTAGACGCCGCCGGACGACGAGATCCGCTGGAAGGCGTCCGCCTCCGCGGCGCTCGGGTAGCGACCGTTCACCTGGTACCACAGGTGGTCGACGTAGCCCGCCTCACCGGGGGCGGACGCCGGGGGGACCGCGGGCCGGGTGTCGGCAAGGGCGGCCGCATCGACGCTCGCGGTCGGGTTGATCGGCGAACCGTTGGGTTGGTAGATCTCGAAATGCAGGTGGGCGCCGGTGGACTCGGCGTTGCCACTGTCGCCGAGGTAGCCGATGACCTCACCCTGCTTCACCGTGGTGCCACGGGCCAGCGAGCCGTTCGAGCTGATGCTGCTGCAGATCTTGTCGGAGAAGACCTGGGTGCACGACGCCTTGCCGTCATCGGTGCCCGGGCTGTCGTTGTTCAGGTGGATGTACTGGTAGCTCCAACCCTCGGCGTCCTGGATCTTGATCAGGCTGCCGGTGCCGTTGTTCCAGCGGCCCCAGGTGACCGTGGCGTCCTTGACCGCCAGCAGGGGCACCCCCTTGGGGCCCATCATGTCGACCCCGATGTGGGAACGGCCGCCGCTCCGGGCGGCCCCGTAGGTGTCCGACCAGCGGACCTCGTCGATCCGATCGGGCGAGATCGGGTTGATGATCGACCGCACCGTGGCCGCCTCGGCCGGGGCTGGTCCGCCCACGGCGGCCACCCCCGAGACCAGAGCGCCGATGAGGGCGAGGGCGAGGAGCGTCCGGCCCAGCCGGGGACCGGCCGTTCGGGTCGGACGCGAAGGACTATGGGTGTTTTGGGTGTATCGGGTCATTGCGGGGTACCTCCCGGATGGGCGACGCCGGTACAGACAGCCACCGACCCTAACGGCCATTGAAATGGAAAAGACACATAATGTCGTTTGGGTCACTCGCCAGGCATGGTACGGAGCCGGCTCCGATCGGTCGCGGATGGGGCCGGCGGCGTACGCTTGGTGACCATGCTCGACGAGCTGGTGACCACCCTCCGCCGCCGGGGCGGCACCCGGATGAGGACCGCGCTGACCGGGCGCGACCCGCTCGATCCGGCCGAGCTGGCTCATGCCGACGATCCGGGATTGTTCGGGCCGGCGAGCGTCGCCTGGCGGGTCCACGGAGACACCGCCATGCTGATCGGCGGGCTTCGGGCCCTGCTGTACCAGACGCTCCATCCCGGGGCCATGGCCGGCGTCGCCGACCACTCCGATTACCGGAACGATCCGTGGGGTCGGCTTCACCGCACCGGCCGGTTCATCGCCGCGACCACCTACGGCTCCACCCCGACCGCCGAGCGCGCCATCGCGGCGGTCACCGCCATCCACGAACGGGTGGTCGGGGCCCGATCCGACGGTGTCCCCTACCGGGCCAACGATCCCCACCTGCTCGGCTGGGTCCACGCCACCGAGGTCGATAGCTTCCTGAGCGCATACGGCCGCTATGGCGGATCGAGCCTGACCCGAACCGAACGGGACCGCTACGTGGCCGAGATGGCCGAGGTGGGCGGCCGCCTCGGCGTGATCGAACCGCCGACGGACACCGCGGCCCTCGCCGCCCGGCTCGACCGGTACCGGAGCGAATGCCGGTCCGACGATCTGGTGAGCGACGCGGTCACCTTCCTGCTCGTGCCCCCGGTCACGTTCCTGGCCCGAGGGCCCTACCGGGTCATCGGGGCCGCCGCCGTGGCGTCCCTGCCGGGTTGGGCCCGCCGCATGCTGCATCTGCCCGTGCCGCCGGGGTTCGACACCATGGCCATCCGGCCGGCGGCCACGGCCCTCACCCGCGGTCTCGGCTGGGTCCTCGACGACCCCGACCGCGCCGACCGCCCCCGGCCCCGGCCGGCCTGACCGGGGGCCGAGCGCCCCGGGCGGAACGTCGCGGGCGGCCGAACGACCGGCACGACGGCCGGGCCGGACGTCGCGGTCGGTGGACCCGCCCGGGCATCCTGGCGAGGTGACCCTCGACGAGCTGCAGACCCTGATGGACGATCTCTACGGCCCCGCCGACCGGGCCCGCGGCGTCCCGGCCACGGTGGCCTGGTTGTGCGAGGAGCTCGGCGAGCTGGCCCAGGCGGTGCGCAAGGGCACGACCGCCGAGCAGCTCCACGAGCTGGGCGACGTGCTGGCGTGGCTCGCCTCACTGGCCAACCAGCTCGACCTCTCGTTGGACGACGCCGTGGATCGCTACCTCAACAACCCACCGCGCTGAACCGTTCCCGGCCCGTCGGCCGAGGCCTCATCGCAGGAGCAGCTCGGCGATCTGGATGGCGTTGAGCGCGGCGCCCTTGCGGAGATTGTCGCCACTGAGGAACAGGGCGAGACCATGGTCGACGGTGTCATCGGCGCGGATCCGGCCGACGATCGTGTCGTCGATCCCCGCCGCGCGGAGGGGGGTGGGGACATCCGCCAGCACCACCCCGGGAGCGTCCCGCAGCAGTTCCCCGGCCCGTTCCGGGGTGATCGGCCGCTCGAACCGGGCGTTGACGGCCAGGCTGTGGCCGGTGAAGACCGGTACCCGCACGCACAGTCCCGACACGGCCAGCCCGTCGATCCCGAGGATCTTGCGGCTCTCGAACCGCAGCTTCTGTTCCTCGGAGGTCTCGCCCAGGCCGTCGTCGACCCCGGAACCGGCCCAGGGCAGCACGTTGTAGGCGATCGGTTCCACGAAGGTGGCCGGCCGGCCGAGATCCACCGACGCCCCGTCGTGGGTCAGGGACCGGGCGTCGCCACCCTTGGCGATCTGTTCGGCCAGCTCGTCCACACCGGCCAGCCCCGATCCCGAGGTCGCCTGGTAGGTGCTGACCACCATGGACCGGAGCCCGGACTCGTGGTGCAGGGGTTGCAGCACCGGCATGGCCACCATGGTGGTGCAGTTGGGGTTGGCGATGATCCCCTTGGGTCGCCCGGCCGCCGCGGCGTCGTTCACCCCGGCCACCACGAGCGGCACCTCGGGATCCATCCGCCAGGCGGACGAATTGTCGATCACCACCGCCCCGGCCGCCGCCACCCGGGGGGCCAGATCGCGGGAGGTGCCCCCGCCGGCGGAGAACAGGACGACGTCGAGCCCGGCGTAGTCGGCGGTGGCCGCGTCCTCCACCGTCACCTCGCCACCCTTCCAGGGCAGGGTCCGCCCGGCGGAGCGGGCCGAGGCGAACAGGCGGAGCTCGTCGACCGGGAACGACCGCTCCCGGAGGAGTCGGAGCATCACGCCGCCGACCTGGCCGGTGGCACCAACGATTCCTACGCGCATCAGATCATCGTACTGATCGGGACCCGCCGGCTCGTCCGATTTCTGGTGATCAGACCCGGTCGAGCCCGTAGGCGGTGTGCAGCAGGGCCACCGCCTGTTCGGTGAGGTCGGCTTCGACCACGCAACTGATCCGGATGGCCGAGGTGGAGATCATGTCGATGTTGATCCCGGCGTCGGCCAGGGTTTCGAACATCGTCGCCGCCACCCCGGGGTTCGACTTCATCCCGGCCCCGATCACCGAGACCCGTCCGATGGCCGAGGTGGTGCTGACCTCACCGGCCTCGAGCTTGGTGAGCACCCCGTCGTCGAGCACCCCGGTCGCCCGGTGGAGGTCGTCGGTGGGCACCGTGAACGAGATGTCGGTGGTCCCGTTGGCCGACACGTTCTGCACGATCATGTCGACGTCGATACCGGCGTCGGCCAGGGCCAGGAACAGGGTGGCCGACACCCCGGGCCGGTCGGGGACCTGTGACACGGTGATCTTCGACTCCGACAGATCGTGGGTCACGGCGCGGATGATCGGTTGTTCCATGTCGGCCTCCGAAGCGACGACAGCGGTGCCCGGCTCCCAGGTGAAGGCCGAGCGGACGTGCAGTTTGACCCCGTGGTTGTGGGCCACCTCGACCGAGCGCATCGCCGGCTTGGGGCAGCCCGTGGCCGTCATCTCCAGGAGCTCGTCGAAGGTGATGACGTTGATCCGGCCCGCCGCGGGCACCACCCGCGGATCCGCGCTGAACACCCCGGACACGTCGGTGTACAACTCGCACACGTCGGCCCCCAGGGCCTTGGTGAGGGCGACGGCGGTGGTGTCGCTGCCGCCCCGGCCGAGGAAGGTCACGTCCTTGTCGGTCGACACCCCCTGCGACCCGGCGACCACGGGAACGATCCCGGCTTCGAGGGTCTCGGTGATCCGGCCGGGCGTGATCTCCAGGATCTTGGCGTTGCGATGATTGGTGTCGGTGATGAACCCCGCCTGGCTCCCGGTGAAGGATCGGGCCGGGACCCCGAGGTCGGCCAGGGCGAGGCACATCAGCGCCACCGCCTTGCGCTCCCCGGCGGTGATGAGCATGTCCATCTCCCGGCCCGGCTGGGTGGCCGAGACCCGGTCGGCGAGGAGGAGGAGCTCGTCGGTCTCCTTGCCCATGGCCGAGACGACCATGGCCACCTCGTCGCCACGACGCCGGCATCGGGCCACATGATCGGCCACCGCCCGGATCCGTTCGGGATCGCCGACGGAGGTGCCACCGAACTTCTGGACGACTCTCATGACCCGACCGTGCTCGCTTCCCTGGTCTGGACCGGATGGGGACTGGTCTCGACCGTGCCGGACCGTGCCGGACGTTGCCGAACCGTGCCGGGCGCTCCTGCGCCCGACGTTCCACGCTACCGTCCCCCCAGGCCGGGCGGACCGGGCCCCGGCGGTCGGCCCCACGTCGGCGGGCGGTCGACCGCGACCAACGCCGTCGTCGCTAGGTTGTTGGGCCGTGGCAACCGAGAAGCGAGAACGCCAGAAGGCGAACCGGGCCCGCAAGCTCGAACAGCAGCAGCAGGCCGACAAGCGGCAGCAGTGGCGCCGCTGGGCCACCCTGGCCGGGATCGGTGTGGTCGTGATCGCCGGGGTCGCCGTCCTGCTCAACCTGTCGGGCGGCGACGACGAGACCGCGGCGGACGGCACCACCACGACGGCCCCCGGGGAAACCACCACCAGCACCACCGAGGCCGTCGCCTCCGCGGTCAGCGCGCCCGCCCCCGGCGCCGCCATCGAGGGCCCCGCCGAATGCCCGGCCGCCGACGGGTCGTCGGAGCGGACCACATCGTTCAGCGAAGCACCGCCGGACTGTCTGGAACCGGGCGTGGCCTACACCGCCACCTTCAAGACCAACCTCGGCACCATCGTGGCCGAGCTCGACGCCGAATCGGCCCCGCTCACGGTCAACAACTTCGTCTTCCTCGCCCGCTACCACTACTACGACGGATCACCGTTCCACCGGATCATCCCCGGGTTCGTGATCCAGGGCGGCGACGCCACCGGGGACCCGCTCGGCACCGGCAGCCCCGGCTACACCATCGCCGAGAAACCACCCACCGAGGGGGGCTACGAGGTCGGCTCGCTGGCCATGGCCAAGAGCCCGGGGGCCAACGCGACGGGCGCCCAGTTCTTCATCGTGACCGGTCCGAACGGGGCGTCGCTCCCACCCGAGTACCCCCTGTTCGGCACCGTGACCGAGGGTATGGACGTGGTCAGCGCCATCGAGGGCACGCCCACCAACGCCGACGACGCCCCGACCGAACCGGTGGTCATCGACTCGGTGACGATCACCACCACCGACGGCGGCGAGGCCGGCGGGCAGGGCTGACGCCGCGGTCCGAGCCCCACACCAGCGAGGTGGCCCCCACCCCACCCCCGCCCTCGTCGTGGTCGTTCCCCCCGCTGGAGGAACTCCCGGCCGACCATGACATGGTGGCCGTCGGCGCCGACCTGGAACCGGGAACCCTGCTCGACGCCTACCGGGCCGGCTTCTTCCCCATGCCGATCGGACGCCGCAAACTCGGCTGGTTCCATCCCGTGGAGCGGGGGGTGGTGCCCCTGGGCGGGCTAGTGGTGAGCCGTTCGCTCCGCCGGTCCCGGCGCCGCTACCGGGTCACGGTCGACACCGCCTTCGACGAGGTCATCCGGGCCTGCGCCGACCCGGGGCGACCCATGGGTTGGATCGACCACCGGGTCATCGCCGCCTACACCCGGCTCCACCTGCTCGGCTGGGCCCACAGTGTCGAGGCCTGGGACGACGACGGTCTCGCCGGGGGCCTGTACGGGGTGTCGATCGGTGGATTGTTCGCCGGGGAATCGATGTTCCACCGCCGGGTCGACGCCTCCAAGGTGGCCCTGGTCCACCTGGTCGACCTGCTCGGTCCGGGCAGCGGCCGCCTGCTCGATGTCCAGTGGGTGACCCCCCACCTCGCCTCCCTCGGCGCGGTGGGGATTCCCCGCGCCGACTACTGCCGGCGGCTGGGCGAGGCGCTCGCCCTGGAGGTACCTCCGGAGCTGGCCGCAGCCGGCCCGGCGCCCGACGATTACCGGTGAGTCACAACAGATGAGTCACAATGTGGCCGTGAGTCCCCAGCAGAGCAGCTCCTCGACCTCGTCAACCACGCGCCCGGCCGATCGTCCCTGGCTGATGCGGACCTACTCCGGCCACTCCACTGCGGCGGCGTCGAACGCCCTGTACCGGACCAATCTGGCCAAGGGCCAGACCGGCCTGTCGGTCGCCTTCGATCTGCCCACCCAGACCGGCTACGACCCCGACCATCCCCTGGCCGACGGTGAGGTCGGCAAGGTCGGCGTGCCCGTGGTGCACCGGGGCCACATGGCCGCCCTGCTCGACGGGATCCCGGTCGACCGGATGAACACGTCGATGACCATCAACGCCCCGGCGGCCTGGCTGCTGGGCCTGTACGTGGCCAACGCCGAGGCCGGCGGGGTGGCCAGCGACGCCTTGCGGGGCACCACCCAGAACGACATCGTCAAGGAGTACTTGAGCCGGGGCACCTACATCTTCCCGCCGGTACCGAGCCGCCGGCTCATCGTCGACATGTTCGCCTACTTCTCCCGCCATGTGCCCCGGTGGAACCCGATGAACGTGTGCTCCTACCACCTACAGGAGGCGGGGGCCACGCCGGTCCAGGAGATCGCCTACTCGCTGGCCTGCGCGGTCGGGGTCCTCGACGCGGTCAGGGAATCGGGCCAGGTGCCCCCGGAGCGGTTCGACACCGTGGTCGGCTCGATGTCGTTCTTCGTCAACTCCGGGATCCGGTTCGTGGAGGAGACCTGCAAGATGCGGGCCTTCACCCGGATGTGGGATCGGATCACCGCGGAGCGGTACGGGGTGACCGACCCGAAGGCCCGCCGGTTCCGGTACGGGGTGCAGGTCAACTCCCTGGGCCTGACCGAGGCCCAGCCGGAGAACAACATGCCCCGAATCGTGCTGGAGGCCCTCGGGGTCACCCTGTCGCGCGACGCCCGGGCCCGGTCGCTCCAGCTCCCGGCCTGGAACGAGGCCCTCGGCCTGCCCCGCCCGTGGGATCAACAGTGGTCCTTGCGGATCCAGCAGATCCTCGCCTTCGAGACCGATCTGTTGGAGTACGACGACATCTTCGCCGGTTCCCACGTGATCGAGGGCCGCACGGCCGAACTGGTCGACGCGGCG
>JBKDZN010000124.1:0-15727 GCA_047971245.1 Acidimicrobiales bacterium
GGGGTAGGCCATGGCCCGACGCTACGCGCTCCGATGCACGCCGGGCATTTCCGGCCGCCCGGTTCGCCTCCCGTGCCGCTGGGGGGCGGGGCCGGTCAGGTGGGCGGGATGCGCCCCTCGAGGGGCGCTCCGGTCACCGCGCTCACCTCGTCGCGCACATCGAAGATCTTGATCGAGTGGTTGCTCGAATCCGGGGCCGCCCGGACCGCCTCCACGATGGGGCCGTCCACATAGGCCTGGGCCGCGGCGCGGTCGTCGAACAGGTAGATGCCGCCGCTCTCGCGACGCTCCGGGTCCCGCAGCCAGACCTTCCACCGGAGCCCGTCCACCGACCAGAACATCTTGGCCCGTTCGGGTGTCGACCGGCGTTCCAGCTCGTCCTCGTCGATGTCCCAGCCGAAGTTGATCTGCACGATGGTCGGCATTGGCGTCCCCTTGTTCGAAGAAGGTTCTATTGTGTTACTCACCGGTGGTCGGGGTCAACCGGAACCGGGAGCGACCCGGGTCCGCCCGACCGGGGTGGGGGCCAGCCGGAGGTACAGCTTCGACAGTTCGCTGGGCAGGGACTCCACATCGTCGATCACCAGGTACCGGTGCTCGGGGAACATGGCCCCCAGGTAGTCGGTACCGGCCGGGTCGATGGTGACGCAGAAGGCGTCCACCCCGGATCCGGCGGCGTCGGCCACGGCCCGGGCCGTGTCCTCCACCCCGTAGGTCCGGTCGGTGCGGTCGGGTCCGTAGTCGATGTCCTGGGGGTAGCCGTCCGAGATCACGATCAGCAGCCGGGTGTGGGCATCCTGGGCGGCCAGTTTGGCGGCCGCGTGGCGGATGGCGGGACCCATGCGCGTGTAGCGGATCGGGGCCAACGCCCCCAGGGCGGCCCACGACGCCGGTGAGGTCGGGTCGTCGAAATCCTTGCTGACGTGGAACTCCACGTCGAGGCGGCCCTGGCCGGAGAACCCGTACACCGCGTGCCGGTCACCCAGCTGTTCGAGGGCCTCGCACATCAGGGCCACGGCGTCCTTCGCCACATCGATGATGCGGCGCGGCGGCGGGCCGATGGGGGCGGCGGCCGGGTCCAGCAGGTAGTCGTAGCCGTCGCCATCGTCGTCGGGGGCCGCCTCGGGTTCCGGGGTCTCGATCGGGGAGCTGGTCGACGCACTCAGATCGACCAGGAGGGCGGTGGCCACGTCCCGGGCGGCCCGGTCGCGACGGATGGTGACCCGGTCGTCGGCCAGGGTGCCGCTGCGGTGGTCGACGATCGCCTCGATCATGGCGTCGAGGTCGAGCTCGTCGCCGTCCACCTGGCGGTGCACCCGGACCCGGTCCTCGGGGCGGAGGCGGATGAACTGGCGCCGGATCCGGCGGCTGAGCTGGGCGTGACGGCGCCGGACCCCGTCGATGAAGTCATGGTCGGTACCCTCGATCCTCCGTTCCACCAGCCGGCACCAGGCGGGTAGGTAGCGGCCGTGCTCATGGTCCCACTCGTCGTAACGGAAGGTGCGTTCGTCGCCGACCGGGGCCACGGGGTCGCGCCGCGGATCGGGACCCCTCGGCCGTTCCGGGTCGTTCAGGGCCTCCAACTCCTGGGCGATCGACAGGGCCCCGGCGTCGCGGTGACCCTCCAGGTCGGCCCGTTCTGCGTCCACGTCACCGTCCGGCGGGGCCGCCGCCGCGGTGAGACCGTCGCCGTCGGCCTCGTCCCGGGTCGGCTCGCCCGGATCGTCGCCCGGTGGGCCGGCCAGGGGGGCACCGTCGACCGGGGGCGCGGGCTCGGCGCCGGTTCCGGGCCCGACGGGGGTGGCGCCGAGCCGGGCGGCGATGGTGGCCGCAGCCCGGGCACTGTCCTCGAGGCGGGCCGCCGGCTCGGCCAGCGGGGCGACGACCTCGATCAGCCAGGTGATCAGGGCCGGCGGCACCCGGGGGCACCACCGGTGGAGCTGGTCGGCCCCGGCCCCCCGGCAGAACAACTGCAGGGCGGTCACCACCCCGGCCTCGTCCGGTGGGGGACCGGCGGTCCGGTACCGCTCGCGGGCCAGGTGTAGGGCCCGGTCGAGGTCGGCGCGGGCGCCCGGGTACCGGTGGCGGGTGGCGGCGGTGACCCGGTGGTGTTCCAGGATGACCACCAGGCCGGCGGCCAGATCCGGGTGGGGCGAGGCCACCACGAGCGGATGGCGGGGGGCGGCGAACCGGTCGGGGGCCGCCCGGTCGTCGCCGAAGGTGTCGGCCTCGGTCATGACCACCTGGTGCAGCACCTGCATCCGGTACAGGCGGCGCTGGTCGGCGTCCCCGCCGTCGGGTCGGGCCACCGCCGGGAGCTCCACCAGATCGGGCTGGGGGAGGTCCAGCTCCCACGGCCATCCGCCCTGGTCTCCGTCGAACGGCTCGAGGTGGAGCACCCGACCGGCCAGGGCCTCGGCGAACAGCCCGAGGGGTCGTTGGACCTCGGTCAGGTGCAGCGGCATCAGGGGAAGATGACGTCGACGACGTCGGCCACGGCCTGCTGGACGTCCTCGTCGTCGCTGACCGCCTCCACGATCGCGGCCCGGCAGGCCCGACGCGGGTCGATCCCCCCGGTGATCAGGCGCCCGGCGTACACCAGCAACCGGGTGCTGACCCCCTCCTCGAACCCCCGTTCCCGCAACTGTCTGGTGGTGGCCCCGATCCGGGCCAGGCGGGCCGCCGTGTCGGCGTCGGTTCCGGACTCGGCGCGGACGATCTCGGCCTCGGCGTCCGGGGGCGGGTAGGCGAACTCAAGGCTGATGAACCGCTGCCGGGTCGACGGTTTCAGGTCCTTGACGATGCTCTGGTAGCCCGGGTTGTAGGAGATGACGAGCAGGAAGTCCGGGTGGGCCTCCAGGCGTTCACCGGTCTTCTCGATGGGCAGGATCCGCCGGTGATCGGTGAGGGAGTGGATCACCACCGTGGTGTCCTTGCGGGCCTCCACCACCTCGTCGAGGTAGCAGAGGTTGCCGTCGCGCACCGCCCGGGTCAGGGGGCCGTCCATCCAGACCGTCTCCTCGCCCGACAGGAGGTACCGGCCCACCAGATCGGTGGCGGTCAGATCCTCGTGGCAGGCCACGGTGGTCAGATCGATGGCCCGGTCCGGGCCACGCCGCTCCGAGAGACGCCAGGTCATGTGCTCCACGAACCGGGTCTTGCCGCAACCGGTCGGGCCCTTGAGCAGGACCGGCAGGCGGGCGTCGAAGGCCGCCTCGAACACGGCGACCTCGTCGCCGAGCGGCAGATAGAAGGGCTGGCCGGTTCCAGCCTCGGACGGGGAGGCACGCATGGGGCGAGGCCGATGGTACCCGTCCCGGCCGGCGGGTATGGAGCCCGCCGGACCCGTGGACGGGTGCTCAGACCTCGAACGAGCCCAGGCGGATCCGACCGTCGGGAAGGTCGACGAAGGGGAGCACCGTGCCGTGGTCGACCCCGCCGATCACGAACCCGCCGGTGCCGTCCACGTCGGCGGCGAACATCACTCCGCCCACGAGGAGCTGGACGCGGGTAGCGTCGGGAGGATCCACCGTCCCGGAGATCTGCACGGTCCGGGCCCGGGGATGGACCTCGATCCTGATCGTGTGCCCGTCGCTGACGTAGGTCAGTTCTCGCAGGCTGGTGAGGGCCCGCACTCCGGCGAGTTCGAGATCCGGCGGCGTTGGGTTGGTCATCGGGCTGCTCCTGGACAATCGGGGCCTGACCCAGTGGAGCGGGATCCGTTCGCTGAGATACACCGGAATGGGACAGGACCGAACGAGGAGCCGACCGGCCGATGCCGGGGCTCAGGCCCGATCGGGCACCAGGCGGATGGTGGACGACGCCTTGGCCAGGACCTGGCCGTCCGGGTCCAGCAGGTGGCCCTCGGTGAACACCGTCTGCTTCCCGGCCCGTTCGATCCAGCCCTCGGCCCGGACCGGGCCCGGCCGGGCCGGCCGGAAGAAGCTCACCTTCAGTTCCAGGGTGGCGATCCAGTACGCCTCGGTGTACCGGTCGATGCAGGCCCGGGCCATGGCCGAATCGATCCAGCCGGTCACGAAGCCACCCTGGGCGACCCCGCCGGAGTGGCACATCTCGGGCCGGCAGACGAACTCGATCACGGCGCGGCCGTCGGCCCCGCTGGAGGTCACGACCCGGCCGTCGCCGAGGGTGGTCAGCACCTCGGATTCCTCCTGGCCGGCTGGGTCGGGGTCGGCCGGATGGACGGGGGGATGGACGGCGTCGCTCATCGGCTGTGGTCCGGTCGCCCGGTGGTGCCGAGCCGCTCGAACCGGGGCGGCCGGCGCTCGATCAGGGAGGCGACCCCCTCCCGGGCGTCGGGGCGGTCCATGGCCGCCCACCCGGCGATGTCGGCCTCCTCGAACGCCGCGGTGTAGTGCCGGCCGAGGTGTCGATAGGTGAGTCGCTTGGTGTCGGCCAGGGAGGCGGGCGACACGTTGGCGGTCAGATCGTCGACATACGCCACGGCGTCGGCCAGGAGCTCCTCGGGTGGGACGACCCGTTGGACGAGGCCGATCCGGTGGGCCTCGACGGCGTCGATCCGTCGCGACGACCACAACAGGTCGAGGGCGTCGCCCACCCCCACCATGCGGGGTAGCAACCAGGTGGTTCCGTGCTCGGCGATGAGGCCCCGTTTGGAGAACACGGTGGTGAAACCGGCTTCGGTCGACGCGAACCGCAGATCGCACTTGGCCGCAAGCACGAATCCGCCGCCCGCGGCCACCCCGTTGATCGCGGCGATGATCGGCTTCGGCTGGAGCAGGAGGTAGCTGAACAGACCGTGGAGGCGGTCGTCGGAGCCGGCGCCGTCGGTGTTGTCGGCGCTGCCGGTGCCATCGGTGCCGCGACCGGCCGAACCGGTCTCGGCGAAGGCGGCCAGGGCCGAGGCGTCCAGCCCGGAACAGAAGCCTCGGCCCGCCCCGGTGATGACCACGGCGGTGACGTCCGGGTCGGCCACGGCGGCCCGGACCGACCGTTCCATCGAGGCCAGCATCGACAGGGTGAGCGCGTTGAGGGTCTCGGGGCGGCGCAGGGTGAGGACCCCGGCGGAACCGATCACCTCGTAGGAGATCTCCTCGTCGGGGGCAGCAGCAGGACCGTTGGCCATGGGGTGAGTCAACGCGACCGGCCCCGCCGGCGTCAAAGCGACCTCCGGTCCGCCGCCCGGCGGCGGGGCGTCACCGCTCGTCGTGAACCCCCCGTGGGGGAGTGACTACGTTGAGGGCCATGGACGCAGAACAGAAGAAGCTGGCCCTCCGGGCCATCAACTACGGCCTGTACGTCGTCACCGCTCGCAACGGCGAGGACTTCGCCGCCGCCGGCACCAACTGGCTGTCGCAGGCCAGTTTCGAGCCGCCCCTGGTCATGGCCGGCCTCAAGGCCGACGGGGGCGCCGCCGAGCTGGCCGTGGCCGCCGGCTCGTTCGCGGTCAACGTGCTCGGGGCCGACCAGCTCGACATCGGCAAGGCCTTCTTCCGGTCGACGACCGTGGACGGCGATCAGATCAACGGCCAGCGGTGGGAACCGGGCCCCACCACCGGCTCGCCGCTGGTGGTCGCCACCCCGTACTGGTTCGAGTGCCGGGTCACCGACACCATCGCCCGGGGCGACCACACGATCGTGGTCGGCGAGGTGATCGACGCCGGCGTCCGCAACGCCGACGCGGTGCCCCTGCTGCTGCGCGACACTGGCATGAACTACGGAGGGTAGATCGGATGACGACATGGAACCGGCTGGTGGACGGGATCGATTTCGGCGAGGGGCCCCGATGGCACGACGGCCGACTGTGGTACTCGGACTTCTACCAGCGGACGATCTACTCGGTCGGCGAGGCCGGCGACCGGGTCGCCGAACACGGTGACCTTCCCGACCGGCCGTCCGGGCTCGGCTGGATGCCCGACGGTTCGTTGCTGGCGGTGTTCATGACCCAGCGTCGGCTGATGCGCTTCACCCCCGACGGGACGATGACCGTCCACGCCGACCTGGGCCACCTGGCGGCCGGGAACGTCAACGACATGGTGGTCGCGGCCAACGGTGACGCGTACGTCGGCAATTTCGGGTTCGACTTCGAGGCCGGGGAGGAGTTCGCCCCGGCCACCCTGATCCTGGTCCGGGCGGACGGGACGGTGTCGGCGGCCGCCGACGACCTGGCCTTCCCCAACGGATCGGTCATCACCCCCGACGGGTCCACCCTCGTGGTCGGCGAGTCGTTCGCCGGGAACTATGTGGCCTTCACCATCGAGGCCGACGGTGCCCTGTCCGGCCGGCGGGACTGGGCGGCGGTCGACGGCATGATCCCCGACGGGTGCTCGATGGACGCCGCGGGTGGGATCTGGTTCTCCGACGCCCGGGGCTCCCAGGTGGTACGGGTGGAGGAGGGCGGCGCCGTCACCGACCGGGTGGCCACGCCGGACCGGACCTTCGCCTGCGCCCTCGGCGGAGCCGACGGTCGGACCCTGTTCGCCCTATGCGCCCCCGGCAGTCACCCCGACGAGGTCGCCGGCCGGGCCGAGGGGGCGATCTACACCACCAGGGTCGACCATCCCCACACCGGCCTTCCCTGATCCGGGGTCCGTGGGGGAGCCCATTCGAGGCTGTGCCAACTGTCTAACTGGGGGCGGTCGGGTCGGCCGTTAGGATGCATAGCCGCGGAGCGGCTAACGGGCCCGACGGGCTCCTTCCCACTCGCGTCTCTCGGCCGACCGAGTCGTCGGCCCAGGGTCAACGACCCCGGATCTACCCCATCTAAGGAGCCACGTGTCTCGTATCGGATCGACCATCGGTGAGTTCTCCGCCACTGCCTTTCAGCGCGGTGAGTTCATCGACGTCACCCAGGAGGATCTCGCCGGCCGCTGGGCGGTGCTGTTCTTCTACCCGGCCGACTTCACCTTCGTCTGCCCCACCGAGCTCGGTGACCTGGCGGACTTCTACAACGACCTGCAGGGCATGGGTGTCGAGGTGTACTCGGTGTCCACCGACACCCACTTCACCCACAAGGCGTGGCACGCTTCGTCGGACACGATCGCCAAGATCGAGTACCCGATGATCGGCGACCCCACCGGTGCCCTCACCCGGAGCCTCGACGTCTACATCGAGGACCTCGGGCTCGCCAATCGGGCCACCTTCGTGATCGATCCCGACGGGGTCATCCAGATCATCGAGATGACCGCGGACGGCATCGGCCGCAACGCCGCCGAACTGGTCCGCAAGATCAAGGCCGCCCAGTACGTGCGGGAGCACCCCAACGAGGTCTGCCCGGCCAAGTGGGAGGAAGGCGAAGCCACCCTCGCCCCGTCCCTGGACCTCGTCGGCAAGATCTGAGTCGACGGTCATGCTGTCCCCCGACCTGCTGGCCCAACTCGCCAACCACATCGAGCTCCTCCACCACGACGTCGCCCTGGCCACCGCCCTCGACGATTCGGCCGCCTCCCGGGAACTGGCCGAGATGCTGGAGCAGATCGCCGATCTGAGTCCCCGGATCACCGTCGAGCGACGGGACCACCTCGATCGACGGCCCGCGTTCTCCGTGATTCGTGCTGATTCCCCACAGGGGGAGGCGGCGGTGTCGGTCGACTTCGCCGGCATCCCCGGTGGGCACGAGTTCAACTCGCTGGTGTTGGCCATCCTCCAGGTCGGGGGACATCCACCCCGGGTCGACGACGCCGTGGCCGACGCGGTGCGCGCCCTCGACGGTGACTTCCAGTTCGAGACGTGGGTGTCGCTCACCTGCCAGAACTGCCCCGACGTGGTCCAGGCCCTCAACGCCATGTCGGTCCTGAACCCCCGGATCCGTCACACCATGGTGGACGGGGCCCTGTTCCCCGACGAGGTCGAGGCCAAGGAGATCCTGGCCGTCCCGTCGGTCTTCGTCGACGGTGTCCCGTTCGCCCAGGGCCGTATGGGGGTCGAGGACATCCTGGCCAAACTGGACCGTGGCAACGAGGCCGAGCGGGCGACCGCGCTCGACGGTCTCGACCCCTACGAGGTGCTGATCGTCGGTGGGGGTCCGGCCGCCTTCACCGCGGCCACCTACGCGGCCCGCAAGGGCATCCGGACCGGCATCGTCTGCGATCGCATCGGTGGCCAGCTGCTCGACACGCTGGCCATCGAGAACTACCCGTCGGTGGCCCATACCGAAGGCCCCCGCCTGGCCGCCGACCTCGACGCCCAAGCCCGGTCCCTCGGCGTCGACGTGCACGCGGCCCAACAGGCGTCCGGTCTGGTACCGGCGGCCGGGCCCGACGGGCTGATCGAGGTGCCGCTCGCGTCCGGGGCCACGTTGCGCTCCCGGGCGGTGATCGTGGCCACCGGTGCCCGATGGCGCCGGCTGAACGTCCCGGGGGAGGAAGACCACCTCAACAAGGGGGTGGCGTTCTGCCCCCACTGTGACGGCCCGTTGTTCGCCGGCAAGGACATCGCCGTGATCGGGGGTGGCAACTCGGGGGTGGAGGCCGCCATCGACCTGGCCGGCGTGGCCTCCCACGTCACCCTGATCGAGTTCGCCGACGAGCTGCTGGCCGACGCCGTTCTCCAGGACGCCCTGGCTGCCCGGACCAACACCACGGTCATCCGCAGCGCGGAGACCACCGAGATCCTGGGCGACGGTCGGGTGACCGGACTCCGCTACACGGATCGGGCCGACGGGTCCAGCCACGAGGTCGACCTGGCCGGTGTCTTCGTCCAGATCGGGCTGGTGCCGAACACGGAATGGTTGGGCGACACCGTGGAACGGACGAACCGGGGCGAGATCGTGGTCGACGAACGCGGTCTCACCTCCGTTCCCGGTGTGTTCGCCGCCGGTGACTGCACCACCGAGCCGTTCAAGCAGATCGTGGTGGCCGCCGGGGCGGGAGCCACCGCGGCCCTCAGCGCCTTCGACCATCTGGTGCGGAGCTCCGTCCCCGCCTGACGGCGGGGGAGGGTCACGGTTCGTGGCGGGGGCCGGTGATCCGGTCGTGGAGCCAGACGTCGGCGGCGGCCGTACCCGCCGGCGAGATCCGGACCGTGGCCGGCTCGACCCGGCGCGGCCCGTTGGGTGACGACTCCCAGCGGGCCGACCGGTAGGTGATGTAGCCCCACACCCGCCAGGGGTTGAACGCCATGTACAGGTTCTGGCCGTGGTCGGTGGCCGACACCGGCTGGCCGTCGGCCTGCCAGCCCCCGGCGGCCAGCTGGTCGCCGATCACCGACGCCAGCCGGTCGATCCGGTGGACCCGGCCGTCGATCAGGGCCAGGATCAGCAGCTCGAAGATCTCGTCCCGGTACGGGTCGGGGGCGAGGCCGACCCGTACCAGCTTCGGCCACCACGGCAACGGGTCATCGGTCAGGGTGGCCCCGGCCTTGGTGGTCTTGAGGGTCCGTCCCCGGAGCCGGACGACGCCGAGCGCGACCGCCACCTTCCGCACCAGTCGGAGCTCCCAGACGTCGGCCTCGCTGCGGGGAGGCTTTTCCCAATCCCACCATCCGTACCGCTCCGCCGCCTCCGCGACCAGGGCGCGGGGCAGGTAGCCGGACGCGGTGAGGGTGACACCCTCCGCGCAGGTGACGGCGAACCAGGTCAGGAGGGCCAGCGGCTGGGCGACGGCGGCGGGATCGGGACGGGAGGGCGGGTTGAGGAACCGTTTGGCCACCTGGCGGCGAGCATCGACGCTGGTCGGTGGCACCCTCGACCCGGCGGCCCACTGTTCGGCCCGTTCGGTGCGCACCAGGGTCCTCCAGCTCTGGCCGACGCGGCTGGGATGATCGGCATCGAGCGCCTCGGCGCAGACCTGCCGGGCCACCCGGCGCCAGGAGCGGGCGCTCGGATCGAGCCGGCCGTCGATGATCGCCGCCTCCAGCGCGGCCTCGACGGCGGTTCGCGCCGCGTTCTCCCAGCCGCTGAACACCGTCCCCCAGGCGAAATCGTCGAGATCGGGTGGTTCGACGGGGCTGGCCGCCATGGCGCGCCGGCTCGCCTGCCGACCCTGACTGTTGGACGTGCCCCACGCGGCGAGGACCTGAGCCGTCCGTTCCGATCGGCACAGGGCGGCGTAGGAGTGGGCGTGAAGCTGGTCGAACAGGATCGCGGCGGCGTCGGCCATGGCGACCCACTCGTCGTAGGCGTCCACGGAGTTGGACCGCTTGGGAAGCAACCACCACAACCAGTTCTGGAGGCCGGCCCGGGTCACGGTGCCCGGGCCGGTGCCGGCGGTGAGGGCCATCCACGCCTCCTCGGCGCGTGACCGTACCGCAGCATCCAGATCACCGATCGCGGTTCGTACGTCGTCCTCGGTAAGATCGGGATCGAGCATTCTCCCAACGTACGCGAGGAACGGTACGCGAGCCTTCGCGGCGCCGAAGTTCGTGGGGGCAGGCCGGAACCGGTGGCCCGACGACGGCGGTCAGGAGCAGCGGGCGCAGGTTCCCAGGACGTCGAGACGGTGACCGGTGGGCCGGAACCCGGACGGTTCGATGGCCTTGGCCAGGGCGGACTCCAGGCTGCGTTCGGTCCGGGCCGGGACCTCGAAGTCGTCCACCGCGCCGCACTCGACGCAGATCAGGTGGTGGTGGTGGCCGATGATGTCCTCGGACAGTTCGAAGCGGGTCAGCTCGTCGCTGCCCACCACCCGCTGCACCACCCCGACCGCTTCGAGATCGGTCATGTTGCGGTACAGGGAGCTCTGGGTGAGGCGGGGCCGGAGATCCAGCAGCTCCGCCACGGTGGCCGGGCGGGCGGTGTCGGCCAACAGCTCCACCAGACCCCGGCGGCCCTTGGTGTAGACCTGACCGGTGGCCCGGAGGCGGCCGGCCACCAGGTCGTGTGTCTCGGTGTGGTCGGTCCCCATCGTCATCATGGTACCGCCGAACCCGGCTCCGGGAACAGGACTGAATCCTGTTCCCGGAGCAGCGGTGGTCCGGTCGGCGGGGGAGGGCCCCGTCAGCGGAACGCCCCGCCCACCAGCTCGGCGAACACCGCCTCGGGGTCGATGGCCCGACCCCGACCGTCCAGCCAGCGAGCGATGTTGTGGACGTCACGGTGGAGGTAGTCGAGGGCGAGGGGATTGGCGGCCAGATCGACCGCCTGGGGGAAGTCGATGAACCACACCTGCTCCTGCCACCACAACAGGTTGTAGGCCGACAGATCGCCGTGGACGTAGCCGGCCGCCACGACGGCCCGGAGACCGTCGACGATCTGCCGGGCCGCCTCGGCCAGTCCGGTCGGGTCCAGCCGGGCCCGGGCCAGCTGGGGCGCCGCACCATCGAGATCGCCCAGGTACTGGAGCACTTAGCGGTCTTCTTCGTACGACACCGGGTAGGGCACCGGGGCACCGGCCTGCCACAAGGTCGACATGACGTCGTACTCGTGACCGGTCCAGCGGTCCTGGAGGAGGCGCTTCCCGTACGCGGTCATGCGGCCGATGGCGCGCCGGTCGCGGGACTTGCGGAACTGGCGCCCCTCCCGGTACTCGACGTCGTGGCGGAAGGTGGACGCCCGCTGCAGGCCGGCCTGTTCGAGGGGCCCCTTGGCGGTGACCTGGCGGGGCAGGTAGCGGTTCACCGCCAACAGGCAGCTGCGGGTGGATTCGCCGGAGGCGTCCACCCGCTCGATCAGGTCGATCTGGGCCTCCTTGCCGGAGCGCACGGGCCCGACGGGGTGGTCGGTGTACGGCTCGGTGACGAGCCAATCCGGAACGGACATGATGGGTTTCTCCGTGAGGGTCGATTCGGGTTCGGTGGGTGACGAAACGAACCGGTGGCCCGCCGGACGATGCCGGCGGTCAGACCCTTCGGGCGGCGCGACCGGTGAGGGGGACGGGTAGTGCTGAGGCAGTCATCAACCCACTCCTTCGGTCGGTCGGGCGTCGAGAACCCACCCTAGGAAGCTGGTGCGCACCTTCGACACGGCGCGGTCGATCGGTGCGCCACTGGTCGGTGTCTTCGGGCACAGCAGCGGCAGCTCAAGCCCGCCGCACGACACCGACGTCAGCCACTACTCGGCCGTCTTCCGGACTGCGGCCCGCACCTCGGGGGTGGTACCCCAGGTCACCGCCGTGCTCAGCCCCGTCGCCGGGCCGCCGGCCATCCTCGCCGCCCTCGCCGACTTCGTCGTGTTCGGCGGCGACGGTTCGATCGAAGGGGCGGACGGCGCCGGGTCACCTCCTGGTGGGCGGCGCCAGGCGGGTCTCGGCGTGTCGACCTGGTCCGATCCCGCTGCGGCCCTAGACGAGGTCCGGTTGCTCCTCAGCTTTCTGCCGGGCAACAACTGCACCGTCCCGCGCCGCTTCGCCAGCGACGACTCGGGTGATCGGCAGATCCCCGAGCTGGACGGGGTCCTCCCGGACGGCGGCCACCTGCCCTACGACATCGTCGACGTGGTGCGGCCGGTCCTGGACGACGAGGAGTTCGTCGAGTGCTTCTCGGGCTGGGGTGCCAGCATCGTCTGCGGCCTCGGCCGCCTCGACGGCCACTCGTTCGGGGTCGTGGCCAACCAGCCCCAGGTGCTCGCCGGGACGGTCGACATCGACGCCTCGGAGAAGACCGCCCGGTTCATCCGGACGTGCGACTGCTTCGGTCTACCCGTCGTCACCTTCGTCGACGTGCCAGGCTTCCTGCCGGGGGTCGACCAGGAGCACCGTGGCATGATCCGGAGGGGGCCAAGCTCCTCTACGCCTACTGCGAAGCCTCGGTGCCGCGCCTCCAGGTGGTGGTGCGCAAGGGGTACGGCGGAGCGTTCGTGGTGATGGACTCCCGGTCGATCGGCTCCGACTACTCGTTGGGCTGGCCGTCGGCCGAGGTCGCGGTGATGGGCGCCGAGGGGGCGGTGGAGATCATCAACCGGCGCGAGATCGCAGCCGCCGAGGATCCGGCGGCTATCCGCGACGCCCTCACCGCGGCGTACCGGGACGAGCACCTCAACCCCTATCTCGCGGCCGGCAAATCCCAGCTCGACGACGTGATCCGGGCGTCCGAGACCAGGGCGAGGCTCGTCGCCGCTCTGACTGTGCTCCGAGCCAAGCAGGAGGACCTGGGCCCGCCCCGAGTGGCGCTCCCCCCTCTCTAGTAGGGCCGGACCGGCGCCGACGCAGGCATCTCGAAGGGAACGATGGTGGACATCGAAGCGAAGACACTCTATGACAAGTTGTGGGACCGGCACGTTGTGGCCTCCCAGGGGTCGGGCAGGGACCTGCTCTACATCGACCTCCACCTCGTCCACGAGGTCACGTCACCCCAGGCGTTCGAGGGCCTCCGGGCTAGCGGTCGGAGCGTCCGCCGGCCGGACCTGACCCTGGCCACGATGGACCACAACGTCTCGACCGACCCGACCGGGCTGGGAGCCGACGACCTGGCGCTGGAGCAGATGCGGCTGCTAGACGCCAACTGCCGCAGCTCGGGCATCCCCCTGCTCCCCATGGGCCACCCCAACCAGGGCATCGTCCACATTATCGGACCGGAGCTGGGCCTCACCCGGCCGGGCATGACGATCGTCTGCGGCGACAGCCACACCTCCACCCACGGTGCCTTCGGCGCACTGGCCTTCGGCATCGGGACGAGCGAGGTGGAGCACGTCCTGGCGACCCAGACACTGCCGCAGCAGCGCTCCCGGCGGATGGCGATCGACGTGTCTGGCATCCTGCCCGACGGCGTGACACCGAAGGACCTCATGTTGGCGATCATGGCCCGCCTCGGGACCGCTGGCGGGATTGGCTCTGTGATCGAGTACCGGGGCCCGGTGATCTCGGCGTTGACGATGGAGGGTCGGATGACGGTCTGCAACATGTCGATCGAGGCCGGCGCCAGAGCCGGCATGATCGGGCCCGACGACACCACGTTCGAGTACCTGGCCGGGACGCCCTACGGACCGACGGGGACGGCGCTGGACGAGGCCGTCGTCGAGTGGCGGGCGCTCGCCACCGACCCCGGGGCCTCGTTCGACCAGACGGTGGAGATCGACGGTGGCGCCCTGGTGCCCTACGTGACCTGGGGGACCAACCCGGCGCAGGTGGTCCCGGTCGACGGTGTGGTCCCCGACCCCGATCAGATGTCGGACGAGCTGGAGCGCACGGCCGCACAGCGGGCCATCTCGTACATGGGCCTCCGGCCGGGCATGCCGGTGGCCGACATCGAGGTGGATCTGGTGTTCGTTGGCTCCTGCACCAACGGCCGCCTGGAGGACATCCGGGAGGTCGCCCGCGTCCTCGGGCAACGGGGTGTGGCGCCCGGGGTGCGGATGCTGGTAGTGCCGGGTTCAGGTCAGGTGCAGGCGGCCGCCGAGCGGGAGGGCCTCGATCGGATCATCGAGGCCGCCGGCGCCGAGTGGCGTCGCCCCGGGTGTTCCATGTGCATCGCCATGAATGGCGATCAGCTGCTACCGGGCCAACGTGCGGCGTCCACCTCCAACCGTAACTTCGAGGGTCGACAAGGCCCCGGAGGCCGGACCCATCTCGTCTCCCCGGCCGTGGCGGCCGCCACCGCCGGTGCCGGCCACCTCGCGGCCCCGGACGACGTGTGACGGGCAACCCGGCCGTCAGGTGCCTAGGTCGCTGCGCCAGGACTCCAAGCTGCGTCGAGCGGCCGCGTCGGCCAACCACACCACGGCTCCCAGGGCGGCGTCGGCGGCTTCGGACGGGGTCTCGTAGCGGGCTCCGCCGTAGCCCCCGATTGACGACCAACGGCCACCGTCCTCCGGATCCGAGCGGAGATGCTCGAAACCGAAACCCCCCTCCGGATCCTCGAAGAGATCGACGCACAGGCTTCCGTCGCCGGACTCGATGCTACGTAACAGGATCCAGCCCCGGTGGTTCACGTGACGCTCCATCGGGCGCAGCGTAGCCGGGCGTCGCCACGGCGTACCACGACTCCGCTCCGACAGCCTACACGTTCCTTGATGGGAGGATCATGAACCTGCATTGCGAAGCCATGAGATCCGGGGTCATCCCGGTCGAGTACACCTCAACGGCGAAGGGGTGAGCCCGGCGTTCGAGATATCGGACGTACCGGACGAGGCGGTTTCACTCGTCATCGTCGTCGACGATCCCGATGCCGCCCTGGAGTCGGCCTGGGACGGCACCACTTTCGACCATTGGGTGCTGTTCAACATCCCGGCATCGGCAACCACGGTCTCGGAAACGGCGCTGCCGGACGGGACCGTGGTAGGCCGGAACGGGACGGGCGGAGCGCGGGTGCCCGTAGCAAATGGACGAAATCGGGCGGTTTCAAGTCGTTCGGAGGGGTCTGAGCCGTCCGGGGCCCGGTGGGGTGGTGTTGGGTGAAGTCGTATCGGCCGTAGGGGTTGATGTGGTCACGCACGGCGGGTGAGAGTCGTTGCCGATGCTCGCCCGTGCGGGTGGTGGCGTTGTCGGCGTGGGTGAGTTGGTCGAGAAGCCGCACCAGCCGTCGACTTCGACGAGGAGGTCCACAAGATCGATTTCGGGGAGCAGCGAGGCAACCTGTCGCCGTACGGCGTCGAACTCAAGGTCTTCGGGCTGGGCCGATAGGGGTGGCACGACGAGGTGTCCGTCTTCGATTCGGACCGATTCGGCGTCAGCCGCGTGGTCTGGGAGACTGGCGGCTATGAACGCGTGGCTGTTGGGGCTGGGTCGGTGACGGCGGGGTCGAGCCCGCAGCAGACGAGTTTGTTGAAGGGCACCGGGTTCGTGGGGGACCGGATCCCGGACGACTCGATCTTCGCGGTGCTGCACCGTGACGGGCACCGGCTCTTCCCTGATGAGATGTTCGCTGATCTCTACAA
>JBKDZN010000125.1:0-22412 GCA_047971245.1 Acidimicrobiales bacterium
TCGGCGGGGCCGCTCGCTAGCACCGACCGGCCCGGCCCGAGGTCGGGGTGGGCGGCCAGGTTCCGCCGGGCCACCGCGGCCGCGGCCGGGTCGTTCACCACCGCGACCACCTCGCCGGCCCCGGCGGCCAGGGCCACCAGGGCCAGGACCCCGGTGCCGGTACCCACGTCGAGCACCCGATCGCCGGGGCGGGTGAGGCCGGCCACCAGGGCGGAGGCCAACCGGGTCGTCGGGTGGGCCCCGTGGCCGAAGGCCGGACCCACCTCGATGATCGTCGTCCGGCCGTCGCCGAGGTCGATCGTCGCCTCCGGCATGGCGTCGGCCCACCCCGAGTCGGCCGGCTCCACCGTGGGGCCGGCGCCCGGGCCGAGGATGGCGGTGATGGCCCGGGCCGCGGCTTCGGCCGCCTGCTCGGTGGGGAAACCGGCCACCAGCTCACGACCACCGCCGGTCGGCTCGATCTCCGCCACCCCGGTGGTGCCGAGATCCCACAGGGCCGAGGCGATCCCGGGGCCCGGCCCGGTGGGGTCGACCCCGGACCGGGGCAGGGTGATCCGCAGGGTCCAGGCCACCCGACGAGGTTATCGACCGGTAGTGATCCCACTCGCGGCCAACCACACTGGCCAGGGCATGACCGACAACCGCGATTCCGCCGCAGCGCCCGACCCCGTCTCGCCGACCGGGGCCCCGCGTCCCGCGCCGTCCGACGACGACGACCTGCACGCCGCCATCGACATCGGGACCAACTCGATCCACCTGGTGGTGGCTCGACAGGCCGACGGGGGTGGGTTCGAGGTGGTCACCACCGAGAAGGAGTCGGTCCGGCTCGGCTCCGGGGGCGGCGACATGAAACGCCTCACCCCGGAGGCCGTCGAGCGGGGGGTGGCCGCCCTCACCCGTATGGTCGAGACCGCCCGCAGCCTCGGCGCGGACGTGACCGCGGTGGCCACCTCGGCCGTCCGCGAAGCCGAGAACCGGGCGGCCCTGGTCGACCGGGTGGAGGAGGAGCTGGGTCTGCGGATCGACGTGATCAGCGGCTACGAGGAGGCCCGTCTGATCCACCGCGGTGTGATCCATGCCCTGTCCCTGGCCGGCGAACGGATGTTGGTGGTCGACATCGGTGGTGGCAGCACCGAGTTCGTCATCGCCGAGGGGTCCGATGTGATCGAGGCCCGCAGTCTCCGCCTCGGGGCCATCCGCCTGACCCAGCGATTCTTCAAGAACGACCCCCAGCGCAAACCGTCGCGCTCCGAGGTGCAGCGGTGCCGCCGCTACCTGGGGGCCGAACTGAGTGTGGTGGCCGGCCAGCTCGGTGGTCACCGGCCCGAGGTGGCCGTCGGCAGTTCCGGCACCATCGAGGCCGTGGCGGCGATGGTGGCGGCCGGGCGGGGTGAAGAGGTCCGCCAGTTCAACGGCTACCGGTTCTCGGCCCGCGAACTGGGCTCGGTGGTCGACGCGGTGACCGCCCGCCCCCCCGCCGAGCGCGACGAGATCCCCGGCCTGGACGCCCGCCGTCAGGACATCATCATCGGCGGGGTCCTGCTGCTCGACGAGATCTTCACCGCCTTCGGTCTCGAATCGATGGTGATCTCCGACTACGCCCTGCGTGAAGGCGTCCTGTTCGACCGGTTCCCGGCCGGTGACGACCACCTCCACGACCTGCGCCGGTCCAACGCCCTGCGCCTGGCCCGCCAGCTCGACCCCGACCCCGAACACGCCGAGACCACCGCCCGGCTCGCCACCCAGCTCTTCGACCGCACCACCCATCTCCATGGCCTGGGCCCGGCCGAACGGGAACTCCTCGATGTGGCCTCCATCGTCCACAATGTCGGCCTGGTGGTGGCCCACTCCGGGCACCACAAGCACTCGGCCTACATCATCCGCAACACCAACCAGCTCACCGGTTTCTCCGAAGAGGAGATCGAGCTGATCGCCCTGACCGTCCGCTACCACCGCAAGAGTCGCCCCAGCGACAAGCACCCCGACTTCGCCGCCCTCGACGAGCCGACCAAGCGGACGGTGCGGATCCTGTCCGGCCTGATGCGGGTGGCCATCGGGCTCGACCGCCGCCGCCGTGGCCTGGTCAAGGCGGTGTCGGTCCGGTCGGTCGACGACGGGATCGTCATCGAGCCGGTGCCCCGCCTGGTCGATGCCGATCTGGACGTCGAGGTGTTCTCGGCCAACGAGCGGGCCCGGCTCCTGGCCGACGGTCTCGATCTCCGCGTCTGCGTGGAGGCCCGCCCGCCCCTGCCCGACGACGCCTGACCCCAGCGGGGTCTCGGGTCAGGACCCGGTCAGGCCCGGGGCGTGGGTGCCACGGCCAGGGCGAAGTGGCGGGCGTCGAGATTGGTGATGGTGAGGGTGAGGTCGTACACGTCGCCGCTCACCGGCATGGACAGGCCGCAGCCGAGCACCATGTCGTCGCCGAGCACGACGGTGCCGTCGCCACAGTCCACGGCCTCCGCGGTGAAGTTGGTGCCCTCGTACTGGTTCAGCATCGACGCCGCCTGCCGTTCGAAGGCGGGGACGGCGTCGGCCCGGATCACGTTGGTGGTGGTGAGCTGCAGGTGCCCGTCGCCCGCCACCGCGGCCACCACGTCGACGGGTTCCCCGGTCTCGGTCACCGCGGCGCAGCGGAACGTGCTCCCCACCGCGAGCGGTCCCGGCTCGTCGCAGCCGCCGTCGAGGGGGCCGATGTCGAGCCGGGCGGCCATGGTCGTCTCGATCATCGAGGTGGCCACCTGGGCCGGGTCGGTACCGGCGGCCACCGGTTCGGGTTCACCGTCGCCGGAGCAGCCGGCCGCCACCATGGCGGCCACGGCGAGGACGGCAGGGAGCAGGGCGCGACGCACGGCGCCCACGGTAGCCACTATCGGCCGGGCGGCCGGGGACACCCGGTGACGAAGGTGACCGACCCCTGATCGACGTCGACGGCGTCGAGTCGGAGATCGACTTGCTCACCGAGCTGCACCGAGGAACCGTCGGGGACCCTCACCGTCGCGGCCACCGCCGGTTCGGCGATCTGGACCCGGACCCGTGATCGTTCGGCCTCCACGTCCACCGCCAGGCCGGTGAACGTCTCCCCGACCCGGGAGGCCAGGACCACCGCCTCGGCGAAGTCGAGCTGGGCCCGGTCGAGCGCGGCCTGGCGCCGGTTGGCGTCGTTCATGATCGCCGGCAGGCTCTCCACGGCCTCGGTGGCCCAGCCCGGTGGGGTCCGCCCCGCGAAGTGGGCGACCAGGATCTCGTTGTTGAACCGGTCGACGAGGCGGCGCAGGGGCGCGGTCACGTGGGCGTACACCGAGGCGATGGCCGAGTGCCGGGCGTCGGGGTCGTCGAGGTCGGGTCGGCCGCCGTCCCGACCGTCGGCGCCCAGGGCCAGGTAGCCGGCCCCCCGCAGCACCCGGGTGGCCTGGAGCATGAAGGTGTTCACACCGGGCCGGTCGGGATCGAGGCGCCGGACCAGGTCGGGGTAGGTCGTGCCGTCCGGCCAGGCCAGACCGAGGGCGGCCGCCGTCGCCCGCAGCCGGGCGAGATCGTCGGATCGGGGCGGCGGGAGGGTGCGGAGCACGCCGAGACCGGCGTCGATCAGGCTGCGGGCGGCCACCATCCCGGCGAGGAGGGAGATCTGGGCGTTCCAGTTTTCGATCGGACGAGCCCGGTCCCACCGCAGGACGTAGCTGCCGCCCTCCGCCTCGATCTCCTGGGCCGGCAGGTTGAAGCTGACCCCGCCCCGGGCGGCCTCCCGGGCCTGCCGGAGCCGGCCGATCTCCGCCAGGCGGGCCACCGTGCCGGTCACCGGTGCGTCGTCCGACCCGCCCGGCCCGGTGTCGTCCACGACCCCTTGGGCCCACTCGTAGGACACGGCGGCCGTCACCTTCACGGTGGACCGTTCCAGACGCCAGTCGACGGCGCGACCCTCCCCGTCGAGGTCGATGGTCCACAACAGGGCGGGTCGGCGGTCGCCGGCGAGCAGGCTGATGCGGTCCTCGCTCAGGATCGGCGGGTGCAACGGGGCCCGGTCGTCGGGGGAGTAGAGGGTCACCCCCCGGCGGCGGGACTCGAGATCGACCGCCCCGCCGGGCCGGACCATGTCGCCCACGTCCGCGATGGCGTAGTGCACCCGGTGGCCGTCGCCGTGGGGTTGGGCCCCGAACGCCTGGTCGAGATCGGTGGATCCCGCCGGGTCGATGGCCACCAGGGTCAGGTCGGTGGCGTCACGCCGCCCGTCGTCACCGGTGGCCGGCCGGGCCCGGGCCGCCTCGGCCAGCACGGGGGCCGGGAAGGTCTCCGGCACCTCCTGTTCCCGGCGGATCCGGTCGAACCCCTGCCGGAAGACGGTGGGGGCTCGGAGCACGACCTGGGCCACCTCAGGTCTCCGTGGGGGCGGGGTCCGGCTGGGATCCGTACAGGCCGAGGGCCTCGGTGAGCTCGTCGTTGGCGTGGTAGGACTCGTCGGGGCCGGGGAACGAGGAGGAGCGGACATCATCCGCGTAGGCCCGCACCGCGGCGGTCTGGTCCTCGAACGCGCTGCCGTACCGGCGGACGAACTTGGGTTTGAACCGATTCTCCAGGCCGATCAGGTCGTGGAACACGAGGACCTGACCGTCGGTGTCCGGCCCGGCGCCGATCCCGATGGTGGGGATGTCGATGGCGTCGGTGACCATGGCCCCGACCATGTCGGGGACGCCCTCGATCACGATGCTGTGGCAGCCGGCGTCCTGGAGGCGCCGGGCGTCGTCGATCAGGGTGCGGGCCCCTTCGGCCTCCCGGCCCTGGATCTTGAACCCACCCATGATCTTGGCCGACTGGGGGGTGAGCCCGATATGGCCCATCACCGGGATCTCGGCGGCCACGATGGCCTCGATCATGGGCACCCGCTTGGCGCCGCCTTCCAGCTTCACCGACCCCGCACCGGCCCGGATCAGGGTGGCGGCGTTGTCGAGGGTGTCGGCGGTGGACACGTGGAAGCTCATCCACGGGAGGTCGGCCACGACCAGGGCGGTGGGTTGGGCCCGGACCACGGCGCCGACATGGTAGGCGATGTTGTCGACGGTGACCTGGAGGGTGTCGTCGTAGCCGAGGACCACCATGGCCAGGGAGTCGCCGACCAGGATCATGTCGACGTCGGCCTCGGTGGCCACCCGGGCCGACGGGGCGTCGTAGGCGGTCACCATGACCAGGGGAGCGGCGCCGTGACGCCGTTTCGTCGCACGGATCGCCGGGACGGTTCTCAGGTTCACGGTGTCCTCACGGGCTCGGCGGGGTGACGGTGACCCCGCGGTTGTCGATCAGCCGGACCGGGCCGAGGCGGGCCGCGATCAGCAGGCGCACGTCGGAACGGATCGCGCTCGGGGTCTCCAGGGTGGCAGGATCTGCCACCGCAGCGTAATCGAGCCTGGCCAGGGGCTCGCCGGCCACCACCTTGGCCATGGTCGCCGTCACCGCGTCGGGGTCGGTGGCCCCGGCGGCGACGGCTTCGGCGCCGGCGGCGAGGGCCTGGCTGAGGACCACGGCGGCCGCCCGCTCGTCGGGGTCGAGACGGACGTTGCGGCTCGACATGGCCAGCCCGTCGGGTTCGCGGACGATGGGGCAGCCCACGATCTCGGCCGGGATCGACAGGTCGAGCACCATCCGGCGGATCACCGCGAGTTGCTGGAAGTCCTTCTCGCCGAAGTAGGCCCGGCACGGTCCCACGATGTTGAGCAGTTTCGACACCACGGTGGCCACGCCGGCGAAGTGGGTGGGCCGGCTCTCGCCTTCGAGGCGGGCCGACAGCTCGCCGACGCTGACCGTGGTGAGGACCCGGCCTTCGGGGTACATCTCGTCGTCGGCGGGGGCGAACACGATCTCGACCCCGTTCGCCCCGGCGATCGCCGTGTCACGCTCGAGATCGCGGGGGTAGGTGGCGAGGTCCTCGGTGGGTGCGAACTGGAGCGGGTTCACGAACACGCTGGCCACGACGGTGTCGGCCGCGGTGGCCGCGGCCCGCATCAATGATCCGTGGCCGTCGTGGAGATAGCCCATGGTGGGGACGAACCCCACCGTGCCGCCGTCCCGTCTCACCCGGTCGAGGTGCCGACGGAGCTCGTCGATGGTGGGGATGATGGTCACCGTCACTTGTGTCGCCGGCCTCCCTAGCCGTGGAGCAGGCCGGTGTCGACCGGGGTTCCGGCCAACCGGGCTGCTGCTGCCGCCAACCCACGGTAGAGGTCGCGTTCCGGATCGGGAAGCGCGTCGAGGTGTCGGCGGACGGTTGCCCAGTCACCTCGGGCGGCGGGCCCGGTCAGCGCGGCCGCCGGCCCCACCCGTCGCACATTGTCGAGGGTGCTCGACATGAGGTCCCAGTAGACCTCGACGGGCACGCCGACCTGGTCGGCCAGCCGCTCGACCTGGGCACACAGGGCCACCAGATGATTGGCGGCAATCGCCGCGGTGGCGTGATACAGGGCCCGGTCCTCGTCGTCGACCCGGATCGCCCGGCCGCCGAGGTCCTCGACGAGGCGGGCGGCCACCGGGTCACCGGCCACGGCGAACACCGCTCCGCCGGTGAGTCGGGCCGCTCCGGTGGTGGGATCGGGGAGGGAGACCAGGGGGTGGACCGAACCCCGGCGGGGGTGGGGGGCGAGAACGTCGAGCGGGGCCGCACCCGAGGTGTGCAGCACCACGGCGGGCCCCGGACGAACCGATGACGCCACTGGGGAAATGGCGTCATCGGGCACGGTGATGATGACCACATCGGCCAGGTGGGCGGCCTCGGCCGGGTCATCATCTCGGCCGAACATGCCGGCCGAGCTCCAGCCAACTGACTCCAATGCGGCCGCGACTGACCGACCGGCCCGCCCGGGGCCGACGATCACATAGCGGGGGGACCGATCAGACCGAAGGGAGGTTGGCATCGAGACGCCGCATCACGGCGTCCATTCTAGTGAGCTCGTCGTTGTCCATGGAGTTCATGAACCAAGCTCGGATATCGGCCAGGTGGCCGGGTGTAGCACTGGTGATCGTCTCGAGCCCCTCGTCGGTGAGCTGAGCGAACAGGCCGCGGCGATCGACCTGGCACTCCTCACGACGAACCAACCCCAACCGTTCCAACCGGTCGATCCGGTAGGTCAAGCGGCTGCGGGACACCATGACCCGGTCGGCGACCTCGCTCATCCGGGCCCGCTGGTGCGTGGACTCAGCCAGGACCGTGAGGATCTCGAAGTCGGTCAGGGAAAGGCGGGAGCGTCGTTGCAGCTCTTGATCGAGATGCTCGAGCAACCGGATATTGACGGACCGGAACCGTCGCCATGCTTGGCGCTCATCCGGATTCATCAGCTCTTCCATAGCGGGAACCTCTTCAACCATCGGCCTCAGTAAAGCCGTTGCTTGCTCGCGACTCGTCACCAAATGTCCCCGTTTCGGGCCACATGGCCAGCGCGTCTCCGTGCCAACCGACCAAAGTGGCCCCTGGCCTGGGGGGATGGGCGCCGCCGGTGTCGGAAATCGTATTCCCTCACCGGCGTTGGCAGAGCGGACACCAGGTGGTCGTCCGACTGTCGATGGTTGCGGACCGCATTTCCGTTGCGCATCTGACACATGGCTGCCCCGCCCGACCGTACGCGGCCAAACCATGCTGGTTGGCCCCCTGGTTGCCATTCGCGTCGCGGTAATCCCGCAGGGTCGTGCCCCCGTTGTCGAGGCCCTGGGCCAGAACCGCCCGGATCGCCTCCAGGAGCAGGCCCGCCCGCGGTTCGGAGATCCGGGTCACCCGGGGGTTGATCCCGGCCCGCCACAGGGCCTCGTCGGCGTAGATGTTCCCCACCCCGGCGATCGGACGTTGGGACAGGAGCTGGGTCTTGAGCCGCCGCCGGCTCCGGCTCAGCAGCCGGTGGAAGCCGGCCCCGTCCAGCGTCGGGTCGAACGGTTCCGGGCCCATGGTCATGAGCCCGGGGATCGACCGGTAGTCACCCCGGGGCACCACCCGGATCCGCCCGAAGCGCCGCACGTCGCGGAACTCGAGCCGGTGCCGCGGTCCCGACCGGTCGGTCCCGTCGGGGCCGCTGAGGGTCCACCAGGCCCGGAGGTAGGGGTCGGAGTCGTCGGCGTCGTGGGGCCGCACCACCAACGAGCCGGTCATGCCCAGGTGGACCACCAGCTCACGGTCGTCGTCGGTGGGGAACAGCAGGAACTTGCCGCGCCGGCCCGCGCCGGTGAACGTCGCCCCGGTGATGTCCCGGGCGGGTCGGAACTTGTCGGAGGGGTGGGAACCGGCTTCGGTCACCCGGCGGCCCAGCACCGCGGGCTCGATCTGGAGGCGGATGGTCTCCACCTCGGGCAACTCGGGCACGGCGCTCCGTTCGGTCTCGGGTCGGGTCGTGGGCCGGTCGGGGTCAGGTCAGGCGGGCGTCGACCGCGGCCGCCACCGCCCGGCCCGAGGCCAGGGCGCCGTTGACCGAGGCGTCCCGACGGTGGTCGCCGCACACCCACACGCCCTCGTCCACCAACACCGGCTGGTCGTGGGGTGTCCCTAGGGGGATCACCGGATGGGCCCGGGCGATGGAATCGACCCGGAGCTCCTCCCAGTCGTCCACCTCCGGGCCCCACCAGTCCCGCACGGTGGCCCGCATGGCCGCCGGGAGCCCGGGCTCCACGGCCGGTGCCGCGACGGCAATGGTCACCGCCCCCGCCGGGGCGTAGGTGGCGGACACCTGGCTGGGTACCGCCACCGAGACGACCGGCCCGGTGGGGTCTCCGTTCAGGACCAGGATCGGTGCGGCGACCGGGGTGGACCCGGCCCGGACCCACACCGTGGTCGATCCCCGCCAGCCGTGGTCACGGCTCCCGGTCAGGCGATGGGCGGTGGTGGCATCGGTGGCCACGATCACCGCATCGGCCCCGATCCGGCCGTGCCCGTCGACCGTCACCCGACCCGCCGACACCTCGGCCACGGGGTGGCCCAGACGGATCCGGTCGCCCAGGCGGGTGGCGAGCTGCTCGGGGATGGCCCGCATCCCGCCGACGGGCAGGCCGGCGGGTCCCTCGGCCAGCATCCGGAACACGACCTCGAACATCCGGCTCGACCCCTGCAGGCCGGGATCGAGGGTGATGCCCCCGAACAGGGGCCGGAAGAACCGCTCGATGATGCGAGGGGAGAACCCCAGGTCGCGCAGGCGGTCGATGGCCGGCTGGTCCGGCCGGGTCCACAGGTCGTCGAGGGAGCCCGAGCGCACCGACCGGCGCAGGGCCAGGATGCGAGCCTTGTCGGCCGGGCTGCCGATCGGCGCCCGGAGGGAGTCCAGGGCCTCCCACGGGCGGCGGAACGGATCGGCCACCCGATGGAACGAACCGTCCACCCGGATCAGGGCCCCGGGCCGGAACGGCCGGATGTCGAGCCGGTCCCGCTCCAGGAGATCCAGCTCGGGGTACGCGCTCAACACCACCTGGAATCCCCGGTCGAGCAGGTGCCCGTCCACCGTGTCGGTGGTCACTCGGCCGCCGACACGATCCGCGGCCTCGAGCACCTCCACGTCGTGACCCCGCCGGTCGAGCTCGACGGCCGCCGCCAACCCGGCCAGCCCGGCTCCGATCACCACCACATGCACAGTCGGACCCTAACGGGTTTCCCGGTTCAGGCCGCCTTGCCGACCCAGGCGTCACCAGGTCGAAGATCGATCAGCTCGCACTGGGGGGCCGTGTGGGCGAGGGCCCGGCGGAACTCGGGGAGGGGACGCTCGATCCAATCTGACCACATCCGATCCATCAGGGGCGGGTGCAGGGTGCCCCAGTGGACGGGCAGGGCCCGGCGGGCCCGCGACCGGAGGCAGGCCTCGGCCGCGTCGTGGGGGTCGAGGTGGCCCTCCGACAGGCGAGGACCCCAGCCGGCGATCGGGACGACCACCAGATCGGGTGGGCCGCCCAGCAGATCGGGGATGTCGACCATGCGGGGGAACAGGCTGGTGTCACCCACCACCCAGATCCGCCATCGCGACCCCCGCACCAGCTGCCCGTTGGCCTCATTGGGGCGATGGGGCATCGGGCGGTGCCCATGGATGGCCGGCGTGAGCTGCAACTCCACTGCGCTGCCCGGGATGGGGGACGCCCAGTCGTCGCTCAGGTCGACCCCGTGCAGGCCCCGGCGACGGATCCAGGTTGCGTTGCCCGGCGAGGTGAGGATGGGCACCGGCGGCAGGAGCCGCAGCGACGACAGCTCGGCGTGATCATGGTGGAGGTGGGAGATCAGCACCGCGTCCGGGTCCTGCCACAGCTCCCGGGGTGGGGCCGGGTAGCGGCGCCGGAGCACGCCGGCGTTGGCCTCGAGCAGCGGATCGGTGAGCAGGCGGGTCCCGTCGAGCTCGATCGTGACCGTCGAGTGGCCGAGCCAGGCCACCCGCAGGGAGCCGGGGTCCGGGGACGAGGAGGAGCTGCCGGGTTGCACGGGACAAGCGTACGCTGGGTCGCCTCGGGTCGACCGGGTGCGATCCCGGGCAGCGGCAGGCCGGGGGACGGCCGCCGGCGGTACGCCGGGCTGATCTCGAGTGAACGGAGTACGTGTGGCTGGAACCGAGCGCCGACCCCCTGATCGCCGGCACGACGAGCGATGGGTGCTGCGGATCGGTGATCTGGGGCGTGGCCTGCTGGCGTTGGCCGGGGCCACCGTCGGCTACCGGCTGGCGTCCCTGGTCATCCCCGGGTTCAGTGTGGGGGGCTGGGGTCAGTCGCTCGTGGTCGCCCTCATGGTCGCCGTCGTCGGCACCCTGTTCCGGCCCCTGCTGATCAATGGTGCCGTCCTGCTCGGCTGGGCCGGCTCGATCCTCATCGGCCTGTTCGGCCAAGCCCTCCTGATCTGGCTCACCCTCCGGTTCGGTCGTTCCGACGAGGTGAGCTTCTGGTCGGCGTTTGCCGCCTCCTGGCTGGTGGCCGGCTGCTCCACCCTGGCGGTGTGGCTCGGCACCGCGGGCACGAACGATGCGGTCATCGCCGGCCTGATCCGGCGGGCCCGCCGCTCACCGGCCACCGTGGACGACCCGGACGTGCCGGGGGTCGTCTTCGTCCAGGCCGACGGGGTGCCCTACCCGGTCCTCGAGTGGGGCATCCGGGCCGGGACCCTGCCCACCATGTCCCGCTGGATCCGGTCCGGCAGCCACCACATGGCCGAGTGGCGGCCCCAGCTTCCCGCCACCACCCCGGCCAGCCAGCTGGGGATTCTGCACGGCACCACCGACGGGGTGCCGGCCTTCCGCTGGGTCGACCGGGCCGAAGGCCGGGTTTATGTGGCCAACCGGGCCCGGGACGCCGCCGCCATCGAGGCCCGCCACTCCGACGGCCGGGGCCTGCTGGCCGACGACGGGGTGTCGGTGGGCAACCTGTTCACCGGTGATGCCGTGGTGGCCTACGCCACCATGAGCGCCGTCCACCGGATGCAGCAGGACCGCAGCACCCGCACCGCCCTGTCGGAGTTCCTGGCCTCACCGGCCGGTCTGGCCCGATCGGTGTCGCGGTCGGTCTCGGAGATCGTCCGGGAGCGGTTCCAGTCGAACCGGGCCCGGCGCCGTGACGTCCAGCCCCGCTGCCATCGGGGCTGGAACTTCACCTTCGAGCGGGCCGCCCTGAACGGGGTCATGCGGGACCTCAACACCAGCATGGTGGGCGACGCCATCCTGGCCGGTCGGCGCTCGATCTATGTCGACTATGTCGACTACGACGGGGTGGCCCATCACACCGGGATCATGCAGCCCGAGGCCCTGTCGGCCCTCGAGGGCATCGACGACGTCCTGGGCCAGCTCGAACAGATCATCAGCGAGGCGCCCCGTCCCTACCATGTCGTGGTCCTGTCCGACCACGGCCAGAGTCAGGGCACCACCTTCGCCGACCGGTACGGCGAGGACCTCGCGGCGGTGGTGCAGCGGCTGTCGGAGGTCAGGGTCGAGGGCAGCGCCTTCGTCGGGGAGGCCCAGGGCATGATCAACTCGATGCTGGTCGGGTCCAGCCGGACCGACACCGTGCTCGGCCGGGCCGTGGGCCGGGCGTCGGATCGTCTGTCGAGCCGCCGGCTCGGGGAGGTCGACGCGCTCGACGCCGCCGAGCGCGTCCGGGCCGGTGTGGGGACCGACACCGGCACCCTCGGGGCCACCGTGGACGCCCCGGCCGAGGTCGGCACCCCCGCCACCACCGACGACGACGGGGGGTCGGGGGATGACCGATTCCTGGTGTTCGGGTCCGGCAACCTCGGTCTGGTCTACGTGGCCGGCGAGGACCATCAGCTCACCCTCGACGAACTGCTGGACCGGTTCCCCGGGCTCATCCCCGGACTGGTGGCACACCCCGGTGTCGGCTTCGTGGTGGTCGACACCGACGAGCACGGCCCGGTCGTCATCGGGGCGGGAGGCGAACACCATGTCCGTGACGGCACGGTGATCGGCGACGACCCGCTGGCCCGGTTCGGCCCCGAAGCACCCGAGTTCGTGCTGCGGGCGGCCACGATGGCCGAGACCCCCGACGTCTACGTCAACAGCCTCCTCGACGATCTCGGTGAGGTGGCCGCCTTCGAGGGCCTGGTCGGCTGCCACGGCGGGCTCGGCGGTTGGCAGGACCGGGCCGCCGTCGTCTGGCCGGTCGAACTCCCCGCCCCCGACGGGATGGTCGTCGGGGCCGACGGGATGTACCGGCTCCTCGTCAGCTGGCTCGAATATCTCGGCCATCGCCGGGGTCTCGAGGCGCGGCCCGAGCCGGAGACCGGCCCGGATCCCGACGAGACCGTGGCCTGACGGTCCGGACCGCGCCACCGGGCCGAACCCGGGCCGATCCGGTCACCCGGTCTATGGTGGCGGGGTGACGAGTGCCGACGCGCCGGCCACGGGCCGACCTGATCCCCGGACCGTCGACGAGCTCCCGACCCCGGCCCTGGTGCTCGATCGGCCCACCTTCGAGACCAATCTGGCCACGATGGCCGAGGCTCGACCGGGGGCGTCGCTCCGGCCGCACGTGAAGGCGTTCAAGGCCACCGCGATCGCCCGGCGCCTGGTCGACGCCGGCCACCGACGACTGTGCGCGGCCACGATCCGTGAGATCGAAGGCCTGGTGGCGGCTGGGATCGACGAAGACCTGTTGCTGGCCAACGAGGTCCTGGACACGGCCCGGCTCGGGGTCCTGGTGGACGGCGGCGCCGACATCACCGTGGCCGTCGACTCCGAGGTCACCGTGGACGCGGCCGCGGCCGGTGGCGTCCGCCGGGTCCTGATCGACGTCGAGGTCGGCCTGCCCCGCTGCGGGTGCCTGGTTGACGATGCCGGCCGTCTCGCCGACCGGGCCCGGGCCGCCGGGCTCGAGGTGCGGGGGGTCATGGGCTACGAGGGGCACCTGATGATGGTGGCCGACCCCGAAGAGCGCCGCTCCCGCGTGGAACGGTCCATGACGAGGTTGCTCAGCGCGCACGACCAGGTTGGTGGCGACATCGTGTCCGCCGGTGGGACGGGCACCTACGCCGTGAACACCTGGGCCACCGAGATCCAGGCCGGCTCGTACCTGTTGATGGACGCCCAGTACGCCACCCTCGAGGTCCCGTTCCGGACCGCGGTCACCGTGGTGGCCTCGGTGCTGTCGGTCCACCCGAAGGGCTGGTTCGTGGTGGACGCCGGGTTGAAGGCGTTCGGCATGGACCACGGCAAACCTATCGCCATGGGGGGCGAGGTCCGGTTCTGCTCCGACGAGCACACCACCCTGGGCCCGGCCGACGGCGAACCGATGCCGCAGGTGGGTGACCGGATCGCCCTCATCCCGGCCCACATCGACCCGACCGTCGCCAAGCACCGGCAGTTCTGGGTCACCGAGGCCGACCGGGTGGTCGACCGGTGGGCGATCGACCTCCGCCACTGGTGAGGGTCACCTCCCGGTCCGCCCGGGGGCGATCAGATCGCTCCGGCTGCGGCCCGGTGGCCCGGCTCCTCAGCCGTCGCCGACCGTGGTGGGCGGGAGCGGCGCCGCGTCAGCGTCGGCGTCCGGCCCGGCGTCGGTGTCCGATCCGGGGCTCGGGGCCTCGGTCGGCAGGCGCTCGTTGAAGAAGAACTCGACCCGGCGCTCGGCCGCTTGCTGCTCCGGTGAGGCGTCGGTCTCGGCGCCGGTCTCGCCCAAGCCCTCGGCGATGACCCGATCCTCGGGAACGCCGGCGGCGACGACATAGTCCCTCACCGCGTCGGCCCGACGTTGGGACAGGGCCAGGTTGTGGTCGCTCGGGCCGGTGGCGTCGGCGTGGGCTTCGATCGTGACGGTGTACGACGGTTGGACGATGAGCAACCGGGCCCCGATGTCGAGCAGGGGGATGAACTGGGGCTGGATCTCGGCCGAGTCCACGTCGAAGAGGATCACGTCCTCGATGTAGATGGGGAATCCGATGACAAATGCGGGACTCGACGGATCGACGACGAGGTTGTTCACCACCGGCACGTCCCCGGCCACCAGGCTCACCTCGGCGAACAACCGCTCGATCTCGGCCTGGTCGGTGGTCCGGCCCTCCAGGTAGATGGTGCCACCCGAGATCCGGGCCCACCGGACGCTGCCGTCGGAGATGTCCACCGGCTCCTCCGCCGTGCCCGGTCCGGCCGGAGCCGGATCGATGCTGGTGGTTGTGGCGGCCGAGCCGGCACCGGTGGGCTCACCACCCGAGGCCGGGCCGGCCGACGTTTCGCTCCGCAGCTGGGTGTCCCCGGCACTGGCCCCCGACACCTGGCCATCGGTGCAACCGGTCGCCGCCAGCACGGCAACGAGCCATGCCACCAGCAGGGCGGCATGGGCGGTTGGGAGGTGGTTCCCTCCCCGGCCGCGGCGACGACCGGGATGTACGGCGGATCCATCCACGGCGTAGCCCTCACTCGTGGTTGGTGTGGTCGGGTTGACGCTCAGTTCAGAACTGTCATGGTATCGGCTGATCCGTGGGCGAGCATGGCGGTCCATGGTCGCCCACCCGGGGGTCAGCCGTCGCCACCGCCGCCGGCCACCGAGGTGATGGGCTGGTCGGCGTTGAAGTAGAACTCGGCTCGGCGGTCGAGGGCGCGCTCGTCGTCGGAGGTGCCGGCGGACGCACCTTCCTCGCCGAGGCCGGTGGTGGTGATCCGATCCTCGGGCGCTCCCTGGCTCACGAGATGGTCCTTGACCGCCTGGGCCCGCTCCTGCGACAACACCAGGTTCAGGTCGTCGGGGCCCACGGAGTCCGCCCGGGCCGTGATGTCGAGACTGAGCTCGGGCAGGGCGATCAACATCTTGGCTCCGGCGTTGATCAGTGGCTTGAACTCATCGCGGATCTCCGCCGAGGCGGTGTCGAACAGGATGACGTCCTCGATGACCACCGGCGCCCCGGCCGGGAACTCGGGCACGGTCTCGTCGACGACCAGATTGTTGACGATCGGGATGTCGTCGCCGATGACGACGGTCAGATTGAGCTCCATCAGCTGCCGGGACTGCTCGCTGCCGATCCGGCCCTCCATATAGAGGACGCCCCCGCTCACCCGGACGACCAGGGGGGATTCCTCGTCGGTGGCGACACCGGTGGCGCCGTCACTACCGGCGTCGTCGGTAGGGCCACCGTCGGGCGCGGTGTCGCCCGCCTCCACCTCATCGCCCTGATCGGTGGTGGCGTCGTCGGTGGCGTCACTGGTCACCACCGTGGTTTCGCTCTGCAGCTGATCGGCGCTCTCGGTGGTCGAGCCGGAGTCACCGCAGGCGACCACCGGCACCACGCAGGCCGCGACGGCGGCCGACATCCTGATCCAGAGGCGCCCGGGTCTCCTTGGGGGCGCGACCGCCCCACGACCTGTGATCCTGCTGTTCATTGCTGCTGCCCTCCACGGCTACTGCGGCGACACCGACGCGGGTGGTTGGCCATGCTAGTTGCGGGGCACGGGAGGGCGGTGAGCAACCTCCCCGCGTCCGATCGGGGGGCAGCCGCCCGGCGGAGGGGCGGTGGAAGGCGGTCAGGGTCTGGTGGTCACCCGGTTGGCCTTGAGGGTCTCGATGATGTCGTCGAGGACGAAATGGAACTTCCGGCTCCCGGGTAAACGGCTGGCCGGGTGCCGGCCGTCGCCGGCCATGTTGAGCACGGTGCGAGCGTTGAGGTCGAGCAGTTCGGCTACCTGGGCGGTGTTGAGGATCGGGGGATAGGCGGCGCGTACCGCGTCGTAGCCGTCGTCCCGGAGGACCCGGGCGGCGTCACAGTCGATCATGGCCAAATGATAACCCTCAACTACCCTTGTTTCCCGGTTCGGTCCCCGCCCCCCGGCCGGGACTCACGCCTCGGCCCTGACCACCTCGATCCCACTCGGATCCACCATCTGGTCGAACAACAGCCGGTTGTGATTGTGGCCCACATGGTGGAGCCCGAAAGCCGACTGGATGGCGGTGTACATCCCCATGGCGTCCAGCGCGTTGTTGACCGACTGTTTGGCCAGCGTCAGGCCGAAAAGGGGCCGTCTGGCGATGTGGACGGCCAGGGCCAGGGTGGCGGCCTCCAACCCGTCGGCCGGGACGACCTTGGTCACCATGCCGTGTTGGAGGGCCTCGGCGGCCGACAGGGCGCGCCCGGTGAACAGCATCTCCTTGGCCAGCCGGGCCCCGACCTCGAACGGGTGGGTGAAGTACTCGTGGCCGTTCACGCCGAACGCCACCACCGGGTCGCTGAACGTGGCGTCCTCGGAGCAGACGATCAGATCCATGGGCCACACCAGCATCAGGCCTCCGGCGATCACCTTGCCCTGGACCTGGGCGATGGTGGGCTTGGCCAGGTTCCGCCACCGCCAACACAACCCCACGTACATCTCGGCCTCCCTGGCCATGTATCCCTCGGCCCCCGGAGCGTCGAAATGGCATTGGGTGCCGATGGTGGGCAGGTCATTGATGTCGGTGACGTCAGCCAGATCGTGACCGGCCGAGAAGTGCTTCCCCTCCGCGGCCAGCACGATGACCTTGGTGGCCTGATCGGCGGCGGCGAAGTCGAAGGCCTGGTTCAGTTCGGACAGCATCCGGTAGTCCTGGGCGTTGGCCCTGTCGGCCCGGGTGAGGGTGACCCGGCCGACGCCGGGGCCGGGCCGGTCGAACCGGACCCGTTCCCACACCGGGGGCTCGGTGGCCGTGGCCGACGGGTCGTCGTCGGGCGGGGCGGTCGGTCGGGCGGTCGGCGATGGATCGTTGGCTGCAGTCATGCCCGCATTCTCGGTCCTGCACCGCGCCGGATACGAACCGGTGGACGTCGAACGGGAACACGGCCCGATCGGCCCCGATCGGTTCCGACGAGGATCAGATCAGGGGCCAGGGGTAGCGGTGACCGTCGGTGTCGTCGTCGGGGAACCGGCCGCGGTCGACGACCGCCGCCGCCCGGGCCACGAGGGCGTCGATCTCGAACCGGTCGAGCAGGGCGGCCAGTTCCACCGTGGGTCCGTCCGCCACCAGGCGGGCGACCGGGGCCAACAGCTCGTCGGGGATCGGGTCGCCGGCGAAGTCCCACATGACCGTGCGGAGCTTGAACTGGGCGTGGAAGGCGAGGCCGTGGTCGATCCCGTACACCCGGCCGTCACGGCCGAGCAGGCAGTGGCCCGACTTCCGGTCGGTGTTGTTGGCCAGCAGATCGAGCACACAGAGCCGGTGGAGATCGTCGGTGCCGATGCCCTCGTCGAGGAGGCTGAAGTAGTGGTGGGCGAAGTCCGCGTGCACGAAGGCCTGGAGGGACCCTTCGCCGTAGGGGCCGGTGGCGATCACCGTGGGCGGGACCACCGCCCAGCCGAGCTGGTCGGCCAGCCGGTAGGCGGCCACCTCCCGCTTGTAGAGGTCGGGGGGGAAATCCCAGAGCGGACGCTCCCCCCGGCCCGGCTTGTAGATGGCCTCGTGGCCGACGGTGGCCGCCCCGGCACCGTCACCGTCACCGTCGGCGGTCACCGTGACCAGGAAGGTGGCGTTGGAGCTGCGGGGCATACGGCCCTCGATCTCGATGTCGCCCGTCTCCAGCAGCTCGACCAGCTGGTCGACGGGGAGGTCGAAGGCCGATGCTGCGGTCACGCAGCCACCCCCGAGACGGTCCGGTTCGGGCGGTTCACGGCCCCGGATCAGTTCAGCCGGGGGCAGGTGTGCCCGTCGGGGTCGAGGGGCTGGCCGCACAGGCGGCACGGTGGCCGCCCCCCGGCCATGAGCTGTTCCGAGGTGGCGATGAACCGGCTGGCCTGGTCGGCGTTGATGAACGCACGGATGCGGGCGCCATCCGACACCGAGGCCAGCGGGTCGTCCGGGTCGACGTCGTCGTCCTCGGGTACGAGCTCGTCGACCACGAGGACGACCTTCCCGTCGGCCTCGTCGATCCCCACCGCGATCTGCCCCACCGTCCAGGCGGCGAGCGCCGGCTCGATCATGGGGACCGGGTCGTCCCGGACGGTGCCGGGCGACGGCAGCTCGTCGAGCACACTGCGCAGGAACTGGGCCAGCGCCTGAACCTGCTGTTTCTCCAGCCGGACGGACACATGGCCCGACTCGTCCCCCACCTGGAGGTAGAAGATACGCTGCCCCGGCCGGCCTTCGGTGCCGGCCGTGAAATGGGTGACGTGTCGGAAATCGTACGACTCGCTCATGAACTCACCCCGGGACGAGATCGGCGAGATCATCACCGGTGGAGTTGACCCCGAGCACGGCAGGTCCGGTGGGGGTGTAGCTCACGGCGGAGATCGAGCACGGCCCGATGATGATCCGTTGGAACAGGTCGAGGTGCGTGCCGAGGGCGTCGGCCACGGCGGCCTTGATCGGATCGGCGTGCGACACCACCACGATCGTCTCGCCCGGATGCCGGGCCACGAGGCCCTGGATCGTGGTGCAGATCCGGCGCTGCATCTCCACGAACGACTCGCCCTCCGGGAACCGGAACCCGCTCGGGTACCGCTGCACCGTGGTCCACTCGGGGAGCTTCATCAGCTCGCTGAGCTTGCGCCCCGTCCAGGACCCGAAGTCGGCTTCCAGCAGCCCGTCGTCGGTGATCACGTCGAGCTCGAGTGCAGCCCCGATGGGCGCTGCGGTCTCCTGGGTGCGCTCCATCGGTGACGCGTAGACGGCCACGGCGCGGGGCTTCTTCAGGGCGGCGATGCGCTCGGCGGCCCGTTTCGCTTGGGTGTGGCCACGGTCGGCCAGGTGCAAGCCGGGCGCCCGACCAGGGAGAACCTGGCCGGTGGTCGGGGTTGCTCCGTGACGGACCATCAGGACCACCGTCGGTTTCGGGGCGGTGGGACTAGGCATTGCCGTCCACGGTATCTACCGTTCGACCTCGTGCCCTCCGAACCCCCGACCAGCACCGACGGGTCCGACCGGCCCGATTCGCTCCCGCCCGTCGGGGGTGACGACCTCAGGGCGGTGGCCGCCGAGGTGGCGTCGTGTGTCCGCTGCCCCCGTCTGGTGGCGTGGCGGGAGGAGGTGGCGGTCACGAAACGGGCCGCCTTCGTCGAGGAGACCTACTGGGGCCGGGGCGTTCCCGCCTTCGGGGATCCGGCTGCCGATCTGCTCGTGGTGGGTCTGGCCCCCGCCGCCCACGGGGCCAACCGCACCGGGCGGATGTTCACCGGCGATCAGTCGGGGGAGTGGCTCTACCGAGCCCTGTACCGGGCGGGGTTCGCCTCTCGGCCGAGGAGCGAGCATCGGGACGACGGCCTGGTGCTGAACCGTGCCCTGGTCACCTCGCCGGTGAAGTGTGCCCCGCCCGCCAACCGGCCCACCGCCGAGGAGCGGCGCCGGTGCCGGCCCTACCTGGAGCGGGAGTTGGCCCTGGTGAACCCGGTCGTGGTCGTCGCCCTCGGCGCCTTCGGGTTCGCCAGCTGTTGTGACGTGCTCGGCCTCCGACCCCGGCCCCGGTTCGGGCATGGGGTCGAGGTGACCGTCGGGTCGGGCCGTACCCTGCTGGGGAGTTATCACGTCAGCCAGCACAACACCTTCACGGGCCGCCTCACCGAGGACATGCTGGATGATGTGTTCGCCCGAGCGCGTGAACTGCTGGAGCTCGCCCCATGACCATGCCACCCCCACCCCACCGTGGCCCGGTGGGTCCGCCGCTCCGCCGGAGCCGGTTCGTGGCCGTGGCCGGGGTGGTGCTGCTGGCCGGGTCGGTCCTGGCCGGCTGTGGATCCGACGAGGACGAGGCGGTCGGCTACAGCGACGCCGGCAAGGAGGCGTTCCTGGCTGCCTGCACCGACCCCGACCTCGACCCCCGGGTGGTGCGCGACGTCTGCGAGTGCACCTACGACCGGGTCGAACGGACGATCCCGTACGACCAGTTCGCCGACGCCGAGCAGCGTCTGATCCTCGATCCGGTGGCCCCTCTTCCCGACGCCATGGCCGAGATCATGGCCGACTGTCTGGTGGCCGAGGCCGACCTCTAGCCCCCTCTAGCCCGGGGTCGGAGCCGGTCAGGCCCGCCCGCACGCCGGGGCCTGACCGGTGGTCCGGGTTTTGGCTAGCCTCGGCCCATGACCGACACCGCAGCAACGCCAGCGACCTCCGGTGGGACCACCGGGCGGTGGAGCTTTCAATGGAAGGAGCTGTACGACGTGGTCGTCACCTCCGGGCTGTGCACCGGTTGCGCCGGGTGCGTGATCTCGTGCCCCCATGACGTGATCGGCTACCGCCACGAGCCGGGCGCCTACCGGCCCTTCCACCTGGAGGAGGAGCTCGGGGCGTCGAACTGCATCCACGGGGAGAAGGGCTGCACTTCCTGCACCCGGGCCTGCCCCCGCTTCCGTGACTGGGAGGTGGAGGCCGATGACCACCTCTTCGGGCGGACCCGGGAGCCCGACGAACTGGCCGGTATCTACAAGGACATCCTGCTGGTGCGGGCGGTCGACAACCAGGTCTACGAGACGGGTCAGGACGGCGGGCTGGTGTCGGCCATCCTGATCTGGTGCCTGGAGAACGGCATCATCGACGGGGCGCTGGTGTCGATGCTCGAAGGGGGCGGTACGGGCTGGAAGGCCACGCCGGGGGTCGCCACCAACCGGGAGGAGGTCCTGTCCGGAGCGGGCAGCCGCTACACCTACTCGGCCAACACCATGGCCTTCGACGAGGCGATGGAGAAAGGCCTGGAGAACCTGGCCCTGGTGGGGATGAGCTGCCAGACGTCGGTGGCCCCGGTGATGTGGCACCGGCGGGTGGGCAAGGTCTCCCGCCCGATCAAGCTCAACATCGGGCTGCTGTGCTCCAAGAGCTTCGACGACTCCCTGTTCGACGAACTGTTCTGGCTGAAGTACGGCCTGGCCAAGGACGAGATCGTCAAGATGAACATCAAGGGCGTGTTCCAGGTGTGGATGCGCAACGGTGACTACCACGAGATCAACCTCAAGGAATGCCACGCCTGGACCCGGGAAGGCTGCAACCACTGCCCCGACTTCGCGGCCGAACACGCAGACATCTCCACCGGCGGGATCGGCGACGAGACCGACTGGACCCTCACGATCGTCCGCACCGACCTGGGCCGGGCCATCATCGACGCCATGATCACCGACGGGGTCATCGAGACCCGACCCGGTGACGATGACCCCGGGGCGGTGGCCCTGATGCACAAGCTGGCGGCCAAGAGCCGGTCCCGCTGGCCCGCATGGGCCAACGCCGAGGTGCGGGTCGGTCTCGGCTCGAGCTGACCGTCGCCGCCGGCTACCCCGGTAGGGGGCGGCCGAGGTGGTGCCGGGACGCCTCACAGGCGTCCCGGATCCAGCATCCGTCGAGGTGGTCGTTGACCAGGCCCATGGCCTGCATGCCGGCGTACACCGTGGTCGGGCCCACGAACCGGAACCCGAGCCGGCGCAACGCCTTCGACAGGGCTTCGGACCCCGGGGTGACGGCGGGCACCGCGGCGAACGACGCCGGGGCGTCGTGGCGGGGCGGCTCGAACGACCAGATGATCTCGGCCAGGCTCCGACCGTCGGCGTGGAGGGCGTTGAGAACCCGGGCGTTGGCGATGGTGGCGGTGATCTTGCCCCGGTGGCGGATGATGCCGGCGTCGCCCAGCAGGCGTTCGACGTCGTCGTCGTCGAACCGGGCCACCAGGGTGGGGTCGAAACCGGCGAACGTCTCCCGGAACCGGGGCCGTTTGCGCAGCACCGTGATCCACGACAACCCGGCCTGGAAGCCCTCCAGGCAGAGCTTCTCGAACAGGGTCCGCTCATCGTCGGTGGCCCGGCCCCATTCGTGGTCGTGGTAGGCCATGTAGTCGTCCGAACCCGCCGACCAGCGGCACCGGGCCCGGCCGTCGTCGCCGACGACCAGATCCTCTCCGTTCGTATCCCCCGGGTCGGGGGCCGGATCCGCCGCCATCGGCCACCTCCTACGGGTCTGGTGGGGCGCGTGGTTGTGATTGACCTTACCGGCCGGTCAACATGGGCGGCATGGACCTCGACTACCCCCCAGAAGCAGAGGCGTTCCGGACG